>CAIWMU010000014.1 GCA_903913865.1 uncultured Verrucomicrobia subdivision 3 bacterium
GGACTATCCGTTCACTTCCAGTTGCTCTCCACAAGCCATCACTGACCTGCAGTTACTTTCAGTTATTAGCGGGAAGCACCGCTAAAGAGGGACTTCCACCCTCCTGTTCAAGTGCGCTCCCAGACGCACCCAGCCTATGGCGCAGCCATAGGATTTTGGACCACAAATGATAAATCCGAGGGCTGTAAGCCCGACCCATCACCCCGGCCACACCTATGCCATGATACCGGGCTTTCAGCCCTCCATTCATTCCGATGCCCAATTCCTATGGCGATGCCATAGGCTGGTATGATTCCGGGCCGTTGGCCCTTGAACAAACCGCGCCGTTGGCCCTATCCGAAACGAGCGCCAACGCCGCAACCCCATCCCAGCCTATGGCACCGCCATAGGTTTTTGGACCACAAATCATCCATCCGAAGGGCTGAAAGCCCGACCCATGGCCCCCTGCCGTGCGCCACACCCCCTCATCGACCTTGACCTTTTCCTCCCTGCCCCATTCAATTCACGGATATGAAACTTGAACGATTCTTCACGTCGGCCTCCATGCTGGCTCTCTGTGCGGTGGTGTCTGCCGGTTGTGTTGCCACGATCGGGAACCGTGATCCCCTGCCTCCAACAAACGCAACTCTTGGCCAGCAGCTCATTGACCTGAAAAAGGCCCAGGACTCGGGCGCTCTCAGCCCCACCGAATATGAGATGCAGCGGGCCCGTTTGCTCGAGCGCAAGTGGTAGAAGGGATCTCCCCGCCAGGTTACACCCCCGTAGTCCCTCCACCGCTGTTCCTGCTGCGTGACATCCAAACCCAAACTGTCGCCTGAAGGTGCCTCCGCGCCTGTGCCCGCGACCCGCCTTCGGGATCTTTCCCCGGCCCAGTGGCGGTCCGGCCTGGCAGCGTGGCTGGGATGGACCTTTGACGGGCTGGACATGCACCTCTACACCCTGGTGGCGGCCCCGTTCGTCGCGGAGTTGCTGGGGGTGGGCTCCACAGCCGATCCCAAGGTTGGCCACTACGGATCGATCATTCAGGGTGCCTTCCTTCTGGGGTGGGCTTTTGGCGGAGGATTGTTCGGGAGGATTGGGGACCGCCTGGGCCGGTCCAAGGCGCTGGTGCTGACGATCCTGACCTACGCCAGTTTTACGGGCCTTTCCTTTTTTGCGACCCAATGGTGGCACCTCATGATTTTCCGGTTCCTGGCTGCCCTGGGAATCGGGGGGGAATGGGCTGTCGGGGCCTCCCTGATCGCTGAGACCTGGCCACCCCGGTGGCGGCCCTGGCTCGCGGCTGTTTTGCAGACCGGTGTGAATATTGGAATCATCGGGGCAGGCCTCGCCAACATGCTTCTGGCATCCGCCCCGCCCCGCTACCTGTTCCTTGTTGGGATCCTCCCGGCCCTGCTCGTGCTCTGGATCCGTCGGGCGGTTCCTGAACCCGAGGAGTGGTCCACGGCACACGAGGGATCAGGCAGCAACACACCCAAACTCCGGGACCTGTTTGCCGGCGGGCAACGGCGCACCACCCTCTGGATCATCGCCACCTGCTCCATCTCCCTGACGGCCCACTGGGCCTTCATGTTCTGGCATCAGCAGCACCTACGGAATCTCCCAGAAGTCCTTTCGCTCAGTGCCGGGGAGAAGAACAAGCTCGCCAGCATCGCGATGTATCTGGTCATCGGCACCTCGATTGTCGGCAACTTCTTCTCCGGCTGGCTTGCGAAGCAGGTGGGTTACAGGAACGCCATCGTGGCCATGTTTATAGCCTATTTCTGCTGCATGCTCGGCGCCTACGGGACACCCAGGGATCACCACGCCATCCTGAACTGGCTCCCCTGGATAGGATTCTGTCAGGGCGGCTTTGCCCTGTTCACCATGTATCTGCCGCCCCTCTTCCCGACCCTGATCCGAACCACCGGTGCCGGATTTTGCTACAACATTGGCAGAATCACGGCGGCCCTTGGCACCATCTTTTTCGGTTTGTTCTCCACCTTTGGTGATCACCGGGCTGGGCTTCTCTATGCGGGAATGCTCTTCCTGCCCGCCGCTGCGGTGGCTTGCTTTCTGCCGGACACCCGGGATTGAACAGTCTGGCCGGGTTTCGCCCTGAAAATCGGGGACACTCTGGACAATGAAAACGGCCGGAGAGTTCAACCGCCATCGCTCGATTCCACCAAAGAGCCCCCACCCGGGGCGGGTTGCTCAATTTTCCCGCCTCCCGAACTGCGGAAGCGCTTGCCACCGCCCCCCAAATTTGCAACGGTGAACCGCCAATATGAGCACCAATACAATTACTTCGCTGAAAGTCCTTTCGAAAAAGGTCAAGAGCACCGTTGAAGCCACCCTTCAGGAAACCGGCGGCCTGCTGCGCCTCGCCCCCTGCTGGGTGCCCCGGTCCTTTTTGCAACCCGGCAAACGGTTGAAACTGCATCCCGATGATCTCTACGCCTACGGACTCAACCGTGGCGGTATTGATGAACGCTGGTTCGCCTCCACAACCCCGGCGGCCAACGAAAACCGCACCCCGGATGAGGGCCTCAGTTACGTTGTCGCCGGCAAGGTGCGCTTCACACTGCAGCAGGCGGTGGCGGAGTGCGGGGCGACCATCGTCGGATCGGAGATCTGGTCCAAATACAAGCGGTGGCCTGTCTATTCCAAGTTCTTCGACAACATGGGCCCGATCCCCCACCACATGCACCAGAGCGCCGCCCAGGCAAAGCGGGTCGGTCAGGAAGGGAAGCCGGAATCCTACTACTTCCCGCCCCAGCACAACAACGTGGGCAACAATTTTCCCTACACCTTCTTCGGTCTGGAACCTGGAACGACCAAGGCACAGGTCCGCCGCTGCCTTGAGAATTGGAACAAGGGTGACAATGGAATTCTGGACCTCTCCAAAGCCTACCGCCTCCAGACCGGGACCGGATGGCTCGTCCCCCCCTGCATCCTCCACGCCCCGGGCTCCCTTTGCACCTACGAACCCCAGTGGGGAAGCGATGTCTTCGGCATGTATCAATCCCTTGTCGAAGGCCGCGAAGTTCCCTGGTCGCTGCTGGTCAAGGACGTTCCCAAGAAGCATCATCAGGATCTGGATTACCTGGTCGAGCAGCTGGATTGGGAATCCAATGTGGATCCGAACTTCAAGGACAACCATTTCCTCGAGCCCATCCCCGTTGGGGACACCGCCGATCAGGGCTACGTGGATCGCTGGATCGTCTATGGCAAGGTTTACAATGAGCAACTGTTCACCGCCAAGGAACTTACGGTGGACCCCGGTGCGGAATGCAAGATCACCGACACCGGTGCCTATGGCCTCATCTGCGTGCAGGGTCGCGGCACCATCAACGGGCAGACGATCAACAGCCCGAAACTGATCCGCTTCACCGAGCTGACTGAGGACGAATTCTTCTGCACCGCTCAGGGATCCAGCGCAGGAGTGGTCTTCAAGAACACAAGCACCACCGAACCGCTCGTGTGCCTTCGCTATTTCGGTCCGGAAGCCAACCCCTCCGCGCCGGGGATCAAAGCAGCGAAAGCCTGATCCACAAACGCCAGACTGTCACAAGCCGCGCCGCCCAATCCGGGCGGCGCATTTTTTTCAACACCCGTTCTCTCGAATTTTGGATTGTGGCGCGGACAATTTTTGGCACCCTCTGCGGGCAAACTAAAAGTAAAGATATGATGCAACAGGTAACTCTGGGAATGATCGGCGGTGGCACGGTGGGCAGCGGGGTGGTGAACGCCCTGCAACGCAACGCCGACCTGATCGCCTCCCGCACAGGTGTGAACATCCGTCTCGCAAGGGTCGCGGTGAAGGCTCTCGATGAACCCCGCCCCTACCCCATCCCCGCAGAACTGATGACCACCGACTGGCAGGCGGTGGTGAACGATCCCGAAATCCAGATGATCGCCGAACTGGTCGGAGGCACGACTCTGGCGCGGACGATCGTGATGACGGCGCTGAAGCTCGGCAAGCCGGTCATCACGGCCAACAAAGCCCTCCTCTCCGCCCACGGTGAGGAGTTGTTTGCGACCGCTGCCAGGCATGGCACGAACCTCTACTACGAGGCCAGTGTGTGCGGTGGCATTCCCATCATCAAAGCCCTCCGGGAAGGGTTCGTGGGCAATCGCATCACCCACCTTTACGGCATCGTGAACGGGACCTGCAACTACATCCTGACCCGGATGAAGCTCGAGGGGGCTGACTTCACGGCGGTCCTGAAGGATGCCCAGGCACAGGGCTACGCCGAGGCGGAACCCTCCCTGGACATCGATGGACACGACGCACAGCACAAGATCGGCATCCTGGCCTCCCTGGCCCATGGGTTTTGGGTGAACCCGAAGGATGTTTATGTCGAAGGAATCCGCCACATCTCGCGTATCGACATCCAGTTTGCGGAGAAGCTGGGTTACACAATCAAGTTGCTTGGAATCCTGAAGATTCTTCCCGCCAAAACAACTGCCCCGGGGCGATCCTCCAAGGCCCGCAAATCCACCCCCGAGGGTGCCCGAGTGCAGGTGTCCGTCTATCCAACCCTGGTCCCGAACTCACATGTTCTGGCCAATGTGAACCAGGTGTTTAACGCTGTCTTCGTTCGTGGGGATATCGTCGGAGACACCCTTTTTTACGGACGCGGCGCAGGCAAGGATGCCACGGCGAGCGCGGTATTGAGCGATCTGGCTGATGCGGCACTCGACCTGAAATTTGGCACCCCGCACCGGGTGCCCCCATTCGCCACGCATGACAAGAAGGGAACCGTTGCGAAGATCGAAGAGGTTGCCTCCAGATATTTTGTGCGCCTGACGGTGAGTGATGTTCCGGGAACGATGGCACGGATTACCAAAATCCTTGGCGATGCCCGCATCGGGATCTCATCGGTCATCCAACCGGAGGGGCATGAGGGTGAAACTGTTCCGTTGATCCTGATGCTGCACAAGGCATCCAGCGGCACCGTCTCCGCCGCACTTTCCAGGATAAGCAGGTTGCCAGTGGTCAAGGCACCCCCGGTGATGATCCGGGTGGAGACCTTCGACTGACCGGATTCTTCCGCGTCATTTCATAAAAGCATAAATCCCGACAATGTCGGGATTTATGTTTTGCTGCGAGCACTGGCTGACAGCGGAATCGAACTGATCTCCAATCAGGGCTTTCCAAGGGGTGGGAAGCCCGGTGGAGCAGCATCCCCGTCCCCCTTGTCGTCGGGCTTTGCGGCATCCTTCTTATCCGCCATGAGTTGGCTTCGTTCCTTCATGACGGATTCCAAAGTCCAACTGGAAACAAGATAGGTCCAACCAGCGACACCCTTTTCCTGGGCCAGCTTTTCCTGAAGTTTCTTTTGGCTGTCGGCAAATTCCTTGTCCAATTTCGCCTTGTCCTCCGGCTTCTCATCCTTGCCGACAACCCGCTCCTTGGGTAACTCTGCAGAAACATCCACAGTCAGGGGGTAGGCATCACTGGCCTTCACCCCGATTTTCAGGGTGTAGGTGAAATGGTCGAAGGTTTCCATAACAACCTGCGTCGGCTTGTCGAGCCCGAGGGATGGGAGATTTGGATCGACCACCACATCCGTGAAAGCGGCCGAAGCGAGGGACGAGCTCAGGGCGGAAGCCTTCCCGTTGTCGAATTGCTCGGCAGGTTTGGCGTCCGCAAGCTTCCACTCACCCGACTCGGTCTCGCGGCTCACTTTCCAGGAGTTGGTCGTCTCGAGATGGGTCACTGCCACGGCGCGAACCTTCTCAACTTTGATAAAATCCTTCCCCAGCCATTGTTCCGCCTTCGGCTCGATATTCAGCAGGGCCTCACTGATCAGGGACACGACATCCGAATCAAAGCCGACCTTCACATAACGCCCGTCCGGGTAGCCTTCATCACCGCCCATGTCTCCCATCATCGGTGCGGGCTGGTTGGATTTGCGGAGATGTTTCTTGCCAAGCAGAAGCTGGCGAACCGCTTTGCCCGATCCATCCTTGAATTCAACGATCGTGGGGGAGTTGGTCGAATTGTCATTCGCCAGAGCCAGGCGGGGGAGTTGGGACTGCCCGGCTTTCTCGCTCTGAACGACCTTCAACTCGCGGGCCTTCAGGAGAAAGTCGCTGATCTCAGCGTAGTTCGCCGGATAATTCTTGCGCTCCTGCACCCGCCAGAGGTCATCCTTCTTGGCAAGGGTGATTGAGTTGGTTCCATGCCGGACCACAATTTGAGCGATGTCGTTGACCGGGAAGTCGCCCAACAACTTCTTGCCTATGGCAGGATTCTTCTCAGTCCAGGCGGAACTCTGCTGTTGGCGGAGCAGCAACCCGGCCCCGCCGATCACAACCACCAGGGCCAGGAGAATCGTCAATTGTTTGCGGTTCATAAAAACTGTGTGAAATAGTGTTCTACTTTGGATTTCAGGTTCTAAAAATGGGGGGCTGGACGGTTCTCAGACAAACCCGCCCTGCAACGCCCCCTGCTGACTTATCTCGCGGCTGTCTTCTTCCGCTTAAACATGGCAAGGCCGATTCCTGAAAGGC
Source organism: uncultured Verrucomicrobia subdivision 3 bacterium (assembly GCA_903913865.1). Taxonomy (GTDB): domain Bacteria; phylum Verrucomicrobiota; class Verrucomicrobiia; order Limisphaerales; family UBA8199; genus UBA693. The sequence goes on from CAIWMU010000014.1 coordinate 6,502, forward strand.
TGACAAGAAGAGGCATGGCGGCAATGTTAAACCATTTGAGCCTCGTTTCAAGGGCGTCAATATCATGGCGAAGCTGCTTGCGCTCCTCCTTCAACTTGATCTTCACATCCGACTCCTTCTTCCGAAATGTTTCCAGGGCGGCCTGCTGTTCAGGAGAGAGGATGAAGCGCTGCCCCTTCTCCTTCTTCTGCTGCAGCTCGCTGAGCTGCCGTTGGGTCTCAGCGAGGCTCTCTTCCATGTCCTTGATCTTGCTCCGGTAATTTGACTCAGCCTCGGCCTGCATCTTTTTCACAACAGTGAACGGGCGGTTCTGCACTGCCCGACTCCGCACGCCAATCAGGTTGTTGTCACCCGCAAGCTGCTCCACGGCGTTCTGGGCCATGTTCAGGTTCCCATTCATGGCCATCGCCATGTTCCCAAAAGGACTCTGCACCTGCCGCATCGCGAAGTTGTCGAACAGCATGTCAGCATCCGCAAAGACGATCACGTTGTTCTCCTGCGCTGACTCCTTCAGCCCGGCCGGGGCGTTGGTCTCCCCTGGCTTGCCTCCCGGAAAAGCAGTCTTGAACTTGCCCTTCAGGCGCATCCCCAGAATGTATTCCGTGAGGGATGGCTTGAATTCCTTGATCACGTTCTCGCCGGAAAGATTGGCCATGAAGCCATCCACAAGCTGCGACTGCTTGGTGCTCTTGATCAGCGGTGTCATGGTCAAACCGGCCACGGGCGTGCCGGTGATCGCTCCCGCAAAGGGCAACCAGATATTGTCGATCTGACTGGTCACAATGTCATCGCCATTGATCCCATCGGCGGTCACTGAAAGAAAGGCTGGAGCCTCCTGTGGTTGACCGTTCCGTCCCCCAAGTTGCATCTTGTAATTCAAATCGGCCACGACCTTGCTGGTGTCCAAGGCAAATCCCCAGGACTTCATCAGCTTCTCGAGGTTCGATCCGGAATTGGGGATGCTTCCGAACATCTGATTTTGCTCCTTGCTGTCAATCAGCGGGAGAGGGTCCAGGTAGGCGATCAACTTTCCACCACGGAGCACAAACTGGTCGATGGCATATTGGGCATTGTCCTTAATGTCCCGGGGATGGATGACAATCAGCACTTTGACGTCATCGTCAATCTTCTCAGAGTCCATCGGCACCGATTTCACCGAGAAGTCGTTCTTCAACTCCGTGACCAAAGCCCAGGGCTGACTCCCCTGCTGGCCCATCCTGGCCATCATTGGATTAGAAGGAGTTCCGAAGACAGGCATTGGGCTCATGATTCCAACCACCGGTTTGTCAGGAGAGACCACGCGGGTGATGGCCCTCGAAAGGTCATACTCCAATTGGCGCTCACGATTGGGAGCGAGAAACGGAATCGCCTGCTTGGAATCGATAATGCTCACCGAGAGGCCCAGATAGAACTTCTCCCCATTCTGCAGCATTTCCCCCTCAACCCCGTCCAATCGGGCCGAATCCTCGGCATCCGAATCGGGCTGGGGGTCAAGTTTTTCAACGACCAGCTTCCCGTTGGCCGCCTGACGGTATTCCGCCAGCAAATCCTCAATTTTGCGGGCATAGCCCCGCAGGAACACCGTCTCAGGACTTGATGCGTCCCCCTGCGTGACGTAGAGGCGCACCTTCACCGTGGTGTCCAGCTTCTTGAGAATGGCCCGCGTGCCGGGTGACAGGGTGTAGGCCTGCTCTTTGGTCAGATCAATGCGTTGTTTGAACGCAGAGGTGACGATGTTGCCAGCGATGACGATGATCGCCATGGCCGCCACACCGACGGCGCTATACAGTAGAGTCTCCAGTGGTTTACTTTTCATCGGGGGAAATTCCTTGGTTTAGCCGGCGCGATGCCCGCGAATGATGACAGAGTTACAGAACAGCGAGAATCCAATGATTGAGAGGAAGAAAATCACATCCCTTGAATCAAGGACCCCTTTTTGAAACCCATCAAAATGGGTGATAACGCTCATGGCCGTGACGATCTCAACGAGCTTCGGGCTGGCCCAGGATTCAATCAGTTTGATCACCGGCGGAAAGCCGCACAGGATCAGGAACAGGCATATAACCAGGGAAAGAATGAAACTCACAACCTGCGTCCGGGTCAGAGCGGAGGTGGCACAACTGATCGCCAGATAGGCCCCAGCCATCAGCCAGCTGCCGATGTAACCGGTGAAGATGACTCCGTTATCCGGGCTGCCCAGATAGTTCACGGTGAGGACCACCGGGAAGGTCAGCAACAGGGCAAGCGCCAGAAACAGCCAGGATGCCAGGAATTTACCAACAATGGCCTGCCATGAGGTGATCGGCATCGTCAACAGCAGCTCAAGGGTTCCGACCCTACGTTCCTCGGCCCACAGACGCATCCCCACTGAGGGGACGAGGAAGAGGTAAAACCAGGGGTGCCAGTCGAAAAACGGACGAACAAGGGAGGCCTCACCCCGCTCAAAGAAACCACCCACCATGAATGTGAAAAACCCGCAGAGAAGCAGGAAAATCACAATGAACACGAAAGCCAGTGGCGATGAAAAATACGCCCCGAGCTCCCGCTTTGTAATCGTTTTGATGTTTGACCAAGCGTTCATTTCGTCTTTTCTAGATTCTAAATTTTGTCAGCCGCCGGTTTTGTGCCCGCAGTGTCTGCCATCGTGATACTACGAAAAACTTCGTCCAAACGGCCTTCCTCGGTGTGCAGTTCCTCGATCTGCCATCCCTGCGCGGCCTCAGCGATGCTCCGTGCAAGACCCGGGACCTGTCCCTGCTTCGCGAACACCCTCAAAGTCACACTCCCACCCTCCTCCTTGATGATCATGGAGCGTTTCACAGTGGATATGCCTCCCAACTTCTGGGAAACCACAGCTCCGGCAGCGCCATTGATTCTCACGGTCACAGCCCCAGCCCACTCGGATCTCTGCCTGAGTTCAGCAGGAGTCCCGTTGGCGACAATCCGTCCACGGTCAATGATAATCGTCCGGGAACAAACGGCATCAACCTCCTCCAGAATGTGGGTCGAGAAAATGATCGCCTTCTTCTCACCCATCCGACGGATCAACTGCCGGACTTCATGCTTCTGGTTGGGGTCAAGACCATCCGTCGGCTCATCCAACACGAGCACATCCGGATCATGGATGATCGACTGGGCAAAACAGGTCCGGTGGCGAAACCCTTTGGACAGGGTTTCCACCGACTGATGCAGCACAGGCTCCAGAAAGCACAGTTCCACCACACGGTTAACCGCCCGCTTTCGGGAGTCTCCCGCCAACCCGCGGATCTCAGCAGCGAAACTGAGGAATCCCAGCACCGTCATATCGGTGTAGGCAGGCGCATTTTCAGGCAGGTATCCGATCAGCCGCTTGGCCGGTATTGGGTCGGTGGAAATATCGAATCCGCCCACTTTGACCGTCCCGGACGTCGCGGGGATGAACCCGGTGATCATCCGCATGCTCGTGGATTTTCCGGCGCCGTTTGGCCCAAGGAAACCCAGCACCTCGCCGCGTTCGACTGAAAACGTCACGCCATCGACGGCTCTCTTTGTTCCAAAGGACTTCGCCAGATCTTGAACGTTAATCATATTAAAACATGTCTTCTGTGGTGGTTTGACCGCCACCCCAAACCTTCCCGAACTTCCGGGGAGGCTCCAAATACCTGCAAAAACCTGTTTTGTAAACACTAAGTTCTTCCCAACACCCTGCGTCTCTCAGGTTTGAGCAGCACATTTTCGAAAAAATTAGAAAGTGACGCCCTGAAAATGTTCAAAAAAAGTATCACTCCCGTGGACCGCTGGGAACAAATCCCAATCCAAATCCTAAATCCCTGCCGGAAAGCACTCTCTACCAGCAACCCTGGCCTATGTTGATCGAAAGATTCCACCACGGGGGATCCCGAAAACGCCCCCGCATCTGGAATCTAACATCCCCTCGGATGCCCGGCAGTTCATCTTAATCCAGTTCCCCGGACAAAAGCGATGGTGTCAAACTCCCAACCTCCAAATCGCAACCAATTGGACTGGTCCACGGCAGAATCCAGTGAGATGTGAGAGCGACCCTAATCTGAACCTTTACATTTTTTGTTGCACGAGGAACAATTTCTTGCGTTATAGCCATAATCGCGCTAAACAAGAACGGTGAATTTTTATAAAGAACGGTGGGGTGCATTTTGCATTAGGGGAACTTCAGCCCTGATTTTGGCACTCACGATTGCCGGATGCGATCGTGGGGAAGTGGCGGTTTACAAGGTCGCCAAGGAAGCCCCTTCCCAGGCGTCAACCGGGAATGAAATGGGAGGGCATAACCACGAACCCGCCTCCGGCGGTATGCCACAACTGACTTACAAGACCCCCTCCGGGTGGGAAGAGGTGGCCCCTGGCGAGATGCGTGTGGCCTCTTTCAAGGTTAATTCGGGTGGTAAACTGGTGGATATAAGTGTCGTTCCTCTGCCGGGCATGGCCGGATCCGATCTGGACAATGTCAACCGATGGCGCAAACAGGTTGGCTTGGATGGGGTCGCAGAAAGCGAGTTGGCGAAACTCTCCGTTCCCGTGGAAATCGCAGGGGACAAAGCCCAGCTGTTCGATCAAGCCGGAACCAACTCCAGTTCGGGGGAAAAATCCCGCATTTTGGCAACGGTTTTGAGAAAAGACGGCGTGGCCTGGTTCTTCAAGGCCAGTGGAGATCCCGACCTGATCGAGAGTAACCGTGGCGCGTTCTCGGAGTTTTTGAAATCTGTGCAGTTCTCGGCCCCTGCAGGGATGCCGCCCGGAATGGCCATGGGCGGGACTGAATTGCCCCCCTCACATCCGCCAATCGGCGGAGGAATGCCGGGCATGGGCGCAGCGCCCATGATGGCTGCAGCCGCCGGAGCAGCCGCACCCTCTGGAGACCACCCGGACTGGCAGGTTCCCCCTGCCTGGAAGGAAATCTCGGGAGGACAGTTTCTGGCCGCCAAATTCCTCGTGGGAGGGGAACAGTCTGGAACCGTGGTGAATGTCAGTGTTTCAGGCGGTGATGGTGGCGGATTGTCAATGAACGTTAACCGCTGGCGCAAGCAACTAGGTCTGGCAGATGCCAGCGAGGCGGAAATGGGCAAGCTGGTTCAATCAATCACAGTCGCGGCAGGCAAGGCCTCCGTGGTGGATCTTTCCGGCACCGATGCCCGGACAGGCAAAGCCGCGAGGGTGATCGGGGTGATCGTTCCTGTTCAGGGCGCGAGCTGGTTCTACAAATTGATGGGTGGATCCGATGTCGTGGAGCAGGAAAAGGGTGCCTTCCTAAAGTTCGTTGAAACCGTGAAATATCCCCATGCTTGATAAATTCATAGACTTCTGGTCTTCGCTACGGCTCACGGTGGTCTGCCTTTTTGCAGGCCTCGTGCTGGTTTTCGCGGGCACCATCGCCCAGGTGGATCTCGGCCTCTACAAGGCTCAGAATGATTTTTTCCGAAGCTTCTTTGTGTTTTGGTCTCCACCCGGGACAGGGCTCAAGATTCCGGTGTTTCCCGGAGGTTATCTGGTGGGAGGCTTTTTGCTCATCAACCTGATCTCCGCCCATTACAAACGGTTCGGTTTCAGGCGGGACAAGGCAGGGATCGTCATGGTTCATTTAGGCCTCATTCTCCTTCTCATAGGGCAACTCGCAACGGACATGCTCTCGAAGGAAAGCTCGATGCAACTCTTCGAGGGGGAGTCTAAAAACTACTCAGAGGATTTTCGAGGCAATGAGTTGGTGATCCTTGACCAATCCGACTCCGAATATGACCGCGTACATGCCATTCCTGAGTATTCTCTGGAGAAGAACAAAACAATCAGCGACCCCAAACTGCCGTTTGACGTCACACTTAAAAAGCGTTGGGTGAACGCATCCCTGGTTCAAGCCGACTCAAAGGCTCCCCAGAACGCGATCAAGTCCGGTGCAACAGAAGGCCTTCTCAAGGATGCTCTGGTGGTTCCCGCCCCTTCCGTGACAGACATGGACGGGCGCAACACCCCCACGGCCCTTGTTGAACTTTCAAAAGCAGGCAGGACGTTGGGCACTTTCCTCGTCTCCTCTTATACCGGAGCGGATCAACCTTTTACTGTGGATGGAAAACAGTTCAACATCGCGATGAGGTTTGCCCGGCACTACTATCCCTTCACCCTCACACTCCTGAAGGCCACACATGAGAAATACAAGGGCACGGAAATCCCCAAAAACTTTGCCAGCCGGGTGAAGGTTCGTAACAGCGAGAAGAACGAGGATCGTGAGACCGTCATTTACATGAACAACCCCCTCCGCTATTCGGGCAGCACCTTTTACCAATACCAGATGTCCGCGGGAGAGATGGCCTCCAGCATGGGTTCCGCTCCCTCCTCGACCTTCCAGGTGGTGCGGAATCCCGGGTGGTTGACCCCCTACTTTTCCACAATCCTCATTTCCATCGGTTTGCTCTTTCAATTCGGGCTCCACCTTGTGGGCTTCATCAAGAAACGCTACGTATGAAACTGCTTTACAAAATCATCCCCTGGTTTTTTCTGGCCCTGTTCGGCATCGAAGTCATTGTAGTCTTCATGCCAAAGAGCGAGTCAGGCCTTCATATCCGTGAGTTCGGAAGACTGCCGGTTCTCATGAATGGCCGGATTCAGCCAATGGATTCGGTTGGCCGCAACACCCTGCTCCAGATACGTTCCACTGGCGATGTGCCCCTTGAACTGGTTCCATCCTGGAAGTTCTGGCACCACGCAAAGAAGTTGAAATCCTCGGAGTGGTTGCTTGAGGTGTTCTTCAAGCCGGATCTTGCGGACACCCGCCCCATTTTTCTGATTCACCACCCTGAACTGATCGATGAACTCAACCTTGGAGACAAGGGAATTGAAAAATCAGGCCTTCGCTATTACACCTTCAAGGAGATTGAGCCTGTAATTGCTGAAATTCAAAAGCAGGGAAGCAAGGCGGCATCCCTTGAGGAAAAGCAGAAGACGGCCTTCCACAAGCAGGTGTTGAAGCTCAACAATGCGGTTTTCGTTTATCAAATGATGAAGGCCTCGGCCCGTCCACCCTCCTGGAACGATTTCGAGAAGGAGTTGGCCAGCTTCAAGAAGACCATGGCTGCGGGTTTGGAGGCGATGAGAGGCAAGGAGGAAGGAAAGTCCTTTGATGAAGCACTCCTCAAGGACTTCATGGTGCCCATGACAGAGTTCTTCCAGCTGGCAAGGGATCCGAACGCCGGGCAGAGCTATCCCCTGGTAGTGCCCCCAACCCGTGCGGATCAAAAGCACGAAGATTGGAGCAACATCGGCGAGGGGATGATTCAAAGCGTGAGGAATTCGAGCGTGCCACCGCCAATAGAATACCTGGCCACAATCGCCAGTGCTTACACCCAGGACCGCCCGGCCGAGTTCAACACCGCAGTGGCCTCCTATCGTGAATGGTTCTTGAAGGAGGGATTTGCGGTACAGGTCAAGAAAGGCAACGAGGAGTTCTTTTACAACGACACGAAGGCTTTCGTCCACGCAGTCATCATCTACATAGCCGCCTTTTTACTCGCAGCCACCGCTCTGCTCACCTTGTCTTCAGCCCCCAACTTTTCTGAATCCCTTCGGCTCTCCGCCTATTGGCTCATTATTCTTGGCGGAGCCGTTCACACCTTCGGCCTTGTGTTCAGGATGTATCTGGAGTCGCGACCGCCCGTCACCAACTTGTATTCATCTGCAGTCTTCATCGGCTGGGGGGCAATGATCTTTGGTATCTTCCTCGAGAGAATCTACAAGCTGGGCATCGGCTCACTGATGGCCTCCCTTGTCGGTTTCGTCACCCTGTTCATCGCACACAACCTCGCTCTCGGAGGGGACACGATGGAGATGATGCGCGCGGTTCTGGACAGCAACTTCTGGCTCGCCACTCACGTTGTCACAATCACCATGGGCTACTCCGCAACGTTCGCAGCCGGATTTCTGGCGGTGGTTTACGTGTTCCTTGGACTGCTAACTCCGCTTCTGGGGAAAATCCCTGGAGGTCCCGGCTCTACTTCCACCGGACCGAAGCTCGAAATCGGCAAGTCCCTCAGTAAGATGGTTTATGCAATCATCTGCTTTGCAACACTCTTCAGCTTCGCGGGAACCGTCCTTGGAGGCATTTGGGCGGATCAATCCTGGGGTCGTTTCTGGGGTTGGGATCCGAAGGAAAACGGGGCCCTGCTGATCGTCCTCTGGAATGCCGTCATCCTCCACGCCCGATGGGGCGGGCTGGTTCGCGACCGTGGATTGATGAACCTTGCCATCTTCGGAAACATCATTACCGCCTTCTCGTGGTTCGGGGTGAACATGCTCGGAATCGGCCTCCACTCCTACGGTTTCATGGATGCCGCATTCTGGTGGCTCATCCTCTTCATCGGAACGCAGGCGGCAATCATTGGAATGGGGCTGCTTCCCATGAAGTTCTGGAGAAGTTTTCAGTTCAAGAATGACAACGGCGGATCTTCTGGGAAAATCTCCAGCAGAAGCCCATCCCCCGCACCGGCCGCGTAAGGTTTTATTCGGTCCTGATGACCTGCTTTTCGGGGAGGATTAAACACCTCCCCGATTTTTTTGGGGAATCCCGCATGAACGGGCTGAGTGCCTCAAAAGGAATTTGACATCGACCTACTTCGAGAGTCGTGAGAGGACTTCCTGAGCCAGCATCTCATAGGCGGCGGCTCCCATATTGTATTTATCGTAGTGAATGATCGGCTTGCCAAAACTCGGCGCCTCGGCCAGACGGGTCGCTCTCGGGATCAATGTTTCAAACACCTTGTCTTTAAAGTGCTCGCGCACCTCTCCCACCACCTGCTGTGAAAGGCGGGTCCGTCCATCATACATCGTCATTGCCACCCCAAGCAACTCGAGGCGGGAATTCACCCCTGAATCGTGCAACTGGCTCATCACACGGGTCAGCATCGAAATCCCCTCCAGCGCATAGTATTCGCATTGGAGCGGCACAAGAACATAATCGGACGCGGTGAAGGCGTTCAAGGTGAGTATTCCAAGCGAGGGGGGACAATCGATTACAATCAGGTCATAGTCCTTGGAACTGGCAACGGGAGCCAGCGCATCCGCAACCCGGCGCAGATGGTTCTCAGCCCGTGCCAGTTCGACGTCCACTCCACAAAGGTCAACTTCACTCGGAACAATGTGCAGATTCTCGAAAGCAGTCTTTTGAATCTTCGAAGTCAGGGAGCCATCTCCAAGAATCACGCGATAGGCACTGGCGCCCTCAACCTTCTCCAAACCAACCCCGCTTGTCGCATTGGCCTGCGGATCCAGATCAAAAAGCAGCACCCGCTGCCCCACCGCCGCAAGGCAGGCAGAAAGATTCACGGAGGTGGTTGTTTTCCCAACCCCGCCCTTTTGGTTCGCAACAGCTACAATTTTTGTCCGCACACTTTGGAGCTTATTGAATCCCGCCCCGCATTCAAGCTCCGGCGACGACTTCGAGCAGGTAACTTTCCCGTACCCGGGAAAACCCATACCAAGCCGGACATCTGAGCCCGCCCCCTCCAGTGGAGACGGTCTCTGGAGTAGCCATCCTTCACAATCTCTGCAGTTTATGATGAAACCCTTTGACTAAACTGCAGACCGGTAGCATGATAGATGTATGAACTTGATCCTTTCGACGCATAACCTGAAGTCCTCCAAAGCCATCGAAGATCACATTATCAGTCGCATCGAGAAGTTCGAGCATCTCGATCGACTCGCCATCACCGCCCGCGTCATCATCGAACACGACAAGACGAAGGCCCCCGAACGCCAGTTTTCCTGTTCCATCCGGTTGGAAGTACCTGGTCCTGATCTTTTTGCAGAAGATGTTGAAAGCGACCTCTACGCAGCCATTGATTTGGTCGCAAAGAAGATCGAGCAGCAAATCCGCAAGAAGCATGGGAAGCAGAAAACCCAGAATCACAAGGTCGGTGCACGCACAAAGCGGACCCAGCAGGAAAAAGACCTCTGACCTCCAGGAAACGCAAAATCTCATAAACGGTCCCCGCTATTGATCCAGCAGGGACTCTTACATGATCCTGAGGGCCCGTCTCCTCCTGCCCGTTGCAGGGCGCCCCGTTCATAACGCCTGCGTTCACATTCATCGTGGGCGGGTGGTTTCCATCATTCCATTCGGGCCCAGCCACCGTCATCGACGCGATGTGATTGATCTGGGGGAGATGGCCGTTATTCCAGGGTTGGTAAACGCCCATTGTCATCTGGACTACACAGACATGGCCGGGCAATTCCGTCCGCCCAAAGTCTTCAGCGACTGGCTTAAGCTGATCACAGAGGCAAAGTCAGGATGGAACCTCAAAGATTATTCCACTTCCTGGCAGCAGGGTGCCCGGATGCTTCTCCGCACCGGGACCACGACCGTGGGGGACATTGAGGCGGTGCCCCCACTGCTACCCGATGCATGGGATACATCTTCCCTTCGCGTTGTCTCCTTTCTGGAGATGATCGCCATCTCCCCGAAATCCTCACCCGTTCAGATAGTTGACGACGCAAGAAGGCACGCCTGCCTGCATCCCCACCGCTACTCAAGGGGAGGCATCTCCCCGCACGCCCCCTACTCCACCACCCCGGAACTCCTGAGGCTTGCCGCCGCTGCGGCATCGACCTTCGAACTCCCCATGAGCATCCATGTCGCAGAGTCCGGCATGGAATTCGAGATGTTCATGCAGGGAAAGGGATTGATGTTTGAATGGATCAAGCGCAGCGGCCGCAGCATGTCCGATTGCGGAAACGGTTCGCCGATTCGACATCTTGAACGATGCGGCATTCTGGGGAGTCGAACGATCGCCGTGCACGCCAACTATCTGGCTCGCGGAGATACTGCGATCCTGGCCAGGACGGGCACCCATGTGGCGCACTGCCCCCGGAGCCACCATTATTTTGGCCATGATCCGTTTCCCCTGCGGAAGCTGGCCAATGCCAGAGTCAACATATGCCTGGGAACAGACAGCCTCGCGAGCGTTTGCAAAACTGCCGGCGCGCCCCTCGAATTGAGCATGTTTGAGGAACTTCGTTCCCTACACGGCGCACACCCCGGTCTGCGGCCGGAAACGATCCTGCGAATGGCCACGATCAACGGTGCGAGAGCCCTCGGAAAGCAGGGTTCGGCGGGCCAACTCTCCGAAGGATCTTTCGCGGATCTGGTCGCGATTTCCTGGAGCGGAACTGATGCTGATTTCATGGAACATCTCGTGAATGATGCTCCAAAGCCCGCTGGCGTCATGATCGGAGGAACCTGGGTGGAGGGGGATCTTCGGAGAACCCACCCACCCACGTCTGATACCCCCGACGCCGCCCCGCCTGGGGCGATACATCCTTCCCAATGAGCCGCTTTGAAACCGAATTGGAGCGTCGGCTGGAGGATATCCGCTCCACAAACTTGTTTCGCCAACTACGCCGGATCGACTCTCCTCAGAGCCCGGAAATTCAAGCCGATAGTCGCTCCCTGCTCAATTTCTCTTCCAATGACTATCTGGGCTTCGCGAATGAACCCGCCTTGAAGGAGGCTGCTATCCGGGCGGTTGAAAGATTCGGTGTTGGATCCGGTTCCTCGCGGCTGATTTGCGGCTCTCTGGGTCCGCACCATGATCTTGAGGATGCGATCGCATCTTTCAAGGAACAACCGGCTGCCCTTTCCTTCTCCTCCGGCTTTGCGGCCGCCCTGGGTGCCATCGGGAGCCTTGTGACCCGGGACGATGTGGTCATTCTGGACAAACTTTCCCACGCGTGCCTGATCGATGCCGCACGCCTCTCGGGTGCCGCTCTGCGCATCTTCAACCACAATGATATGGAGGACCTCGAAAGCATCCTCCGCTGGGCACGGGATCGAGCCCGCGATAGCACGGTATTGATTGTCACCGAGTCGGTTTTCAGCATGGATGGTGATCATGCACCCCTCAAGGAAATCGTCGATCTTAAGGACAAGTATGATGCCTGGCTGATGCTGGATGAGGCGCATGCCACCGGATTATATGGAGCGAACTTGCGGGGTCTCGCTGAGGCTGCCGGGGTGGGATCACGGGTGGAAATCCAGATGGGGACACTGGGGAAGGCCCTCGGGGTCTCCGGGGGGTTCATCTGCGGTGCCCGGCCACTCATCGATCTTCTCATCAATCGAGCACGCCCTTTCATTTTCTCGACAGCCCCTTCCCCGGCCATTTGCGCTGCGGCAACCGCCGGATTGGCCCTTCTCCAAACTGAGTTTGGCCGGAACCGGCAACGCGCCCTGTTTGAGCGTGTCGCCCAAGTCACCGCCCGCCTCCCGGCACTTGGGAAAGGCCCCCCCTGCCCCATTCTGCCCCTTGTCGTGGGGGATGAAACCAATGCCCTTGCCGCAGCATCTGCCCTCCGCGAAAGAGGACTCCTGATCCCCGCAATACGTTTCCCTGCGGTTCCCCGGAATCAAGCCCGGCTGCGCCTCACTTTGAGTGCAACCCATAGCCAGAAGGACATCGACTCGCTTCGGGACGCCCTGATTGCACTCCAGATGGATGGAGCCCTGAACCCCGGATCGAAACCGGAAGCGGCCATCCAGACAGAGTCCAGGACCACCTGAAATGCACCCCATCGCAAAAGCCGACCGGCTCTATGTATGGCATCCCTTCACCCAGATGCGAGACTGGGCGAAAAAGGAACCGATCATCATCGCGGGAGGAAAGGGTTCACTGCTGTTTGATATACACGGGAAGGAGTATCTTGACGCTAACTCCTCCATCTGGACCAACATCCACGGTCACAACCATCCAAAGATCAATGCCGCCATAAACCGGCAACTTCAACAAGTGGCCCACACCTCGGCTTTGGGTCTCGCCAATGTGCCCGCGTCGTTGCTCGCTGCGGAACTCGTCGATGCGGCAAACCCACCCGATCTCAACGCAAGCAGCAGAGTTTCATCCCCCGCCCTTCCGCAGGGGCACAGGCTGAAAAACCCGCTCCTTTCGAAGGTGTTTTACAGCGATGACGGGTCCACGGCTACCGAAGTGGCCCTCAAACTCGCCTACGAATTCTCCAGGCGCACCCGACCCGAGTCCAAACCCAGGTTTCTCTCGCTTTCGGGTGCCTACCATGGCGATACCATCGGCGCCGTTTCGATGGGGCACATTGATCTGTTCCACAAGGCCTATGACGGATTGCTCTTCAAGACCGATCAGGTTCGAGCCCCCTACTGCTACCGTTGCCCCAGCAACAAGGCAGCCCCCGAGCGGGCGGACGCCCGGACATACCGGCAATGCCGGAATGAATGCCTGGATGATGTCGAAATGAAGCTTGACCGGCAGGCCAGACGCAAGACGCCCTACGCGGCATTCATGTTTGAGCCGGTGATGCAGGGAGCAGCGGGCATGATCGCACAGCCGCAGGGCTACCTGCGGCAGGTGGCGGGCATGGCCCGCAGTCATGGCACGTTGCTGATCGCGGATGAGGTCATGACCGGGTTTGGCCGCACCGGATTCCGGGAGGGAGTTGCCCCCTCCCTTTTTGCCAGCCATCAGGAAGGGGTTCAGCCTGACTTCCTTTGCCTTGCAAAGGCGATGACAGGAGGGTATCTACCGATGGCGGCGACCCTCACAACCCGGACCGTGTTCGACCAGTTTCTCGGCAAATACGAGGACTTCAAAACCTTCTTTCACGGTCACAGTTTCACGGGGAATCAGTTGGGCGCTGCGGCCTCGCTTGCAAGCATGGAACTGCTTCGATCCACCCCCGTTCAAAATCGGCGGATCCAACTCCAGCGGGTGATGTCGGACGAACTAGCCTCCCTTTGGTCCCTGCCCAATGTGGGCGACATCCGTCAGGAGGGTTTGGTGGCCGGAATCGAGCTGGTTAAGGATTGGCGAACACGAACCCCATTTGATCTGTCCCAGCGGGCAGGCCTCAAGGTTTGCGAGGAGATGGCCTCTCGCGGAATCCTCACAAGACCCATCGGAAGCATTCTGGTCCTGATGCCCCCCTACTGCACCACTCCCAGTCAGCTTCGCCAGATGGTCACCGTGATGGGTGAAGCGATTCAGAAGGTCCTTAAGAGATAAAGTTCCCCATGCCGGGAGGGGACTCGAAAGCATTATCCCGCAAGCAACCGGCCAATTTCATCATAGGAACTGACCACATGGTGGGCATTGGCAAGCTCCTGGCCAGGATGCGTGTTGGTGATCGCGATCACAGTCATGCCGGCAGCAAGACCGGCAGCGATCCCCGGCTTTGAGTCCTCGATCACCACGCAATCCCCGGGCGCGACTCCAAGTTGGGCGGCCGTTTTCAGAAAGATATCGGGCGCCGGTTTTCCATGCGTGATGTCCGATCCACTCATGGTGGCCTTGAAAAATTGACGCAAATCCCTCAAGCCAAGCACCGCATCAACAATGCACCGCTCCGAACCTGAGGCGAGTCCCAGAACATGCGTTTGCGCAAGGGTCCTAACCAATTCATAAAGCCCTGGAAACAATGGCTCATCCCGCAGAAGGATATCCAGAACCTTCAACCGCTTCCGGACAAGCAATTCCTCCAGCGGCTGCTCCGGCTTGTTCCGGGCCACGAAATCCTTCCATAAATCGGTGTCCGTCCGCCCCACATATTCGGAGAACACGACACCATGCCGGTTGCCATAGCCGATCTCCTCGATCACCTCAAAAAAGGCACGTTCATGCCGGGGTTCGCTGTCCACAATCACTCCGTCCATGTCGAAGATCACCGCCCGAAACTTGCTCATCGTCCGCCCTCCGCCACCTTCAGGACACGGTCGAACTGCGCCTTCGTCAGGGGCATCACCGATAATCTGGATTGTTTTACAAGTGGCATCTCTTTGAGCACGGCATCGGCCTTCACCTCGTCCAGAGTTACGGACCTCGAAAGCGGCCTGTTTGGCTCCAGGTCCACGCAATCCCAATCCCCTTCAGTCGCGGTCGGGTCAGGATAAGCCGTCCGACACACCTTCCCGATTCCAACGATCTCCCGACCCGTGACGCTGTGGTAATAAAGCACCAGATCGCCCTTTTTCATGGCCCGCAAGTTGTTCCGGGCCTGAAAATTGCGCACGCCAGTCCATGCCGTTCTACCGTCTATGAGGAACTGATCCCACGAATAGGCCTCCGGCTCCTGCTTGACCATCCAAAATTGCATGGGCTTATTCTTGACCGGGAACGCCCCGTAGTCACGCCAGAAACCTGCTGTTTTACCTGTTCCGTCCGGCTCTTTTGGCATAGAATTTACACATGGGTCTGGCTGAAAACTTACAAGACATTCAGGAGCGCATTCGGAACTCAGCTGCACGTGCGGGACGCGATCCCGGCACCATCACGCTAATAGCAGTTTCGAAGACACATCCCCCTGATGCCGTAGCTGAGGCCGCACGGCTGGGATTGACCGTATTCGGGGAAAGCAAAGTGCAGGAGGCCAAGGCAAAGATTCCCCTCTGCCCGGGCAGAATACGATGGCACATGCTCGGCCACCTGCAATCGAACAAATGCCGGGATGCAATCACACTCTTCGAAATGGTTCAAAGCGTGGACATCCTCGAGCTTGCCGAAGAGCTCAACAAGAAAGCGGATCAAGCCTCCCGCACGTTACCCATCCTTTTGGAAGTGAACATCGTGGGTGAGGCCAGCAAGTTTGGCTACAAACCGGAAAAATTGCTCGCAGACCTCAACGCCATCAACAACTTGCGTCGGCTGGAGATTCACGGGTTGATGACCATTCCTCCGTGGACGCCTGTGCCGGAGAAGGTGCGCCCTGTCTTCGCGAAACTGCGTGCCCTTAAAGAGGAATGCGAACAGCTTCTGGGCGCTCCCCTCCCCCACCTCAGCATGGGAATGAGTGGCGACTTCGAAGTCGCCATTGAGGAGGGATCCACTATGGTCCGCATCGGAACCGCGTTATTTGGGGAACGGCCCAAGGCGGTCTGATCCCGTCTGGATCGTCCGGGAAGCACACCTCTCATCCCGGGACTTCTCCACAAAAAACGGTAGCGGGTGGGGTGGATCATCAGCCCCAACTGCTTCGCCTCTCATCAGGGGAGCGTTCTGACTAAACTCTTCCTTCGCGACATGCGGTAGGCAACCTGCAGTCATGCCGATTTCGCCAAAAATGACAAACCTGCCATATCGGGCAAGAGAATTGCTTTAAGACCCTCAGGTTCTGTTAATCGGATCCGTTCTGCCTGCTTTTTAGGCGGAGCAGCCCAGTGGCGTCCAGAAAACGACCAACAAAAGAGACAAATGAGACAACTGCTTGCCATCCTCGTAACGGCCCTTTCCCTGACCACCAGCAACGCACAGGTGTTTGTGGGCACAAATAATTCCGATACATCCACCATCTTCAGTTTCTCAGTGGGGGCCACCGCAACCAATCTGGCGGTGACTTTGAACGGATCCAGTTCCGCCTACTCCTATCTCATGCTGAAACAGGGGAGCGCACCGACGGACACCATATATGACTACAGTTCGCAGGATGCTGGAAAGACAAACGGCATCTATCTGGAACTTCCGGAGGTAACCCCTGGCACCTATTGGGTGCGGGTGCGAACCCCCGCAGCATCACAGGTGCACGCGTTCAACCTGCTGATCGAGACCAACAAGAACAACCTGCGCACACAGAGCCGGCCCGTGAGTAAAAAGATCGATTCGCTGACCACCGGTTGGATCGCTCCCGGAACCAACCATTATTTCCGTGTGGAGTTCATGACCAACATGTTCTGGAGAATCAGCCTCGATTCCACCAATTCCGGCGGTCCGGATCTTTTTGTGGCACGCGGACAACTGCCCACGACCACTTCAAGCCTGAAAAAAGCGATCGGCGGAACCAACGATTCGGTCGCCTTCACCGCGGCCGAGACGGCTCCCGGAGTCTATTATATTGGTGCGTTCGCGGCAGCGGGGCCGGCCACCGGACTCCGCTATAGCATGCGGATCGCTCCCGTGACCCCCATAAATATTGACTGGGATCCGGGCACGACCCACCTTGGAACCTTACTCTACTCCAACAGTTCCGGTGCTGCTGATGACTACTACTTCAGAATCACCACCGCAAATCCCTCCCTCGGCGCCTGGCGAACCGCCCTGCGTCTGTTCAATACGAATGACGCCAACCTCTACGTTAGCCGCGGACTGCTCCCAACGCCGAGTCTGGCGGATTACAAATCAGAACGGCAGGGTTCGGACGGCTTCATAATTCCCTCCACCACCGGCTTCCTCCCTAGCGAGGAGTGGTTCATTCTTGTCCGCACCAAGACAGGATCCTCATGGTCCCTCGTCAGCGGTTCCCCATACGTTCAGGACCTGGGCACTGTGGCGGCCGATGCCTCAAGCGGGAGTGGTCCCGTGGAGATCGGCCCGGAAGGGATGCGCTATTTTAGCGCAAGCCCCACTGCTGGGATGCTCGCCTGGCGCCTCTACCTCAATGGATTGACAAACACCCTCTACCTAAGAACCAACAGTGTTCCGCTGCCGGCCCTGTTTAACGTAAGCCAGGCCGCCCAGATGCTCGTGGTCCCCCCCTACCTCACAGTGGGACAATACTTCATAGGGGTAAGCGGCAATCCCCATGCCATCATCAATCTTGATTCCAGGGAACACACAGTCACAGACCTGACCTTTGGCACCTCCGCCACAGTGAACAGCAGCGGTTTCGGCTACACGACATACCGTGTGCAGGTTCCGGCCCAACAGATCTCCTGGCAGATTTATCTCCCCTCCACCAACGGCAACCCGAATCTGGCGGTCCGGCGCAACATGGTTCCCAACGAGAACAACAATGATGGCTACTCGGAACTGGCCGCAACAAATTTGGTGGATAACATCACCCTCGTCCCCCCCATCCTGAGCGATGGCACCTTTTACCTCACCGTTTATGCCACCAATCAACTCACCACCAACGCCCACCATTTTGTCCTGCAAAATGGCCCGGCGGTGGTGACTGACATTCCATACCGCACCACCCTGACCAACAACGACCCCCTCCGCGTCGGTTGGCGCTTCTACCGGGTCACGGACATCCCCGATCAGCTTGGGAGTCTCGGCTGGGACCTCCTGCTTACAAATTCATCCCCTGGGACCCGCATTGCCCTTCGGCGAAATGCGGCACCAGGAATCTGGTCAGCCCGCAATCCCACCGTTCCACTTTTGACCTACTATGACATGCTCAGCATCGGTGACTTCCTCCAGCAACCCGCACACGAGGCGGATGTCTGGTATGTGGGCATCTACAACCCCACAAACGCCCTGGGGAGTTTCACCCTCACGACACAGGATCTTGAAGCCCAGCCACTGACGAACGGAATCGTCGTCAACCGGACGAATGCCACTAACGCAAAATGGGAATTCTTCAGTATTGAGTTGAAGGCGGAGGATCTCCTCCCGGGTGCATCCGGTGGTCCCGTGCTGGGATGGGACGTCCGTCTGACGAACGTGCTTTCCGGACTGCCAAGGGTGATCGTGAGGCGTGGTGGGTTTCCCACAAATCAGGTTTCCAACTTTACCACCTCCGGATCAACCTGGCCCGGCGGCGGGCAGTGGGCTGCTGCTGCGGATTGGACCCAGAGAAAGTTCTCAACCGAGGGGACAGATGAGGAAGGCCGCATGCTCGTGGTGGCTGTGAACCACCCGCTCGAGGCGGGCACATATTATGTCGGTGTCATAAACACCACCGGCACCAACATCATGTCCTACCAACTGCTGAGCCGGTGGATACGTTCCAAGGCATCGCCCCGGGAGATTCCCGTGACCGAGCTAGCCTACAGGGGCGGCAGAGCCACGAACTCCCTTTCCGCCCGCGACTCCGCTTATTATAGCGTTGTCATCCCACCCAACTCACCAAGTTGGAAGGTGAAACTGAGCTGCACCAACGCCGAGGCCCTTCTACTGGTGTCAACAAACAGGATCCCAACGACCATGGGCGACGCCATCAAACGAATGCAGAAGCTGGAGAACGAGCATTATGTGCTGCTTCCCTCCGGCACGTCCACCTTCATCAACCCTGGAACCAACTACCTCGTCGTTGTCTCCGAAGGGCAATCTCCAGCAGACTCGTCCCATGTCGGCACTGATACTAGCGCCTTCACGATCGAGTCCCTCGGCCCCCTACCCGAGACCGATCTCGGCTACCTGATGGGATCGAATCTGACAGTCACGGGCAGTCTCGAAGGAGGATCCTCTGCCGCATATCATTTTGAAACCCTCACAAGCACGCTGGGATTCTGGCTCACCCTTGAGGACGTCAACGGCTTTCCTGTGATGGTCTGCCGTTCCTCATCCGAACTACCGGACCCCGGCTACACGTCCGACACCTACGGGAATGAGGGCGGAAAAATAACCGGGGCGGTTGCAAGCCCGCACATGATCATTTCCTCGGGTGCGGCCCCGGTTGAGACAGTCATGGTCAAGGCCCGACAGAGCGGAGCCGATTACCCGGAAGCAACCTACACACTCAAGGTCGAGGAGATAATTCCCACTCCCTTGGATTTCGACGGTGGCACCTATCAGATTGTTAATCATCCATACGATTACGAGAGTTTCTTTGCGATTGATGTTCCCACGAATGCTCTTGGCTGGGACCTAAGGCTCACGAACGTCACATCCGGATCTCCCATGATCGTCATCAGCCGTGAATCCCTTCCCATCTTTACTCAATCCACTGGTTTCATCCCCACGCTGAATAATCCATTCATTGCTACCAACTGGCCCGTCGGTGCCTTGTGGGCTGTGGGAGTTGATTGGACCGAACGCCCTTTCGGCGAGTATGGAATATTGGAGTCAGGTCGGGTCGTCTCCATGGGGATGAACCGACCGCTTCAGCCGGGCCGCTACTATGTGGGAGTGATGGGCCGGGATGGAAACCCCGTCTCCTGCACACTGCTCAGCAGGGGACTCGGACTGGGGCACTCCATCCCTGTGGTTGACCTGCCGTTCACCGGCGGCACGGTCACTTACGAAAACCTCTCCCCCCGCGAGGCTGTTTACTACAGGGTCAATGTGCCCACCAACGCAACCTCCTGGAAAATCACCCTCACAAACACCCTCGGCGAAAACCTCTTTGCCGTTCTCAAAGATTGCATTCCCAATATTGGTGCCGCTCTGAACACAAGCACCACGAACTCGGGTGGACGGAAGCTTCAGAAGATCGGCGATGAGCACTTCACACTCCTCCCGGGTGCCGGTCAGGACAAGCTCATGCCCGGCCCCTACTACATCGCCGTCGTGGGCGAGGGACAGCCGGGCACAAACCTCACCCAAATCGGGCCGGAATCCAGCAGTTTCCAGATCACCAGTCTGGGCGAAGCTCCCGTCGTGAATCTCGGCACGCTGGGAGCCGCAGATCTTGCCAGCACGGACTTCCTCAACGGCGGCGAGACCCGAATTTACACCTTCAGTGTGCCGCCGGGCACGCAGGCATTTGAGGCGCGGCTCGACAACCGCATCGGCAACCCCATCATTACCCTTCGCGGGGGCAGCCGCAAGCCGGACCCTGGAGTCAGCAACGGTGGCGCCATCCAGGCCGATCCCTACGGCTCCGATGGCGGCGAAACCCTCGGCAACGATGTCAACCAGACTCTCATTGCATTTCCCAACCCGACAAACACCCTCTACACACTCGCAATCAAGGCTCGGGGAACTACCGGGATCATTGGCACCTACTCCAATGCCTCCTACACCCTCAGGATCAGTTCCAGCTCGACCATCCCGGTGGAGTTTGACGCCGGAGCAGTCGCTATTGCAAATCAGGCACCCAGTACGTGGCGCTACTTCAAAATAGTTGTTCCGCCCGGGGTTCAGGGTTGGGACGTCCGGCTAACCGATGTCACCAGCGGCCTCCCCCGGCTGTGCGTCCGGCGGGAGACCATCCCCTCCAGCCTTGTCAGCACTCCATGGGGACAGCCGGGAGTAGGCTTCTTCAATTGGCCGACAAATTATCAATGGGCCCCCAGCTTTGATTGGACCCGCCGCAGCATGTCAGTCGATGGCCTTACAAGCGAGGATGGCCGTGTGCTGGCAATGGGTCTGGGCCGCCCCCTTGAGCCCGGAACCTACTTTGTTGGCGTCATGAACTCAACCGCTGGCACTAACATGACCTACACCATTCGCAGCCGCGGTATCGGGGATGGCTATTCCATTCCGCTCGTCCAGCTGCCGTTCATGGGCACCATCACAAACCTCTCCCTGCCCGCTCGAGAAGCGGCTTATTACCGGATCGTGATTCCATCCAATGCCCCCAGTTGGAAGCTGAAGCTGGGGTGTCTGGTGGGCGAAACAATGTGCGCTGCTCTCAAGGGATGGCTCCCCAACTTCGACACGATCAATGCAGCGGGCAGCCTTACATCCGGTAAGAGCATGCAGAGACTTGGCAACGAGCATTTTGTCCTCCTGCCCGCTTCTGGGCAAACGAACCTCGCTTCCTCCACGAACTATCTGGCCGTCATTTCGGAGGGGCTCAACCCGGGGGCATCGGGTCGCATCGGCAGCGGAAGCAGCGCCTACTACATCGCAAGCGTGGGTGCGCTTCCGATCACAGACCTCGGGACGGTCACTTCGGAAGATCTCGTCCAACCCGACCGGCTCGAAGGCGGTGAGGTCAAAGCTTATCATTTTGACGTTCCAAGCGGGACCTACGGAGTAAAACTGCTGCTTGAAGGTCGTTCAGGCAATCCCATGGTCGTCTCAACCCCGGGAGAATATATCCCCGACCCCGGCGCTGCCGCCGGAGGACAATCCACGGATACCTACGGTAACGAAGGGGGATACCCTGTAATGGATGGACATCCCGCGATCACCACCATCGCCAACCCCATCCCCGGCACCTATAGCGTGGCCGTAAAAGCCCGCGGATCCTCCTCGAGCTATCCTGATGCCAGCTACACCCTGCGACTTCAGGAAATTCTGGTCCCCGAGCTGAACTACAGTGCTAACCAGAACACCAACGGACTCGCCAGCGAAGTCTCAGGCCTCCTTCAGGACAACGAAAGAGCCTTCTTCAAATTCTACATACCCGCCACCAATGCAAACGGGCAACCGGTCATCGGCTGGAAACTCGACCTGTCCCAGACCAACGGTCTGGCATCGCTTAGGGTCCGCCGCGACTTCCTCCCAAGCGATGCCAACGCAGCCGGTCAGATGCCGTTCGCCAGCGGCACCTCTGTCGTCACCCCACCCTACCTCACGAATGGCCTCTGGTTCGTCGAGGTGAAGGCGGTCGGATCCACAGTCTTCACACTCCGCAGCAGCCCCGTCCTTCTCCAACGCCCCGCGTGGATCATGCCCGGACCCGGCGAGACAAACCAGGCCCCCGGAGTCATCCAACCCGCGTTCGGGCAAACGGATATTGATACGAATGGGCTCCCCGCTCCCAAGATACTGCTCGAGCAGGGCTCCTTCCACTTCTACGGGATCGTCGTGCCGACAAACAATCTGGCCCTGTTAAGGGCCTCCCTTGTGGCCGTCAGCGGGAACCCGGACCTCTACCTTCGCTACGGTGGAATCCCCACACTCTTCCACAACCTCCAGGGAGTCTCGGGTGCCATCTATGACCGCTCCATGCTTTCCCCAAACAAGACAGAATACGCCAACTGGGTGCCGTTGGATGGCAAGCTGGAGGCGCAACTCAAACCCGGGCTCTGGTATCTTGCCGTCAAGGCTGCAGGAAACGCCAATACGGAATACATTTTGAACATGTCGGTGGGGGACATCACAGACCTCCCCCTGAACAACCCCGCATTGAGTGGTCAGTTGCTTGCCGCAGGGGATTGGCGCTACTACAAAATCCAAACCCCCACCGCGCTGCCGCTCTCACTCAATATCACCTTCAGTCAGGAATCCGGGGATGTGGTCATGCATCTGCGGGACAACCTTCCCCCGGGCAACGGGATCGCCGGCACCGATTTCAAGGACTGGTTCAACGACAACAAGAATTTCGGCCCCTATCCCAATTTCGATCCGCCGGGCACCTACACCGTGTCCGCATCCCCGGTTCGCCCCGGCCAGACTCTTTACCTTGGCTTTAGAGCCTTGAGCGATTCATCCTTCAGCGTTCGGGTTGCCACCAATGGAGTGCCGGTCCAGGATCCCATCGTCGTCCCATTCTATGGCGGTGCAGGCAACACCACTGTCGGGCCGTTCGCATCCTCGATCTTCCGGATCGATGTCCCGCCCGAGGCCACCCGCTGGCGTCACGCATCCCAGCACACCACAAACCTCACCGTTTACATTGATCAGGGTACAATCCCCGGACGCACCAGCACGCGCTGGACCAGTTCCGGCGCGAACAGCGGCTACACAAACATGCTCGTCACATGGGATGCCACCACGAAACAGTACAAGCCCAACACATGGCCATGGGTCGCCGGTCAGCCTTACTTTTTCCTCGTCACCAACACTACAGCCGTTCCGCAGAATTTTTCCCTCTTCGCGGACGGAAAGAATGGCGAAAATGACGATGGTGACTCCGACGGAATGCCGGATCTCTGGGAACTCAGCTACTTCGGTACGACGAACAATCTCGCCACGGCGGATACCGACAACGATCTTGTGAGCAACTTGCAGGAGTATTTGGAATCGACCGCCCCCTCCGATGCGTCCTCCTTCCGCGCCAGGCTGTTCACGATCGCATCAAGAGGCACCGTCACCCGGAACCCGGACCTCCCCAACTATGCTCTGGGCACTTCGGTGACTCTTACACCCGTCCCATCCCCCGGCTATGCCTTCATAGGGTGGTCTCAGGCGGCAACGGGCATGGATAACCCCCTTACGATCAGCATGGATGCGCACAAGACCATCACGGCGACCTTCAAACTTGCGGGGGATGATCTGATCACTGCGCTCCAGATATCCGGTGGTAGTGTCGTGGCGAACGCCAGCAATGTGAGTTTCACCAAACAGACGGGGGAACCGAACCACGCGGGGAACCCGGGTGGCAAATCCATCTGGTGGAGATGGGTCGCCCCGACAAGCGGCCCCATCAAGATCAGCACCGCAGGCAGCGCCATCAATACGCTTCTCGGTGTTTACACTGGAACCGCTGTGAACGCTCTCACCAAAATAGCTAGCGACAACAATAGCTTGGGAGGAACCAACCGCAGCCAGGTCACCTTTAACGCAACCAGCGGCACGCCCTACCTGATCGCCGTGGATGGGTATAACGGAGCCTCTGGCAAAATCACAATGGCGCTCGATCTCAGCACCGCAGTCGTTCCACCCACCCTGCGCACTCCGGCCCAACTCGGCAATGGCACCTGGCAAATCACCCTTAGTGGCGGCGCCAACCGCAGCTACAAAGTCCAGTATAGTATAAATCTCACGAACTGGATCGATCTGGGAACTGGCATCACCGGTGCGGACGGGACGCTGACAATCAACGACCCTGCAGGTCCGGCAGCCCGGGTGCGCTACTATCGGGGACTCACGCAGTAGCACCCCTTGGAACTTAATCCCCCCTCCGGGAATAGATCCCTGGAGGGGGGTATTCAGTCCTCCCCCGCCCCCCGAAAGATGCATTTGCGGAGGGGATGAGAGCGATCAGTAGTCAGTAACGTAGTAAACCTGCTCATCCGTGCCGTAGGCAAAAACGGACGGGTAGCGCCTCTGTGAAACCCATTCTGAGTGGCCATCACAGAACACCACGTTCCCTCCATCAGCACCGTGGTTGTCGATGGAATCCGGATAATCGTTGTTTGAAGTCTTTCCGGCCGGATAGGCGATGCTGTCGTCCCCGTCATAAATCAACCAGATTGCCGATGGGGATGCCTTCTGGCCTTTAAGGTTGAACCGCATCATCGATCCCTTGACGGAATAGGTGAGGTCATTCTGGTAAAGATAGTTGGCTGAAGTGTTCTGGGTCTTTCTGACGTTCAAATTCTGGCCGATCGTGTTGTTCCCGTTCAGGAAACCTGAGACTTCGTAGCTGGTTCCGATCCCGGTCTTTGTCGCAGGATTGTAGCCAGGGGTTTTCACGGCCATGTGCTGCAGTTCCGGGACAAAACTGTTGTTGTCGTGCAACCGTTCCGCATAGCTCTTCGTTGTATCATTCCGGGGTCCGTAGAGGTTCCGCATCAGGGGGAGCGAGCTGTTTGTTAGAGTATGGTGTGTGCTGGGGCAGGTGAAAGTCTTGAGGGATGGCACATACATCGGGTAGAGCCAGTTCAGATCATCATCCCCGAAATTCGCAACACCGGAAACTGCGTGTAATTCGTCATCATCCGCATAGATCTGGCTGCCAATCCCCATCTGCTTGCTGTTGTTCAGGCAGCTGATCCTCAAAGCCCGGGTCTTGGCCTTGTTCAAAGCGGGCAGCAGCATCGCAGCCAGAATCGCGATAATGGCGATCACCACCAGCAGTTCGATGAGGGTGAAACCGGAACTCCTCCGTGCCCGACCACACACCGATCCCCGTCTGTTTCCGCACGACTGACAATCCACCGGGTGCCCCAACCCGAACTGTGATATTTGTGATGCCGAACGGACGGTTGATCCAACTCTTAGGCTGCCTATGTTCATTCTCACCCGGAAACCCTTGCAGAGTTTTCATTCAATTGCCAAACCCAAATTCGTCTTGTCCCGGATTCCACCCTGCTTCATCCTCCCACACACCAGACCATGAATTCCGCCATTGATCCGTCAAAAAACAAGCGTTCAGCCTTTCCAGCCGTCTTTTGGGTGGCCAACGTCATCGAAATTCTCGAGCGTTTTGCCTACTACGGAATTTACTTCGGCTTCGGAATCTACATGACCCATCTGGGCTATTCCCGGGACCGGCTCGGCGTCGTGCAGAGCCTTTTCCTGCTGCTGTCCTACGCCATGCCCATTATCTCGGGAACCTTTGCTGACCGTTACGGGTTCAAGAAGGTGCTGATGGTGTCCTATCTGGCCTACCTCCCCTCCATTCTGCTCCTGATGTTCACGAAATCCTTTTCAGGCATTGCCCTGACCATGCTGAGCATCGGGTTCGCCGCCGGCATCTTCAAGCCGCTCATTGCCGGGACGGTGCGGGTCACCACCGACACCACCAACAAGACGCTCGGGTTCGGAATCTTTTATGCCATGATCAATGTGGGTGGGTCTTTCGGCCCGATAGTTGCTGGAAAGCTCCGTGCCATCTCATGGAATTATGCCTTCATGGCCTCCGCCATCGCTATTGGAGTGATGTTCCTCATCACCCTGTTCTTCTACAAAGAACCACCCCGGGAGGTCCAAACGGATTCACTTGGAAAGAAGTTTCGTGACATCGGGGTGGCCCTCTCTGACATGAAGTTCGTTGTATTTCTGGTCCTTCTTGGTGTGTTCTTCTGGCTGCCGCTATGGGCATTTTTCAACCTTTGTGCCCTGTATGTGGATGCAAATCTAGACACAGCCCGCATGTATCAGGATGTGCGATCCATCTTCGGAGAATCCTTTGCCAACTTCTTTTCACAGCCCGACAAGGAGGGCACCCGCCGGATGCTGGGGGAGACGATCTCCCACACTGGCTACATTATCATGATCTTCCAACTCCTGATCTCCCGGGCTTTCGAACGGATGCGTGCCCTGCCCTCCTTCATGGTTGGATTGGTCATCGCCGCCCTCGGTTTGCTCGTGATCGGTCTGGCCCGGGTCGGCCCGCCATCCCTTGTATTTCTTGGTATCTTCTTCTTCGCCATCGGAGAGATGATTACATCCCCCCGCATTCAGGAATACATCACCTGGATTGCTCCCAAGGAAAAAGCAGGGCTCTACATGGGATCGAATTTTCTGGCTACGATGATCGGCGGTGTGAGCAGCGGGGTGGTCTACACTACCCTGTATGGAAGGCTCAACGATCTCGGGTCACCCGAAAAGGTATGGTATGTCATGGCAGCCCATTGTCTCGCAGGTGTCGCGGCCTTTTATATTTTTGTGAGGGTGGCGGGGGAATTCAAGGAAGTCGAAGGCTGAAGATGGCGGTTTGACACCCCGCTCACCTCTCCCGGTGCAGAACCGCAAGGCAGGAGAGCCATGTTCCCCCGGCAAGAGCCAGGATCACGAGTAGAATTTCAAACCTTGTGACGGCACCGTTGGCCCTGCGAATGATCGCGATGGCTTCGCCGGTCAGTATCACGTCCGCCAACACGAGCGAAATCCACAATTTGGACCGCCGAGGAGGTGTTGCAGACGCAGGGGCCGGGGCCGTCTCCATCTCCAGCACGAGCTCTTCCGCTGGCTCCTTCTGCCCATCCCTGCCAGTGCGCAATAGCGCCTCCATACCCGGAGAAACGATCCGCAATGGGAGCGTTTTCTGGCGATCATCATTTTCAGCGGCTGGATCGGGCTGACCTTCAGGGGCCTCAGATGGCCGCCCCAAAAGCTTTCCCAAACCGCGCCCAAGTCCTGGTTTCGTCACGTCGGATAGGTTGTCAAAATTGAGAGGGTCAGGAAAGTAAAGTTTCTGTCACCGCTGATTGAGACCGCATGCTGAACCGAGCAATCCTTAGCAACCCGGAATCATCCGCGTTAGGTTCCACGCAACCAGGATGGGCGGTTCCACTTGATTTGTCCCAGCAAAACACCCGCCATCACCAGCAGCATCGCAATCCAAAAGGTGGGGGTGATCGCTTCGTTGATCCAATAGTGGGCCCATACCATGGAGCTTAGGGGGATCAGATTGTTAAACAGAAGGACCTGGCTCGTAGGCCAATGGCGAAGAGCTGTGCTCCATATGGCAAAGGCAACCACTCCCCCCCCAACAATGCAGTAGATCTGAATGGCGACGACATCGAACCGGAACTCGATGCCGGATCCCCAAACCTCGAAGAGTCCTATCGGAAGCAGCAAAAGACCGGCCCGGAACATCGTATGCGCACTAATCTCAACGCCGGAGAGTTTGGAGGAAAGATGACGGCACTGCCTCCCATAGTTGGCCCAGAGGACCCCGGCCAGCAAACCAAGAACCTCCCCCGGCCAACTGCCGTGCGCCGAACGCAAAGCAGGTAAAAAAAGCACGATAACCCCTGCCAACGCGAGGAGTGCCGCCAGATACTTTCGCAACACCCCCTCCTCCCTCATCGACTGGCGCTCCCATAACAAGGCCCACACGGGCGCCGCCCCAAGATACAGAACCACATGTGAAACCGATGTCAGTTTGAGCGCGGTGTTGAATACAATGATGTAAACAGCCAGGGCCAATCCCCCACGCCACCACAGCCCACGACTCATCTCCGCGGTCAGAGGCGTCAATTGCCCAAGAAGCCTTGAAAACCGCAGCACAGCCAGCAACAGAATGCCTGCGCAGAAAAAGCGCGATCCACCGGTCCATACGGGAGGCCAGTGATGCACCACCAGCTTCGTCCCTGTGTTGTTCGCCCCCCAAAGGATCACGGCAAACAGCAGCCCAATACCCAAAATGAAATCCCGACGCTTGGACATGACTACACCCCTTCTCCCATCAATAATTTGGCTTTTCCTCCAACCACTACGGCTCCTAAAATAGGCATATGCAACATTCCGCCGGATTTCTGATGTTGGTGACTGCGGCCAAAAACTCCATTCGGGAATTGACCGTCGCCCAAGCCAAAGAACGCCTTGAGGCATACCCACAAGTCATCCTTCTGGATGTGAGGGAGGATCACGAGTGGTCTGCAGGCCATGCCGCCGAGGCGATCCACCTTGGCCGGGGGATTTTTGAGCGTGATTTGGAACAACGATTTCCCGACAAGTCCGCAGAAATACTCATGTATTGCGGTGGAGGATTTCGCTCTGCCCTGACAGCGGAAGCGGCCCAGAAAATGGGTTACACGAATGTGTTCTCCCTCGCAGGCGGCTACAAGGCCCTCGTTCAGGCTGGCTGGGCCATGTCGAAGGATGTGTGATCTACACCTACCGATCCCCAAAAAACGGTACACGCCCGATTTGGCCCGTGCCAGCAACAGGCCTGATGAGTGCCACATAATTAAAAAGGCGGGCCAGATCGGCCCGCCATGATTAAGTTCAATTCAACGAAGCCTTAGCGCCTCGGATCACGTCGGCGTTCACCACCGCCGCCGCCGCCACCACCACCGCCGCCACTGCGCTCGCGGCGTTCAGGGCGCTCGCGAGGCGGGCGGTCCTGATCATCACCCTGCGGGGCTGGGGCACCTTCAGCACCCTCTGATGAACCTTCTGGCGAACCCTCCGGGCGGGGCTTTCCAGCTTCGCCGCCGGACAACTCGGCGTCGCGATCGGCCATGGCTGCGCGGCGTGAAAGACGGACGCGGCCCTTCTCATCAACACCCAGGCACTTCACCCAGATTTCATCCCCCATCTTGACGATGTCTTCGGTCTGCTTGACGCGGAAGGCGGCCAACTCTGAAATATGAACCAACCCGTCCTTGCCGGGCAGGAACTCCACGAATGCGCCAAAATCCTTGATGGTGACAACCCGACCCCGGTAGATCTTCCCAATCTCAGCTTCTGCCGTCATGCCCATGATGGCGTCCCGGGCGATCTTCATGCCCTCTTCGCTCACGGAATAGACATTCACCGTGCCGTCGTCCTCGATGTTGATTTCGCAACCGGACTCCTCGACCAGCTTCTTGATGTTCTTGCCACCAGGCCCGATCAACGCACCGATCTTCTCGGGATTGATCTTCATGGTCTCGATGCGAGGTGCATACTTGCTGAGTTCCTTCCTCGGCTCAGCGAGTGTCTTGGCCATTTCGGCTAGAATCTGGAGCCGGGCTACCCGGGCCTTCTCGACCGTCTCGGTCATGATGTTCAAGGGCAGGCCGGGAAGCTTGAGATCCAGTTGGAAACCGGTGATCCCCTTCTCCGTTCCTGCGATCTTGCAATCCATGTCGCAGAACGCATCTTCCCAACCAAGGATGTCGGTCATCAGCTTGTAGCTGGAAATCCGATCACCATTACCATGCTCGGTGCAGATGCCAACGCTGATCCCGGCCACTGGCCTGATCATCGGCACACCGGCATCCATGAGTGCGAGGCACCCACCGCAAACCGAGGCCATCGAGGAGGAACCGTTCGACTCCATGATCTCGCTGGTAATCCGGATGGAGTAAGGATAGGTGGCCAGAGGCACCATCGGCTCGAGTGAACGTTCGGCGAGAGCTCCGTGGCCTATTTCGCGGCGGCCGGGACCGCTGATGCGGCCCGTTTCACCAACGGAAAAGTTGGGAAAGTTGTAGTGCAGGATGAATTTCTTCTCGGTCGCTCCTCCGGTGTAGGAATCAAACTCCTGAGCGTCTTCGCCAGTTCCCAAGGTGCAAAGGGCAACGGCCTGAGTCTCACCGCGCTGGAACATCGATGAACCATGGGCACGGGGAAGGAATCCAACTTCGCTCACGATCGGGCGAACGGTGTCAAAATCACGACCATCAAGCCTCTTGCCTTGGTTCATGATCAGGCCGCGAACGGCCTCCTTCTGAATGTAGTAAAACGCATCCTTCAGGACGAACTCGGTGACCTTCTCAGCGCCGAACTTCTCAACCAGCTTCTTGGCGATTTCCTGGGTGAGGGTGCTGACTGCGGCTTCGCGCACCAGCTTACCCGGGGTCAGTAGGGCTGTGACGATGCGATCCCCGGCAAGGCTCTTGGCCTCTTTCAGGATCTCTTCCGGAACAATGTTCAGGGTGATCTGACGTTTGCCCTTCGCGACGCGGGCCGCGAGTTCCTTCTGCCCGGCAATCATCGGCTGGATGGCCTCTTGTGCAAATTGCAGGGCTGCGTTGAAGTCCGCCTCGGGCAGTTCCTTGGCAGAACCTTCGAACATCACCAGATCAAGCTCATTACCCACATAAACGAGATCGAGATCGCTCTCCGCCATCTCGGTATGAGTCGGATTGGCGATGAACTTGCCACCCACACGACCGATGCGTGCGGCACCGATTGGTCCGGCCCAGGGGATGTCCGAGACCATCAACGCGGCAGAGGCACCGACCAGGGCCAGCATGTCTGAGTCGTTCTCTCCATCGGCACTCAGCACGATGCTCTGAACCTGCACCTCGTTATACCAGCCGCGCGGGAACAGGGAACGAATGGGCCGGTCGATGAGACGGCTCGTCAAAATTTCCTTTTCGGTGGGGCGTCCTTCACGCTTGAAATAGCCACCAGGAAACTTTCCAGCGGAAGCTGCCCTCTCCCGGTAATCGACCGTGAGCGGGAAGAAATCCTGACCGGGCTTGGCCTTCGTTGCGGCCACTGCGGCCACCAATACGACTGTTTCGCCCGACTGAACGATGACAGAACCATCAGCCTGCTTGGCAATTTTCCCGGTTTCGATTGTTATTTGTTTGTCCCCGAGTGAGACACTTATTTTCTCTGACATATGTAATAATTATTAATGCCGCCACCGAGAAACTTCCTTGAGCCCCGAAGCGGTTCGGGACTCAAAGAAATTACCCAGGGACGGCAAGCCATTTTGTTGTGCGAATTAAATAAAAGCCGCCGGACCGCTCGCTTTGGACGGTCCGGCCACCTGATTTTGAATGCGGCCCGCACGATTCATGGTGCGGACAACCCTTACTCCCAATTACTTGCGGAGCTTGAGCTTCTTGGTGACAGCCTGATACCGCGCTGCATCCCTGTCATGCAGGTAATCCAGCAGACGGCGGCGCTGACCAACCATCATCAACAGTCCACGGCGGGATCCATGATCCTTCGAGTTCTTCTGCAGGTGCTCGGTCAAATGATTGATCCGCTGCGTCAATAACGCGACCTGAACATCGGCTGAACCGGTGTCCCGCTCGTGCAATTTGAAATCACTAATCGTCTTTGCTTTTGCTTCCATACTTTCTCTGCGTCTGTTCAATTACCTCTACAAATATAGGTAGGCAATGGTAGTTTTCACTTGGCTGACTGTAAAGCCTTTTGTTTTTCTGGTCCATTTGGCTGTTCCGGAGGCTCAAACGAGCCACCCTTCAGCCAACCTGCGCCGCAGGCCCACCCAGATTTCGCCAAATACCAAATCCAATGGCACACGCCAACAACAGCCACCACACGGCAGCCCCATCCCTGACTTGTTGACCCTGAGAGCGTCGAACTGCCCTCCAGCCCCATCCTATGACAAACAGCGGGCCACATGCCAGCAGAAAAGGATTCATCGCAAATGCCTCCCCCACTCGTCCATGGAGCAGGAGATGCGCAGCCCTCAACCCGCCACACCCCGGGCACTGCCAACCTGTCCATTCCCGAAACAGACAGCGGGGATAAAAGCTATGAACCGCAGGGTTGAAGGCAAAAACCACACCCCCCAGGATGCCAGCTATTGCTAAAGGGGCCCAAAACCAGATCCGTGATGCCCCTGATCCCGAAACCTCTGCAGGCAACATCCGGGGCGGCACGCCCGCTTTCTGAGCCTCCGCCCCATCCGGCGGCACTATTTCTGCCCCTCCATGCACAGATTTGTTGAGTTTCATAGCCACCGGAGCCTTTTACACCCAGGCCTGCAGCACAGTTCAGGTGCCGGGAATCTGGAACCACCGGCTATTTCCCGCTCCGGAGGAAATCACCATCCCGCTTGCAAAACCCAGGTTCGAAATGTTTAATGCCAGCGTGCTACAACAGCAAACCTTAAATCGTCCGGCGAGCTATTCCGGAATTGGCCTGCATAGCGGCAACCGGGTCAACATGACCTTCCTGCCTGCCCCGGTCGGCACCGGGATCCGGTTCCGCCGTGTGGACCTCGAGGGCAAGCCTGAGATAGAAGCCCGTGTCGACAACGTCGCTGAGACCAACCGCTCAACAACCCTCGCCAAAGGGAACACCAAGGTTCATACGGTGGAGCATGTGCTTGCCACTTTCGCTGGGTTTCAGATCGACAACGCAATCGTTGAACTCGACGCCAACGAACCTCCAATCGCGGATGGCAGTGCGCGCGAATACTGCAAGATGATCCACGAAGCTGGAATCGTTCCACAGGAGGACCGCAGGGAGCCCTACAAGGTCACCACCGCCATCGAGCTTGAGGCTGGCGAAACCGTCATGACTCTCTTCCCGGGCAGCGGGTTCAAGGTGACCTGCACCAGCGCCGACAAGAAGGGTCGCTTCGCCCAGTTCTACAGTGTGGATCTGACACCAAAAACCTGGGAAAGAGATCTGGCCCACGCTCGCACCTTTTGTTTTTACGAGGAAATCCAATATCTTTTCACCCACGGACTGATCCGGGGCGGCAGTCTCGAGAACGCGGTTGTCATCCGCGATGACGCCATCCTGACAACCGAACCGCTGCGGTATCCGGAGGAATTCGTCCGGCACAAAATTCTCGATATCGTTGGGGACTTCTCACTACTGGGCCGCCCCATCGAAGGACATCTCGTGGCCGTGAAGCCAAGTCACTCCGCGAACTGCGAGATGGTCCGCCGCATCGCAGCCCAGATCCGGAAACCTGCCGATGCCGCCCGCGCTTTTGCCCCACCCCCTTCCCCGGCATCCTCCCCGGAGGCAGTGGCTGACAAAGGGACCGCACTCGGAGCGATGGACATTCACACCATCATGAAGTTCCTCCCTCACAGGTATCCGTTTCTCATGGTGGATCGAGTCCTGAGCATTGAGGGCAACAAAATCGTGGGAATCAAGAATGTCTCAATCAACGAACCCCACTTTCTGGGTCACTTCCCCGGCCACCCGATCATGCCTGGTGTGCTTCAACTTGAGGCCATGGCACAGGTCGCCGGAATCGCAATGCTCAAGAAGGCCGAGAACGCTGGCCAGATTGCCTACTTCATGTCCGCCGAAAATGTAAAATGGCGCAAGCCTGTGCTTCCGGGGGATGTCCTCACCATCGAGGTGGAGTTGACCAAGTCCCGAGGCAAGATCGGCAAGGCCAGAGGTGTCTGCAAGGTCCAGGGCGAACCCGTCAGCGAGGCCGATGTCACATTCATGTTAATGGCACCATGATTCACCCTACTGCCATCATAGATTCACACGCTGAACTCGGCCCCGGGTGCGAGGTCGGCCCTTTTTGTGTCATAGGCCCCAACGTAAAGATTGGTGCCCGCTGCCGTTTCATCTCCCATGTGGTCGTGGACGGCCATACGGAGATAGGCGACGATAACCAGTTCTATCCCTTCGCGAGCATCGGGCTCAAAACTCAGGATCTCAAGTGGAAGGGGGGGCTCACCCGCACCGTGATCGGACACCGCAACACCATCCGGGAATGCGTGACCATCCACAGCGCCACCGGCGATGGAGAGTCCACGGTCATCGGGTCGGACAACAACATCCTCGCAAGCAGCCACATCGGACACAATGTCTGCATGGGCAATCATGTCATTGTCTCGATGGCTGCCCTCGCGGGACACGTCATTGTCGAGGATTGTGCCATTGTGGGAGGACTCTCCGCCGTCCACCAGTTCTGCCGCATAGGCACCATGGGAATGATCGGCGGCTGCTCCAAAATCACCCAGGACATTCCCCCCTACATGATCGTCGATGGCAACCCCGCCGCGACACGGATGGTCAACAAGGTCGGCCTTGATCGCAACGGCGTCTCCGAGTCCGCACAATCAGCCCTGCGAACCGCTCATCGCATCCTCTTCAGGGATGGCCTGACAATCCCCAACGCCCTCTCCCGGATTGAATCGGAGGTGCCCTCATGCCCGGAGATCCTCCACCTTGTGAACTTCGTCCGGACCAGTCAGCGCGGCGTCTGCAAATAGCACCCTGCTTTGAAACGCCAACCGCTGAACCTGCAAAACGGATCACCACCTTCACCACCGCCAGTGCCACTGACGGCCGATGACGACAGTCCCATGCTGCCCGACCCGCCGTCGACGGCTTCTGACGAATCTTCCAGCCACTCCGGATCTGCGCCAGCACCTCCGGCCCCTGATCCGGCCTCAAGGCAGGGATCCCCCCCACTCCTCACATCCACGCTCTACCTTGTCGCCACACCGATCGGAAACCTTGAGGATATCACCCTCCGTGCCCTGCGTGTGCTGCGGGAGTGCGATCTGGTGGCTGCCGAGGACACCCGCCGCACAGGCCAACTCCTCCGGCATTTCGGAATTTCAAAGCCCCTCCTCAGCTACTTCCAGTTCAACGAAGCCCGCCGCAGTGAGCAAATCCTCCACAGGCTCGGCTCCGGCCAAAAAATCGCCCTGGTATCGGACGCGGGCAGTCCGGGCATCAGCGATCCCGGTCAGCGTGTTGTCGCTGCCGCCATTGCCGCTGGATTTCGTGTCGAGGCAGTCCCGGGGCCATGCGCTCTGGTCCCGGCCCTGACGGCCAGCGGGCTCCCGACCGATGAGTTCCATTTCGTCGGTTTTCTCCCACACAAATCCGGACAGCGTCGCAACCGGTTGGAATCCCTCCGGCCAGTTCCTGGAACACTCCTGTTTTATGAATCCCCCTATCGCATCCTCAAGCTGCTGCAGGAACTTCAGGATATCTACCCGGATTCCCAAGTAGTTCTGGCACGCGAGCTCACCAAGAAATTCGAGGAATACCTGCGCGGCACCCCTGCCAACCTCCTGCAGGCGATGCAGAAACGTTCCATAAAGGGGGAGTTTGTCGTAATGGTGCACCGCGATGGGACTGCCCAAATACCTATCAACCCGACCGACCTATCTGCCCAGGAAGGTGACGAGTAGGCAGTTCAGGCAGGTCGGGACCTTCCCCGAAAAGTAACCGATCAGAGTTTCAGAAGTGCGGGCTTGCGCACCGGAAGGCGAAATCCGAAAGCCGCGATCAACTCATGCTTCCCCAGACTGCCCACAAGCAATCCCAGGACCCAGTCGGATGTGCTCGAGGCTCTCCAAATCTCAAAACTCCTCTGTTATCTACAGGAAAGCCGAACAAACACAGACTGAAACGTATACGTAAACCTCTTAACCAAAAGAGTTTGCAAATCAATATCCCACAAGGATTACCGGCATGTCAGGGGGAACATGAGTCAGACTGAGCCACTGGTAAAAGGATTCGAAACGTTGCTCCTCCACCCGGGCGGTTTGCCGCTCGGATCCGTCCCCCATGCGCTTCAACAATAGTCCGGCAGATTGACAACCCCAATCCAATGCGGTCCGGTTTGGTGGTGAAGAACGGCTCAAAAAGTCTGCTTACGCCATCCTGGGGAAAACCCGGACCGGAATCGGAGATTGCCACCTCAAGGCACAATTTGTCCCGCCAGATCACGCTCACAAGCACGCGGCGTGCCCCCATAGGCATCCCCTCCATCGCGTCCATGGCGTTCAGAATCAGGCCCACGAACACCTTCTGCATGTGCATCCGATCCATGACAACAGGCAGCAGATTCGGGGCAACTTCAATTTCGCAAATGACCCCCCGCGCCGCAGCATCTCCGCGAACAGTTGCAACGGCATCCCTCACAACATCCGCCACAGTAAATGGTTTCAAATCCAGCTGATGCCTATTGAGAAGTTGGCGCATTCGACGGATCGCCTCAGGAGTCCGCAAATCTCCCGCAGCCATATCGTCCATGAGCTCCCGGACATCGCCAGAAGCCGGCCGATCTGCCCAGATGTTCTCCACGGCCGACATCCAGTCGCCCTCAAGGGCAGCACCATCCCCCAAGGGCTGCTTTGCCTCCGCACCCCCTCCCCGCACATCCAGCCGGGTCTCCGTCACATCCTTGCATGTGCCGGTCAATCGGACCAACTTTCCAAGTCGGTCGAAGTGGGCGCGTCCCCGGCTGCTAATCCAACGCACCCCCCTCTCACTCTGTCCCCGGACGAACTCAGCCTGAAACCCCGGAGAATCCGCCCTCGCCTGCCGAAGTGCTTCCTCCAACATGGGGCATTTCTTTCCGTGACCGGCATTGCAAAACTCTGGTCTCCGCCGATCCCCATCCGCCCCCAATCCACAAATCCACCGGCAACGCGAAATAGATGAATCCCCCCCGTCATCCACCACCCATTCCCAAACAGCAAGATTTGCAACCCCGGATACAAAGCCGAGCCCCTGCCGGCTCTCCGCCAGCCGGAATCTGGAGCGCTGCAGGCGGTAGAACTGAAACGCCAGCAAAGCGACCAACACAAACTCAGAGATCACTACAGTGCTTACAACCATTTGTATCCAATCAGTTACAACGATCATAAATCCACGGTCAACTTAAATCTGCACAGATTTCATACAGAATTTTAAATATCAAGCATTAGACCCGGGGAATTGCGGGCGGCGGCGGACCCAAAATGGGCAGCTTTCTCAACTTGATTCCAGTCCCCGGCAAGCAACTCAACCCCAACCCTGCCGCATGAGTAACCATGAGGTAATTTGCGCTCCACCATCCATCATCACCACCAACGCCTCTTTTCATTCTCTGCCCTGTCCCCCTGTCACCAACACAAACACCACCTCCCCCACCCTTCCGGATCGTGATCCAGCCTCCCCTGCAACGGGCCCGGGCGGACCTGGTGCCGGAACATATCCAACTTTCCTCCATTCCGATTGATAACCGGCTTGACCGTTGAACGACTTTCCCCTACAGATATTGGACCATTTGTTGGGCTGTCTGCTTTTGCCAGCGGACGCACGATACATCACCCTTGGGCAACCGGGGTGACAACCGCAAGGGATCACAACAATGGCCACAGAAGCGCAAGCTGTTGTGGAACAATGTGTTGGAGAGATGGCCGAGTGGCTGAAGGCGACGGTTTGCTAAACCGTTATACGGGTTAAACCGTATCGGGGGTTCGAATCCCCCTCTCTCCGCCATTTTCACCCAAAAACCCCAATGAAATCAATGTTTTCAAAATCCATGTTCCGTTTCAATTACTCCAATTAGCTCTTGACCGCGTGACGTTTACGTGACACATTTGCCAACGTCTATGACGCTAAAAAAGGCAAAGAACGGACGCAGACCATCCTGGCCAGCGGTGTATGAACGTGTCCATAAGAGTGGAAATGTCAGCTATGTCGTCGATCTCGGCCAGATCAACGGGCGTAGGGATCGAACATCCTTTCGAACCAAGTACGAGGCAAATGCGTTCGCGGAGCAAAAGCGGACCGAAAAAGCCAATCACGGAGCCTCCGCGCTAGCCATTTCCCAGGAGATAAAGATGGATGCCGTCAAGGCACATGCCATCCTAGCCCCCCATTCCGTGACTCTTCACGAGGCGG
Organism: uncultured Verrucomicrobia subdivision 3 bacterium; assembly: GCA_903913865.1. GTDB lineage: Bacteria > Verrucomicrobiota > Verrucomicrobiia > Limisphaerales > UBA8199 > UBA693. Next base: position 44,490 of record CAIWMU010000014.1, read on the forward strand.
CCCAATACTACCTCAAGCACGTCATCGCTTACCGGAACAGCCCCCCAATCAGCGAAATCGTGGAGAGGATGCTGGTGGAATCCGAGAGAAACGACCGCCGGGACCGCACGGTTCAGGACCTCAAGTGGCGCTTAAACGTCTTTGCCGAACAATTCTCCGGCCGTAGGTTGAGCGATCTGACCGTGGAGGAGATTGAGGGATGGATCTACGAGGATGACGAATGGTCGGGCCGAAGCCGGATCAACTTCCTGACGAAGGTCTCCCAGATCTTCAATTACGCCATCAAGCACGGCTGGGTGGAGTCGAACCTGGCCGAGCGCATTGACCGTCCAAGCGTCGAGGACTCTGACCCTGAGATCTTCAAGGTCGAACAGGCTGAGCAGCTTCTCAGGAATGCGGGTGACCACGGGTTGCTGCCCTACATCTCCCTGGGGCTATTCGCTGGACTGCGATCGGCAGAGTTGATGCGGTTGGACGGGCAGGATGTCAAATTTGAGGACCGGGCGGTGATTGTGGGCTCTGAGGTCGCCAAGAAGCGGTCCAGAAGGGTCGTGGAGATGTGCGATGCCCTGTTTGCCTGGTTGGGACCCATCCAACCCCTGAAGGGGCCTATCGTGAACAAGCAGGAGTTCCGGGAAAACATGCTGGGGCTCAAGGCCAGTGCCGGAATTGAATCCTGGCCTCAGAACGGACTCCGGCACTCTTTCGGTTCCTACCATCTGGCACTTTATGGGGATGGGGGAAAGACGGCGCAGCAAATGGGGCACCGCAGCACCGACATCGTTCACAACCACTACAAGACGCTCGTCCTGAAGGCCGAGGCTGAGAAGTTCTGGGCC
>CAIWMU010000015.1 GCA_903913865.1 uncultured Verrucomicrobia subdivision 3 bacterium
CTGGAGTTTGGCCCTGGTTTGTTCAGTAAACAGAGGAGAAGATGGCGGCTGCTGGGTTGAGTTGGTATTTTTCGGACATCTGGTCGGGAGGGGTGGCGGACATGAAGTCGGAATAATGTCCTGGCCTTAGGGATGAGGCCCAAAGGTCGATCCGTAATTGGTTGACCAGTTCATTGGTTGTGGCGCGCTTGCCGTCTGCCCGGCGGTACCACTTGGGTTGGTGATGCCGGTCTGGCGCCCCGCTCTTGCCGTAGGCCTTGGTGGCTGCGAGCAGCAGGAGCGCATAGGCGGCGACCCCCAAGGCGGGGGCATTCTGGGTCGAGTTCTCCGTGCGCACCTGTCCCTGTCCCACCTTGAGAATCGTCTTTTCATCCCGGAAATTGACCTCGATGTCCCAACGCCACAGGTAATCCTGAAGAAACGCCTCAAGGGCCAGATCCGGGTCGGTGCACACCAGGAACGCAGGCTGCCGGTATAACAGTTTGCCCCCGGCTTTGAGCCGGTAGCCCAGGGGCTTGATGACCATGATCTGCACCGGCATGGCACCGCCATTCATGCGCATCACCACCGGCCTGAGCCGTTTGATCTTGAAGTCGTGCATCTGGCCGCATGCATGGGCGCGGACCATCTGCCAGGGTGCCGCGTCATCCTTGAGCAGTTCCTCCGGCGTGGGGGCCTGAGTGCCATACTTGCGTTTGCGCCCTTTGGGAGGCTGTTCGGTGGGCAGGTGGTAGAGCACTGTGTCCTTGCGCACACGGCCGATCAACACCGTGCGTTGGGGCACGGCGTCAAACACGGTGCTGTTGGTGAAGCGCCCGTCCACGCAGGTGATGAGCCGCCGCCCGGTGTCCCCGTTCTGGTCCATCTTCTGGCGAAGCTGGTTCAAACAGGAGGCCCCGACCTTGTTGATGTTGCGTCTGGCCCGCTCCTGTTCATAGGCCTGCAGTTCCTCAGGCGTGGCGTTCTTGGAGGGCCTGGCCGGCAACACCGCATGCTTGAAATCGATCGGCACCATGCGCGCGGCCCCGCTGACATCGGGTAGTGCCGCCGAAATCTGCAAAACGCGCAATCCGCGCACAAAGTTCACATTGAAGGGCGGGCTCAGCGGGTCACGCAGATAGCGCACACCATGAACTTTCCGGCCGGTTTTCCGCAGGAGCGAATCATCCATGGCCGTGACCAGCGGGGCGGACTTCTCCAGATGGCTCACAACACTGTTGCGCACCAGATCGAAAACCGGCTCGGGATCAAACCGGCCCTGCGAATAGAAACGATAGTCGGCGGTCCAGTCCTGTTTGTGCCGGTTTTGCGTGCGGATGAGTCCGGTGATGGTGTGGCGGCCAAAGCCGACCAGGCTGCTGAGCATGTGCCGGCGGGAGCGCTCGAATGACTCCCGGGAACCGAAGCAGTCGCGGGTGCGATCCACGAGTCCCTCCAGACTGTCTAGGAGTGAAGCGTTTTTTTTACACTCACCGGATCGGGCGGCACGACTTTGCGGGAGAGGATGAGGTGCTTCTTGTCGGAGATGGTCCACTCGACGTCCTCCGCCTTGGAGAACTCCATGGCCTGGGCGATGGCGGCGGGGAAGTTGATGTAGAACTGCTCGCTTTGTTTGCGTTTGATGAGCTGGACTTTGGTTGGATAACCCATATTAGGATAATCTAGTCCCATAACTAGACACATGTCAACAGAAAACCCTCTCACTCATGCTTTTTATCTAGTAGGGGCCAAACTCCAGACAACGCCTTTGGCGTTGCGGAGGGGGGGGACCGCAAATGGACGCGGATGGGGCGGGGAAGGGTGGAGGGCGTTGTGGTCGGCAGCGGGCGTTGCCGCATCCCCTCCGGGATGCAGTGGTAAGGTGGGGCCATACCGGTGGTGTCGTCGCGTTGCTCCTCAACCACCGGCTACAATCTGGGAACCCTCCGGGTTCGGGGAGGGGTATTCCCGCCCCCCCAGCGCGGTTTCCCGGTTGCTTTTTCACGCCTTTTGAATCCGCACCGGCATCGTTGTGCCCATCCGTCGTACGACCAAGGTGCCATAGCAGCAGCCTTCCTTCAGTAGTATAACAACATCGTCGCGAATGACCTTCTTGTGATTCCCTTCCGAATCACGTCGTAAATGCGGACTTTGGTATGAACATAACAGAACTAAAAAATAGTCAGGTCGATCTCAACCCGGCTGAATTGGAGATGGCAGTGCGAAAGGGGGGCATGAGCCGCCGGGAAATGCTTCGCAGGCTCGGTCTCGCAAGCGGCGCCGCCATGATGGCGTCCTACGGACTTAGTGGCACCCGCGCTTTTGCTGCCGGGGTCGTCGAGGTGTATCCCACCAGCCCGCTCATTTTGAACCCGTTTTCGGATCCGCTCCCCATCCCCGCTCCCCTCCAGCCGTCCGATCCGAGTACCTGGGCCACCCCCCCCTCCTACGACCAGAGCGATTCCTCCGGCCACTACAAGCATCAGGTCACCCCCAGAACCATCGGACTGCCGGACCCTGTCTATTACAAGATCGATTTGCAGCTGGGTGAACACAATTTTACGACATCCAAGGTGCAGCCCATCGGGGTTAACGGACAACCGGTGCTTCCTCCGGACGGGATTGCAGGCCCGAGGAACCTCCCCGCGAGCACGATTTACGGGTTCAACGGCACCTTCCCGGGGCCGATGATTTACGCAATGTATGGCCAGCCGGCCTGCGTGCGTTTCGTGAACAAGCTGCATGAGAACCCCATGAACCTGGACCGCAACGATTTCGGCGCTCCGGACTGGGGATTCCTGACCCACCTTCACAACGCCCACTCAGCCTGCGAGAGCGATGGAAATCCCGGTTGGAAACCCGAGGGTTACCAGCCGCAGGAGTGGTGCGACAATCTCTATCTCAACTGGCCTGCCGGCGGCGACAACCGCGAGAAGCAGTCCTTTCTGTGGTTTCATGACCACCGGATGCACCATACTGGCGCAAACGTGTACAAGGGCATGGCTGGGCTGTATCCCATCTACGACCGTGCCGACAACGGCAACGAGAGGGATCCCAAGACCTACCGCCTTCCCGGGGTTCCAAACCTTGAAACCGGCCGTGTCGATTACGACATCCCACTGGCGTTTGGTGATTTCGCCTTCGATGATGGTGTCACAGGCCATGCCGACTTCCACAACGGGACCGGCCAGCCGCATCCTGAATGGTGGGGCAAGACCTTCTTCCGGCACTACCCCAACCACGGCTTTGTCGGTGACATCTTCGCCGTCAATGGCACCGCCTACCCGGTCCACGAGGTCAAGCGCCGGAAATACCGTTACCGTTTTCTCTGTGCCTCCATCGCCCGCCAGTTCAAGTTCGTGCTGATGAGTTCCAGCACCGCCCCGGTCACCGCCGCGTCGCTGGGCTACCAGGGGGTTGAGTTGCAGGGGCAGTATCGCCTCCCGAATGGCCGCCAGTGCATGAAGTTCGTTCAGGTCGCCGCGGACGGTGGGCTCCTCCCCACGCCGCTCGTTCGGAACGATTTTGAACTCTGGCCCGCCAAGCGCAAGGAGATGATCATCGACTTCACCAAGTACATGGATGGCACTCCCACCCGCAAGGGCGATGTGGTTTACCTCGTGAACATCGCCAAGATGACCAACGGACGGATGATGGATGGGTTCGATCCCAACTACCAGATCCCGGTCATGAAGTTTGTCATCGGTGATGATGCTCCCGACAACAGCATCATCCCGAGGGCGATGCGCGAGCAGCCCCCGATTCCGAACCTCTCAGGCCTTCCGCGGCGGACCTTCCGTCTGGATCGGGGCGGTGGAGGTCCGAATGCAAGTGGTGAGGATGAATGGTTCATCAACGGTCTCGGCTACGACCCGACAGCCCCACTCGCCGCCCCGGTTTCGGGCAGCGCCGAGGTGTGGACCATCCAAAACGGCGGTGGCGGTTGGACACATCCGATGCACTTCCATTTCGAAGAGCATCGCATCCTCTCGAGGAATGGCGTGCCGACTCCGTCCTCCCAGAATCCGGATGACAACACCAAGGAGGACGTCATCGCTCTGGGACCGAGTGAGACGGTCGTCATTTACCGCAAGTTCCGGTCCTTCAGGGGGCCGTATGTGGCGCACTGCCACAACCTCGCCCACGAGGATCATAACATGATGTTCGGGTTCCACGTGGTCTGATCGTTTCAACGGGTAGGGGTTCGGGCGGCAACCCGGGGCGCATTCTCGGCGCTCCAGCCGCCCGAACCCTCCGCTTTCCCTCCGTTCGGCAGTTCGGTTTCGGGGTCACCTTTTCTGGGCCTCACATTTCAGCAAAATCCTTAGTCTCCTATGAAAAAGTATGTTTACGCCGCTCTGATTGTTCTTCTGGCCGGGGAGTTGTTCCTGGCGGGGAGTTGGTATGGGCATCGCAAGTCGGTGGCCGAGGCGCAGTCCGGCACGCGCAGGATCCTGCATTATGTGGATCCCATGAATCCGGGGCACACTTCAAAGGAGCCCGGTTTGGCACCCTGCGGGATGAAGATGGAACCGGTTTACGCGGATGGCCAGTCGCAGACGGCATCATCAGGAGCCGCCGGTGATCTGCCCGCGGGCACCGTGAACCTCGACTTCACCAGGCAGCAGCGGTCGGGGGTTGAAGTGGCGGAGGTCAAAAAGGCCGCCCCCAGCCAGACACTCCGGTGGCTCGGAAAGGTTGCCGCCGATGAAACACGGATTTACCGCATCCAGGCGCCCGTGGATGGCCGCATTGTGAAGGCGTTGCCGCAGGCACCCGGCAGCCGGGTCAGGACAAACGAGGTTCTGGCCTCCTATTACAGTCCAGACTTTTTACATTCCGCCCAGGTGCTCGTCTATGGCCTGAATGCCGAGGATAACCTGCTGCGTCAAAAGGGGGGTGTGGCAGCCTCCGCGACCAATGCGGGCCCCGTCTCCCAATTGGAGAAGAACACCGGCTACGCGTTCTCAGACCAGTTGGCAAAGTTTGCCGATGCCGACCAGCTTTCGCAGAGCGAACGGGCAATCAAACTCAACATCGACGCCCTCAGGAACCTCGGAATGGGGGATGTACAGATTTCAGAGCTGATGAAGAGCCGCAGGACACCGCTGGACCGGATTGATCTGGTATCCCCGGTGGATGGATTCCTCCTCTCACGCGATGTCTCAACGGGTCAGAATTTCATGAAGGGTGCCGAATTGTTCCGTGTGGCTGACCTCAGCCGGGTCTGGATCATGGCAAGCGTCTTTGCCAATGATGCCGAATATGTGCAGCCAGGTCAGTCAGTGCGGGTGAAACTCGCCCACCAGCAGAAGGAATTCACGGCGGTCATCGCACAGGCGGCACCGCAGTTTGATGCGGCGACCCGCACCCTGCAGATGCGGTTGGAGGCGCAGAATCCCGGCTTCGTGCTCAAGCCGGACATGCTGGTCGATTTGGAGGTTTCGGTGTCCGCTCCGGCGGCGTTGACCATCGCAGCCGATGCCATTCTGGATGCCGGGCAGGCCAAAACGGTATTCGTCGATCGTGGCCAGGGAGTTTTTGAGCCACGCGTTGTTGAAACAGGACGCCGGTGGGGCAGCCAGGTCGAGATTCTGAGCGGTTTGATGGAGGGGGAGCGGATCGTCACGTCGGGCAACTTTCTTGTCGATTCTGAGAGCCGCATGAGGGTTGCAGCCCTTGGCGGGACGGGCAAGTCCGCCATCGATCCTGTCTGCGGCATGAAGGTGGATGAGTCAAAGGCCCGCCAGGAGCATCGTTGCACCACCTACCAGTCCTCCACATACTACTTTTGCATGGAGGCGTGCATGAAGCGCTTTACCCAGGCACCGGAGACGTTCATTGTGGGGTCGGGTCATGCCGAGTCTCCCCATGGTCATTCGGGGAATACCACCGCAACCGGGACTGCAAGCCCGGTTCAGGGCGCACATGTGTCGTCCATCGCCGTGAGCCATGGGCTCGAAATGTCCCACCACTAGTGTGATCAACAGAATAATAGATTGGTCGGTCCGTAACCGGGCCCTCGTTTTTTCACTCATCGCCGCAGCCTGTCTGATGGGCTGGTGGTCGCTCCGGCACGTTCCGCTGGATGCGATTCCCGATCTGGGGGACACCCAGGTGATCGTTTACTCCCGCTGGGATCGCAGTCCTGATATTCTGGAGGAGCAGGTCACCTATCCCATCGTCTCCGCGATGCTGGGGGCGCCAAAGGTGAAGTCGGTGCGTGGCATTTCCGATTTTGGGTTTTCCTACGTCTATGTGACTTTCGAAGAGGGCACCGACCTTTACTGGGCAAGGGCGCGTGCGCAGGAGTATCTCTCGGGTGTTTTGCCGCGCCTGCCCCAGGGGGTTGTTTCCGAAATCGGTCCCGATGCAACCGCGTTGGGATGGATCTACCAATACGCACTTGTTGATGAGTCGGGCAAGCGCAGCCTGGGGGATGTAAGAGCCTATCAGGACTGGTATCTCAAGAGCTATATCAGGGCGGTGCCGGGTGTGGCCGAGGTGGCCTCAGTGGGCGGGTTTGGAAAGCAATATCAAGTCAATGTTGACCCGAACCGTCTTCGGGCCCACGGGCTTTCGATCAGTCGCGTGGTGGATGCCGTTCGGGGAGGAAACAAGGAATCGGCAGGACGGGTGATGGAGTTTGGCAGCACCGAATTCATGGTCCGCGGCCGGGGATACCTCACCTCCGTAGCTGACATTGAGAGCATTGTCCTTTCGAACACCAACAGCACACCCATTCTCGTCCGCGATATTGGTCAGGTGGTGGTGGGGCCGGATATTCGCCGTGGGATTTGCGAACTGGACGGGCAGGGTGAGGTCGTCTCAGGGATCGTCGTAATGAGGCATGGCCAGAACGCGCTTGAGGTCATCAACCGCGTGAAGGCCCGCATCCGGGAGTTGGAGCCCGGGCTTCCCGCCGGGATGAAAATCGTTCCAGTTTACGACCGCTCCGAGCTGATCGTTCGCTCTGTGGACACCCTGAAGTCCACCCTCATTGAGGTCATTCTGGTGGTGATGCTGGTCATCTTTCTGTTCCTGTGGCACGTCCCGAGCGCGATCATTCCGGCGATCACCATCCCGATCGCTGTTCTGGTGTCGTTCATACCGTTTCGCATGCTGGGCCTTTCTGCCAATATCATGTCACTTGGGGGCATTGCTCTTGCCGTCGGGGCGTTGGTGGATGCGGCCATCGTCATGGTGGATCAGGTCCACAAGAATCTTGAAATCTGGGAGCGGGACGGGTGCAAGGAGTCCCATTCCGAGGTGGTCCTGCAGGCCATCAAGCAGGTGGCGCGTCCCGCGTTTTTCGCACTTCTGGTGATTGCGGTTTCGTTTCTCCCGATTTTGACCTTGGAAGCCCAGGAGGGCCGTCTCTTCAAGCCGCTGGCCTATACAAAAACATTGGCCATGCTGGTTGCCGCCATTCTGGTGATCACACTCGACCCTGCGCTCAGAATGACGTTCACCCAGGTGAAACGGTTTGTTTTCCGTCCGGCCTGGCTGTCCCGTTTGATCAACGCCATGGCGGTCGGACGGATTCGTGCCGAATCCAGCCACCCCATCAACCGGCTGCTGATCCGGGCCTACACTCCGGTGCTCGATTTTGCGCTGCGCCGCAAATGGCTTGTGATGGGGACCGCCTGTCTTCTTGTCGTCTCCACCGTGCCGGTCTTTTTCAAACTTGGCTCGGAGTTCATGCCCCCTCTGGATGAGGGCTCCATCCTCTACATGCCCTCCACGATGCCGGGCATCTCCGTCGCGGAAGCGGAGCGGACCCTCCAGGTCACGGATCGTATCCTGCGCCAATTTCCCGAGGTCGAGAGGATTCTTGGAAAGGCGGGCAGGGCCGACACAGCCACAGATCCCGCACCTCTGTCCATGCTGGAGACCGTGATCATCCTCAAGCCGCAGGCTGAATGGAGGTCCAAGGAGACCTGGTATTCCGCCTGGGCACCGGGATGGATGAAGGGCTTTTTCCGCCACTTCACACCGGACCACATCACACAGGAGGAGTTGGTGGGGCAGATGAGCGCGGCTCTGCAGGTTCCGGGGCTGGCCAACGGCTGGACCATGCCGATCAAAGGGCGGCTCGAAATGTTGAGCACCGGCTTGCGAACGCCCGTGGGGCTCAAGATCGCCGGTAACGATCTGGCAACCATCGAGAAAATCGGGGCGGACGTCGAATCCGTGCTCTCACGCCTGCCTTCAACACGGAGCGTCTTTGCGGAGCGGACCGGCAGCGGCTACTTTTTGGACGTGGAGTGGAAGCGGGAGGAATTGGCCCGCTACGGCATCAGCATGGAGGAGGCGCAGGCCACGGTCGAGAACTCGCTGGGTGGCGACAACGTGACCACCGTCATTGCCGGTCGGGAGAGGTATCCGGTCAATGTGCGATACCAGCGGGACTACCGGTCCGATCAGGACGCTCTTGAGCGCATGCTCGTTTCGACCGCCGATGGCCAGACTCAGGTGCCTCTTTCATACGTGGCAAATGTCAGGAAAAAGACCGGACCGGCGATGATTCGCAACGAGGATGGCATGCTCACGGGCTATGTTTACGTCGATATTGCCGGGAGCGACCTGAGTGGATATCTGGCCGAGGCGGGTCGTCTGGTGCGTGAAGAGGTAAAGCTTCCTGCCGGGTTCGCGCTGTTTTGGAGCGGTCAATATGAAGCGATGGCCCGGGTTCGGGAGCGTTTGCTCTGGGTTGTTCCGATCACCCTGTTCCTGATAGCTATTTTGCTCTATCTGAACACACGTTCTTTTGTCAGGACCGGCATTGTGCTCATGGCTGTTCCATTTTCGGCGGTGGGGGCTGTCTGGTTTCTCTATCTGATGGGCTACCATCTGAGCATCGGAGTCTGGGTGGGCTTGATCGCCCTGCTCGGCGTGGATGCTGAAACCGGCGTGTTCATGCTCACCTATCTGGATCTGGCTTACGAAAAGGCCAAAGCGGATGGGAAGTTGCGGAATCTGGCGGAGCTCCAGGCCGCCATCTCGTATGGAGCTGTGCAGCGGCTCCGGCCCAAATTCATGACGGTGGCGACCCTGTTCCTCGGGCTGCTTCCCATCATGTGGTCCACGGGCACCGGCTCCGACCTGATGAAACGGATTGCTGCACCCATGATCGGGGGAATCTTCACATCCTTCCTTCTGGAGTTGGTGGTCTATCCCGGCATCTATCAGATCTGGAAGTGGAACTTCGAACTGAAAGGCAGGGCTCCACTGGAAGTCCCGCGCGCCGGGGCGTCGCATTTGGAGCCGAAACCCTGGACTTCAGACCGGGATGCTGTTCCGGTCGCAGTTCCTTGAAGCGGTGGAATTTAGATGGCCGATGCCCCCCATCGGGCATCGCCCACACAAATGACCACGATGCCACGCCCCGCTCCGGGCGCGGGGTGTTCATTTCACCTTTGTGGCTCCGGCGGCGAAGGGAGTTCCCCCCTTGACCTTCGTTTCCAGGCCTTGGGCGTCAATTATTTTGTTCGATTAGGGCGGTTATAGCCATATAATGTCCCCTAAGAAGCATCATAGAACCCAGTATGAATGAAAAACGAGGGCGGCAAATATTTGGACTCGCGTTCGGTTTTGTATCCGCAGGCATCCTGCTGGCGGGGTTCATGGCCTATTGGAATTACAAGGAGGACTATCACAGGGAGGTTGACCAGACCCTTCTCGCAGTGACCCGGTTGAAGGTGGGGGAGTTGACCCAATATCGGAACGAGCGTCTGGGGGATGGCGGGCTTCTGTTCAAAAATGCTGCCTTTAGCACTCTGGTGCGGCGCTTTTTGGATAATGCTTCGGATGCTGACGCCCGGCAGCAACTTCAGGAGTGGATGGGGAAATTCCAGGCCAATTACCAGTATGACGAGGCCCGGTTGCTCGACGTCAAGGGCAACACCCGGTTGGTGATCCCTTCCAATGCCGAGCCCCAATGCGCCGCCATCTCCAGGCTTGTCCCCGATATCCTGCGCTCCGGCAAGGTGGGCTTGGAGGATTTTTTTCAGGACAGCAGCAAGGGTGTTTCCTATCTGGCGCTCACCATTCCCGTCCTTGATGAGGTCGCCGATGGTCAACCTACGGGGGTGTTTGTTCTGCGGATCAATCCCAAATCCTACATTCACCCGTTCATCCAGAGCTGGCCGACACCCAGCAGGACGGCCGAGACACTGCTGCTGCGCCGCGAGGCAAGCGGGGTGGTGGTCCTCAGCGGGCTCGGAGCCCGGACCAATGAGACAGCTGTTGAGGACATTCCGGCATCGGAAGGAAAAGCTGAAGTCCGAAGGGGGGGGGTGGAGGCCTGGACCGAAGGGGTGAATGAGCATGGTCGTTCCGTCATGGCGCATTCCAGTCCTGTCCCGAATTCCCCCTGGATCGTTGTCGCCAGGATGGAAAAGGAGGAAATTGACGTCCCGTTGGGGGATTGGCGAAGAATGATGATGGGGACGGTGGTGGCGATCCTTCTGGCTACCTGGGCCGGGTTGAGATGGCTGTGGCGGCAGCATAGCCGTCGTTTTTTTCGCCGGCAGGCTGACACAGCAAAGGCCCTTCGCGCCAGTGAGGACCGGTTTCGCTTGGTGATGGCTGCGATGAATGAGGGAGTCTGGGACTGGGATCTCCGGACGGGGACAATGTATCTGAGCCCATCCTATCTGGCCATGCTGGGTTTCGGGCCGGAGGAGTTGCAACCGGATTACGAGGCGTGGAAGCGGTTTGTGCATGAGGAGGATTTGGAGTATTCACTGCAGGTCCATCAGGATTGCATCGAAAACCGGCGGCAGGCTTTTGAAATCGAGTTCCGGTTGCGAACCTGGTCCGGAGCTTACATCTGGGTGCTGAGCCGCGGGACTTGCCTGTCGCGGGACGAGCATGGCCGGGCTCAGCGGTTGGTGGGCACGCACATCAACATCACAGAGCGGAAACAGATGGAGGAAGCGCTGCGGGAGAGCGAGGGGCGATTCCGCGAGTTATTCGAAAACTCGCCCGATGCTGTCTTTGTCGAGGATTCAGAGGGGAAGGTGCTGGACATCAACCCCGCAGCCTGTCGTTTGCACGGCTTGAGCCGGGGGGAACTCCTCGGTCAAAACGTGATGAATCTTGTTCCTCCGGAGTCGCGGGAGGAGTTGCGCGCCGGATTTCCCAAGTGGTTTCTGGGGGAATTGACCACCTGTGAAGGGGTGTGCCACCGGTCGGACGGCACTGTTGTGAAGGTGGACATCACCGGGACTCCCATTTCGTATCGCAACCAGAAGGCCATTCTCCTGCATGTCAGGGATATCACGGAGCGTAAGCGGGTGGAGGAGGCTCTGCGCGTGAGCATTGAGGAGTTCCGGTTGGTGCTGGATCAGAGCAATGACGCGATATTCTGGGCGGATGCGGCTACGGGGATCATTGTTCGCTGCAACCACAGGACCGAAGAGCTGACTGGCCGGAATCGGGACGAACTCGTCGGGATGCACGTTGAGCGCCTTCATCCACCCGGTCCTGACTATCATGAGATATTCTGTCGGATCGGCTCCGTTCCCTCGACGGAGAATGTTGAGGCTGAAATGCTGGGTAAGGGTGGAAAACTTACCCCCGTGGTGGTCAATTTTTCCGTGGTGACCATCGGGGAGAGGAAGATCGTGCAAGGGATTGCGCGCGACATCACGGAGCGCAAGAAAGCCGAGGCCGCGCTTGTGTTGCTGGAGGAACAGCGCCGGCTCGCGCTGGCTGCAGGCAGTCTGGGAACCTGGGACTACAATCTGGAGGCCCGGACCGTCTTTTGGGATCAGCGCGCCCGGGCGATTCTTGGGCTTGCTGAAGAAGATACGGTCAGATACTGGCGGGCGTTTACATTGATGCATCCGGAGGACCGGACAGGGGTGGTGCAGAAGGTGCGGGAGGCCCTGAATCCGGAGACGGGCGGCTCCTACGAGGCTGAATACCGCGTCGTGCTCCCGGATGCCACATTCAAATGGGTCTCCGCCACCGGGCAGGTTTTTTCCCGTGGGGAGGGGAAGGGACGCCGGGCGGTACGATTCATCGGCACACTGAGCGACATTACCAAACGCAAGGAGGCGGAGGAAGCCCTTCGCATCAGCGAGGAGGAGTTCAGACTGGTCCTTGAGAACAGCAACGACGCGATTTTTTGGGCTGATGCGGAAACCGGGTTTTTGACCCGCTGCAACCGGAAAGCGGAGGAAATGACCGGTCGATCCCGCGAGGAGTTGATCGGAATGCACCAGCGGTTCCTGCATCCTCCGGAGGATGCCTCAGTTGAGAAGTTCCGCAGCGCGGTTGCTCTGCCGTCCGTAGAGAACATTGAGGATTTTGTCGTCGGGCCGCTTGGAAGGCGGACTCCGGTGCTCATCAACACCTCGGTTGTCACGCTGGGACACAGGAGGATCATCCAGGGCATTTTCCACGACATCACGAACCGCAAGCAGGCTGAAGAGCAGTTGCGGCAGGCGCACGACGATCTGGAACGGCGGGTTGCGGAACGGACCAGTGAGCTCTCCCGGAGTAATGCAAATCTCGAGCAGGAGATTTCCGTGCGCCAGTGGGTTCAGAGGGAGTTGGAGGCGGCAGAATTGTGCTACCGCACGGTGGCAAATTTTACTCATGACTGGGAATATTGGGAAACGCCGGAGCACACGCTGCGCTATTGCTCCCCCTCCTGTGAACGGATCACCGGCTATTCGGCCGGGGAATTCAATGCAAATCCGGCATTGCTCGAACAGATCATCCATCCCGATGATGCGGCGCTGTGGTTGAGCCACCGTGAAGATGGCCGGACGCTCCGGGAGTCGCGCATCATTCAATTCCGCATCTGTAGAAAGGATCAAACGGTTTCCTGGTTGGAACATGTCGGTCAACCGATCTTGGGGGAGGATGGGACCTACCTGGGCATCCGTGGGTCCAACCGGGACATCACGGACCGCATTGAGAAGGATTTGCAGAACCAGCGCCTGCGGGATGAGTTGTCGAATGTGGGGCGTGTGACGACTGCAGGGCAGCTGGCAGCATCCCTCGCACATGAGCTGCGTCAACCTCTCACCGCCATCCTGTGCAATGTCCGTGCCACGCAGCAGATGCTCCAGTCAGGCAATCTGGACATTGCGGAGGTCCGGGAGGCGCTTGCAGACATCGGGGCGGATGGGGAGCGGGCCGGGGGGGTCATCAGGAATCTGCAGGCCATGTTCAACAAGAGTGCTGCAGAACACAGGTCCATTTCGATCAACGCCCTGCTTCAGGAAACGGTGGATTTGTTGCGAAGCGAATTCGTGCTGCAGGGAGTGTTCGTATGCCTTGATTTCGGGGCGGAACTGCCTGGTGTGCTGGGAAATCATGTTGAACTTCAGCAGGTGATCCTGAATTTGATCTTCAATGCTGTAGAAGCCATGGGGACTATTTCGAATTCCGTGCGACGGATTCATATCCGCACCCGCCTTGAGAATTTGGCTTTGGTCCACGTCAGCATCCATGATTCCGGCCCCGGGATTCCGGAAGTTCAGCTGAGCAGGATGTTTGAACCGTTTGTAACCACAAAACCTTCTGGCATGGGCATGGGGCTGGCCATCTGCCGCACCATCATCGAGGCACACGGTGGACGGCTCTGGGCCGCGAACAGCCCGGAGGGCGGGGCCATCCTTGAAGTGGTTCTTCAGGGCCAAACCGGTCGTTAGCATCTGGCTGATAAACGGCATGGAGCACGGTTGTGGATGGATGGAACTTGGTCCGGGGAGGAATGCGTGCATGAACTCCCCGGGCTTTATTGCCGTGCCTCCAGACCCCATTTCTACGCCGTGCGGTTCTTCGGCCTGTTCTGTCACTGTGTGTTCAGGAGCGTTGACCTCCCGGGGGTGACATCCGGGCCCGGAATGATCCGGAGATTCAAGTCTGCGAAAACGGCCTCATCCCGCATGAAGACTTGTGTCGAACGAGCGGGATGGGGCGGTCATCGGGCCGGGAAATCAATTGTTGCAAGTTCCTGAAGATGGGGACCGGACATTGAGAAAAAGCGCTGGCAGAAATCGGGATGATTTCTGCCAGCGCTGGTTTTCATGCGGCGGGTTGGGTTGGTTTATTCTCAACTCTCCGGGCCGCAGATCCCGATGGGTTGAGGTGATTGGAAGGGAGCGCTCCGGCTGGCCGCGTTCGGTCAGCCGGAGGCTCCCTGTTTGAACTACCGGTGGATCTGACCGCGAATTTCACCACCTCCGTTGCCGGTGGTGTGAATGTTGATGTAGGCCGTCCCGGCCAGGATATCCGCGAGGGCTTCCCGGGTGAGCAGCACTGTTCCCGAGATGGTGCCCGAGGTGCCGGACGGGGTGGCCAGAGGGACGATCACCCCGGAGGAGTGGGTTGTGTCGGCGGGCCCATGGATATGGGAGGCGGTGGCTGCACTGCCCAGACCGGAGTAGGTCACCACGTAGGACAACTGGTTTCCGATCATGGTCAGCTTGGCTGTGCCCGTTCCACTGGTTGTCACCGCCGGCACTTCAGCCGCCCCACTCAGGGTCGCAGTCAGTTCCAGGGGCACGATCTGGCCCCGGATTTCCCCGCCCGCATGGGTGGATGTGTGAATATTCACATAGGTCAATCCATTGGTGACGCCGGCGAACTCGGTCGCGGTGAGGGTGTGTGTTCCGGAGAGGACGCCCGATGTTCCGGTTGCGCCGTTGATCGGGAACATCACCCCTGCCGAGTTTGTGGTGGCCGCCTGCCCATGGACATGGGCCGCAGTGGCCGGGGCGGACAGTCCGGAGAAGGTGATGTGATAGGTCAACAGGCTGCCTTCGATGGTGATCGTTCCGAGGCCGGTTCCCGGTGTGCTGACTTCGGTCGGTTCGCCATCCCCAGTCAGCCGCACCGTGAACGGCATCACTTGAACGGGTGCCTGATTGACGATGCGGTAGAACGAGCTGGAATCCTCCCGTGCCACGGTCACACTCCGGTTCGTGGTGGTGAGCAGGTTGGCCCAGTTGGTGTCGGAGAGGCTTGCCTTCTTCTGGAGCAGGAACGGCGGTATGCCACCGGCCCAGGTGATCGCGGCCCCGAGTCCCTTGTTCACGATGCTGGTGAGAGTCGGCACAGTCGCCGAAATGCTGCCGAACAGGCCGTGATCCTCAAGACTGCCGGTTCCGGCGATGCCGGCGGTGAAGTAGAGCGTATGGGTGTCGCCAGCCTGGGCGCCATTGCCGAACTTGATGTCCCAGAGACCCTGGATTGCGACAGGGTTGCCTGTGCCATCCCTGAGCATGCCGAGGAACTTCCCGGTGGTCGGGTCAAACGCGTTGATGCGGCCATCCCCGAAGTTGCCCACGAGCAGGGCCTGGCTGAAGCCGCCGAAGCCTGCCGGCGCGAGTGCAACACCCCAGGGTGAGTTGAGCTGTCCCCTGGAGATGAAGCGACTGATCAACTGCCCGGCAGTGTCGAACACGTTCACGAAACCGTTGCCGGCGCCGGGAGCGTCATCATGCTTCGCCGCGTCCTGCAGGGCGTATGTGACATAGAGCAATCCTCCCACGTTCTGAATGTTGAAGGGGGCGAATCCAACCGGGAGCGAGGGGTCTGCGAAGGTTCCGGTCAGTGTCACCTGGTTGTAGGTGGCATCGAAGACATCCACAGTTCCCGCATTGAAGTTCGCGGCATAGAGGTAGTTGCTGCCGGCACTGTTGCCGAGAGCGAGGCCCTTGTAGATCGCGCCGGAAGCCGACCTGTCGGCCTTGATCACGGAGTTGGTCCCCGAGTTCCAGCTGACGATCGTGCCATCCTCGGTGGCGAAGATGAACCGCGCATTCAGGCCCGGGCCGACGGCGAAGTCGGTGGTGTTGTTGAAGATGACGCCCGTGGGGGCGCCGAGGGAGGCACCGCCGGCGGGTGAGGGGATTGACACCACGAGGGACAGGGGCTGGCCGTTGCCGTTGTTCAGAGTTGAAACACCGGCATGGTTGTCCGCGATCCAGAACGGGCTGGTCGTGCTAAAGGCCATTCCCCACGGGTTCAGGAGATTGGGATCGGTCTGCTCCGCTGTGCCCGGGATGTCCGAGATCAGGTTGCGCTCAACATAGGTGAGGCTGGAGGGGACCGATGTGAGCTTGTAAACGATGCCGCCGGTTCCATTGGCCGGGGTGCTGGTCACCAGTGCGTAGAGTTCGCCCTGGGCATCCTCTCCGAAGCCGTGAACTGTGAGTCCGCCCGGAAGAACAGCGCTGCCGCCGAACTGGAACAGGGGGAACGCCTTGATCACGCCGGTCTGCAGGTCGGCATAGAAAATCCGGCCATCCGCACGCACAGGGGCGGTTTTAAGGGCGAGATCACCGAAGATATATTTGCCGTAAAGCTCGGGAATGGCTGTGCCGCGATACACAAAGCCGCCGGTGATGGAGATGCCTTCATTGTGATCATACTCCAGCGTTCCCTGCGTGCCTGTGATTGGATCGATGAGACCCGCGGGAAGGCCGACGCTGCGATTTCCCGGGGGGGCTCCGATGGTGCCGGCGTTCCCGCTGGGGCCATTGGTCCTGTTGAAGAGGTAATCCCCCTCCTTGATTGGCCAGCCATAATTGCCGCCAAGGGTGATGCGGTTGACCTCCTCAATGTTGTTCTGACCGACCTCGCCCTCAATGAGTTCACCATTAAGGCGATCGAAGGCAAACCGATAGGGATTGCGGAGACCGAGGGCGTAGGTTTCGGGAACCTGACCGGCGCCTTGGAATGGATTGGTCGTGGGGATGCGATACTGGCCGTTGGCACTGATCGGGTCGGAAATCCCGGGGTTCAGGCCTGGGAGGAGCGGGTCAAAGCGCAGCATTTTGCCGAGAGGTGTGCTCAGGTTCTGGGAGTTGCCACCCGGTTCAATATGGCTCGCGCCGACGTCGTTGGCATTTCCACCATCACCCAGGCCCAGATACAGGTATCCATCCGGACCGAATGCGATCGTGCCACCGTTGTGGTTGTTGGCGTTTTTCCCGAAGGAGATGATCTCGCGGCGGGAGGCCGGATCCACGACGTTCTGGTCGGAGCTCGAGATCTTCCACTCGTTCACGACGTTTTTGTAACCCTGCGTGGCATTGTTCGGGGCGATATAAGTGGGAGTGGTTCCCGCAGGTATCAGCTCGCTGTTATAGGTGTAGAGCGTGCGGAAGCCGGGGCTTGCCGGATTGTTGAAACCGGGATGAAATGCGAGACCGAGGAAGCCGCGTTCATCGTTCGGATTTGTCGGAACGAGAGGCGGTTGCACGCGGCTCTGGATATCGAGTGCCGAGCCGGGCAGCAGGACGCCGTCCTGGATGATCCGCAGCAATCCGTTCTGCTCCACGACGAAGAGCCGGCGGGTGTCTCCCGGCGGGCTGATGGCATAGTCAGGCGCGGCCATTCCAGTGGCCACTGCCTGCAAGTGAATGGCGATGTTGCCGTTCGGAATGGGGGCCAGGAATCTGGACACCGTCACATGCACTTGTGCCGAGATGGAGGTGGCACCGGAGGCATCCGAAGCCACTGCCGTCAGCGTATGGGAGCCAAGGGGGAGGCGCGTGGAGACACTAAACGGGCTGTTCGTGCGGTTGCCGAGCGATACCAAACCGTCGAAAAACTGCACATTGGTCACAACGCCGTCCGCATCACTGGCGGCGGCCGCAATCGCGATGGTGTCGGTATTGCCGAACACCGCATTTTCAGCCGGGTTGGTGATGGTGACACTGGGCGGCAGATTGGGGATGGTGACGCTGCCGACCATTCCGCCGAGGCAGTGGGGAGGGCAGAAATAGGAAAAGACCCCGTTGTTGGTGAACGTGTAGCTGAATTGCTGGCCCGTCACCAGCGTGCCGGAACTGAACTTGCCATCGGCGGTGCACCCGGTTCCGCTGGACACGGCGTGGAAGAACGATTCCTGGCAGTTCCAGCGCACGGTGTCGCCAATATTGATCACGACATCCTTTGGCGTGAACGCGAAGCCTGAAATTTGCACGTCCACGATGGCGGCGTGGAGGTTCATGGCGCCGCCAATCAAAGCGGTTGCGAGGCTTCGGGCAAGCCAGGGGGTTCTGGCGACCCGGTTTGTGGGCGCGGCCACAGACCCGGGCAGGGGAATGGTTTCAATTTGCATGGTTCGGGGTTCTTTCACAGTTTTGTTTTTTTCCGGCGGGTTTTCCGTCCGTTGTGTTTGTTTCGAGGTCATTGTTTCATTCCTTTCCTGGTTGAAAGGAGGGGTTGTTGGTATTTTTTCTTTCGGGTTGCTGTGAATCCAGCGAATGGAGCAGGGACATTGCGCCCAACCGGGGGTGCAACCTGCACCCTGGCCGCCGCCGCTCCCTGATCTGATCGTGAAGATTCACACTGATACGATGCATGAGGGGATGTGTTGGTTCCCGGAAATGTTAAATTTCTGTTTAGCGGGGGAGACCGGGGGGCGGGGGACGCCTGGGTTGGTGCGTTCCCGGAGGGGAGGCGCGAGAGTGCCGGGAGGGCTCACACGAAGCCACGAGGTCACGAAGAGGGGAGCAAAAGCGGATCGGCGGGAAAATCCAATGGCCTTCGAACCTGCGCGTGAGGCATCCGGGTCGATTCGGATGTCCTTGTCTTGCCCTTGCCCTGACCGGAAGGGTTGTTATAGTTGCCGTGATGTCCGACTGGCCTCGACTTCAGACCGATGCAGAGTGCGCCCCTGACTTGTCAGGGGCTGTGAGTTCCCCCGTGGCGGGATTTCCCCGGCCGAGTTTCCAAAACCCCAGCAAAACAGTCATATGAACCTGCTTGTTACAGGAGGGAACGGATTTGTGGCCGGGAGCATTATCCGGCAGGCTCCCGCAAGTTGGGAGGTGCATGTCCTGACCCGTGGGGAGGCGCCCATGGTTCGGCCGGGTCTCCAGGTTCACCAACTGGATCTCCGGGACACCCACCGGCTGGCAGATCTCTTCGTTCGGGTCCGCCCGGATGCGGTGATCCACACCGCAGCGGTGGCGGACATTGACTTTTGTGAGAGCCATCCCATGGAGGCTGCCAGCGTTAATGTGGGACTGACCCGGTGCCTTGCCGGACTCTGTGCGGCCTGTCATGCACGGCTGGTGTTCTGCTCCACTGACACTGTTTTCGGTGGGGAGGATGCCCCCTATGATGAGAATTCGACTCCCGGCCCGCTGAATTGTTACGCCCTCACCAAGGTGCAGGCGGAGGATGCCGTCCGGCAGTCGGGTGCTCATAATGTGGTTGCCCGGCTTGCGCTGGTTGTTGGACTGCCGGTGCTTGGGGTCGGGAACTCCTTTCTGGCGAAAATGCTGGCCAAACTTCGCGCGGGGGAGAGGATCGAAGTTCCGTTCCGGGAAATTCGCACCCCGATCGATGTGATCACCCTTGGTCGGGCACTGCTCGAATTGGCGGAATCCAACATCACTGGCACGATTCATCTGGCAGGAAACGAATCGATCAGCAGGTTCGACATGGCACTGCGCATCGCCAGCCGTTTTGGGCTGGATTCTGATCTTGTTGCGCCATGTGATACTCCGAAGATTCCGGGTCGCGCCCCGAGGCCGCGGGATGTCTCCCTGAGCAATGCCCGGGCCCGGGCTGAACTGCGCACCCCGATGCACGACCTGGCAGATGCGCTGAACATCATCGTCCAAACCTCCGGGAAACCGGCATCATGAGCACTCCATCCCTCAAATTCGACCTCCAGATCAAATACGGCACGGAATACGGACCCGAGGAGGAGGCTGCCCTGCTGGATGTGCTCCGCAAGGGGGCTCCCACCAGCGGCGAGGCCTGCATTCAGTTTGAGCAGGAATTCGCCGCCTACTGCGGTGTTCCCCATGCCCGGGCTGTGAGCAATGGCACTGCAGCGCTGTTCCTTTCACTCGTGGCCCTCGGGATAAAGCCCGGCGACAGGGTGATCACAACCCCGATGACATGGATTGCCACGGCGGCGGCGGCCGTGACGCTCGGTGCCGAGGTTGATTTTGTCGATATCGATCCGGAAACCTGCAATCTGGATCCACGGCAGATTGAGGAAAAAATCACCCCGAAGACCCGCGCCATCCTCCCTGTCCACCTTTATGGGCAGTGTTGCGACATGGACGCGATTCTGGAAATCGCCCGCCGCCACAATCTGGCTGTGATCGAGGATGCCTGCCACTCTGTTGGCGCCGATTACAAGGGGCGCAAGGCCGGCAGTCTCGGGTTGACGGGCTGCTTCAGTTTTCATGAGCAGAAAAACAT
This sequence comes from uncultured Verrucomicrobia subdivision 3 bacterium, assembly GCA_903913865.1. Classification (GTDB taxonomy): domain Bacteria; phylum Verrucomicrobiota; class Verrucomicrobiia; order Limisphaerales; family UBA8199; genus UBA693. Next base: position 20,182 of record CAIWMU010000015.1, read on the forward strand.
TTCCACCCTGGGAGAGGGGGGGATGATTGTGACCAGTGACCCGGCAGTATTCGAGCGGATTGCCCTTTACCGTTCCCACTGCACCCGGGTCTATGGCAGGAGCACCAAATACTGCTCTTTGGATGAGGAAAAGCTGCCCATGGGAAAACGGTTCTGGTGGCAGGACTTTGACGATTGTGGCTACAACTTTCGCATGACCGATGTGCAGGGGGCGGTGGGTGTTGTGCAGTTGCGGAAACTGGACGCGCTCAATGCCCGGCGCATCGAGAATGCGGCGCATATTTCCCGGGGACTCCAGGATCTGCCGGGGCTGAAACTCCCCACTGTGGCTGCCGGTTGCAAACATGTCTTCCACCTGTATCCCGTCCAGATCGACCCGGTGAAATTCGGGATGGACCGGGACGATTTCATCCACACGATGCTCCATGAGAAGGGCATCAAGGTGGGCACCCACTACACCCCGCTGCACCTGACGACTGCGTTCAAAAAGCGCGGCACGCGCAAGGGCCAGCTTCCCGTGGCGGAGGCGGTCGCTTCGAGGCTTGTCACCCTCCCGATCAACCCTCGACAGACCCGTGAGGCACTCAACTACCTTATCGAGAGCGTTCGCTCGTTGCATCGTGCATAGGATTCCGGTCCATGGGATCGGGGTGTAAGCCATTCGCAACATGCTGTGGATTAGCTTGATATGGCATATTCCAGGCACGGGGCTGGATGTTGATTTTCTTCCTTGGATATTGGCACCACGCTCCTTGTCATATTTTTTAAATCTGCCACAATATCGGTTCCGTCAGAATTGAAGTTGTTTATGCTTGGGACAATCCAGTCGTTTTTTTGGCCGATCGGCATCCTCCTTGTGGGGGGTGTTTGCTTTGGCCTGTTCCGGTATTTCAACCCTGCCGCGATGGATGCGAGGCGGAGAGCCCGCAACCACGGCCCGGTCATCACACGCAGAAGTGGTCCAACGATCCGGTTGGCTGTTGATGTGGATGAGCCACCCAAAGGCCGCAAACGTTGATCACCCTCCCAAGGAAGCCCAACCCAAGAGTGAAGGAAAAACCAATCAAAGCTCCGGAACCGCAAGCCCTGGCCGATGGCCAGTTATGGCAGATGAAGGATTGCTACCTTCAGATAGCCCATCTCGGCAAGACTCTCGCCGAGTATAAAATCCTTAGGAAACCGGGGCAGAGGGCCGTGCAGTCGCAGATGGGTAGTTTTGCGAGTGTCCTCACCTACCTGAAGGCGAACGACGCAAAGTTGCTCGCACCCGTCGCGCCCCCGCCCAAAGCTCCGAAGAAGCGGGCCAAGCCCCAACCTTGAGTCTGGCGCCCGGGCAGGCAAGTTTCCTGCCCTGAACTGTCCCAACCTGCACGGATTCCCGTGCGGGCCCCCTTGGTCGCTCAAAACAGGGTGTGGAATGCCTTTCAGACCCCAGTCGAAGGGTCGACGGGGAAGATTTCCACCCCTCCCGGTCCGGTTCTGAAATTCTGTTCCCCTTCGACCGTTGAGCTGGCAGGAGTGCCTTCTGCCTTCATGATGCTCCCTGCATTTTCCTGTGAACCTTTTCTCGCTTTCGGCATTCCACTGGTTGTAAATGCATGCTGTGGCAGAGATGGAAGAGTTGCCGGTGGCCGAGGCGCGCCAGGGGGATCCCGACGCGTGGGAGGCCCTCTTCCGCCGCTATCAAATGCCGCTCTATGTCTATGTCCATGAATGGGTCCGGGATGAGCAGGTGGCTCTGGATCTGGTTCAGGAGGTGTTCATTCGGGCGGTGCGGCATTTGGGGACGCTGCGGGAGGATGGCCGGTTCGGGAGCTGGTTGTTCGGGATCGCCCACCAGCAGGCGGCGCAGTATTGGCGAACCAGAACCCGGCAGCAGGCGGCGATGGATCTGCTGGAGGCGGATGCACCAGAAAGCCCGGAGGGACCGGGCGAATGGCTGTTGCGGCGGGAGGACGAGGCTCTCTTTTTGAACGCATTGGACCGCCTGCCGATATCCCAGCGCACGGCCCTGGTGCTCCATTTCATGGAGGATTTTTCCCTGGAGGAGATTTCAAGCATCACCGGTTTTCCGGTGGGGACGGTCAAATCGAGGCTCTACTACGGCAAACAATCGCTGCGCCGGATTCTTGAGGAGGAACAAGCATGACACCACGTGAAATTCTGTTGAACAGGCACCGGCAGGCTGAGCCCCGGCTAAACCGGATCCGCCGCGAAGTCATCCAGGGGATCAGTCGCGATCAGGAAGTTGGCAGTCGGATTGTTTGGAGCCTGCCGGGCTTTTTGAGGTGGAGACACGTTGCCCTCGCCACGGCGTGGTTGATGGTGTTGTTGTTGCAGGTGGGGATCCCGGAACCCATCAGTCCTGTCTTAGCCTCAGGATCCGGCATGTCGGCTCAGGAGATGGCGCACAGCGTGAGGGAAAACAGGAGGCAGTTGCACGAAACCCTGGAAACGGCTCCGGAGGACGAGCATTCTGCGCCAACCCCGGAACCCCGGAGTTCACTGAAACAGACGGTCTTCAACACATGACATATTATGAGCACAAACGATTCAAAATCCGATTCGGGCAATGGCGGGTTGGTGGAGCCGGTGAAGCGGCGCCTCTTTGACACGAAGGGCTTGAAAGCCTTGGGGCGTTCTGCGCTCTGGATGGGAACCTTCATCGCCCTGTTTTACGCCATCGAAAACTACCGGGGCCATAGTGCGTGGGGGGAAGCCCGACGAAAGCTTGAAGCTGCGGGGATCCCCTACGAATACCGCTCCATCATTCCGAAGCCGGTGCCGGATGAACAGAACTTCGGTGCCCTGCCCATCGTGACCAACTGGTTCGCGAAGAAGTCAGGGGAGGAATTCGTAAAACCGCCCCTCGACTATTTTCGGGATGCCACCGGCCGCATCAAAAAGCCCCGCACGCGGGTGACGGAGGCCCAAAGCCGGACACTCATCGACCTGCCCGAGTGGGCCAGAGCCTTCGAAACCCGGACCAACCTGACCGTGTCGGGTCCCGCCGGGGATGGGCCTGAGATTTCCCCCACCGCGCAGGATTTGATGACACCCGTGGCGCGGGCTGAGGCCGCGCCTGTTGTGCTTGCCGCGATGGAGGTGGAGAGGGCCCGGTTCGATGCGCTCCGGGAGGGGTTGCAGAGGCCTTATTGCCGGTACCCGGTGGATTATTCATCCGAGAACGCCTTTGCCATGCTGCTGCCGCATCTTTCGCGGCTGAAGGACCTCAGCCAACGGTTGCAACTGCACGGCTCGGCAGAGTTGGCTGCGGGAAATCCCGCTGGTGCGCTGGCGGATGTTCGGCTGATGTTTGGACTGGGTGACACGCTGAAAGGGGACCACATCCTTATCTCGCACCTTGTGCGGATCGCGATTTGGAATCTTGCCCTGCAGGTTGTCTGGGAGGGGTTGCAGGAGCACCGGTGGAGTCCTCAGCTGTTGGAGGAACTGGGGCAGATGCTGGCGGGGGGCAACTTCGTGGCGGAACTTGAAGTGGCATTGAACGGGGAGCGGGCCGGGGCGATCAGCGTGCTGGATTACTGCCGCCGCAACCACAACTTTGCGATCCTGAACCAAACAGCGGATTCCGACCAGGAGGGCACGCCGGGACCGAGCGCTTTTGGAAGACTCGTCCCGAACGGATGGTATCTGATGGAAATGGCAAGTTACTCGAGACGGATGGATGGGTTTCTGGCAGGAATCGATCCGGCAGGGGGGCGTGTGAATGCGGGTGTCATCAAGGCTGGAGCGCAGGCAATCACTGACGGCTACGGCGGGGGCTTTTGGGGGTTTATCCAACTGTTCATGCGGCACGAGCTAGCCGTGCGCGCGCTGATGCCCGCCATGGTGAATACCGGGCGCCTTTCGGCGGCAGGCCAAGCCACCCGGGATGAGGCGCGGATTGCCTGTGCCATTGAAAGGCACCGTATAGCCAACGGGAGTATTCCGGAGAGTCTGGATGCCCTGAAGCCGTTTTTCCCGGCCGGAATGCCGGTCGATCCGATCAATGGCGGCGCGTACCACTTCAAGCCGCAGGGGGACACATACGTTTTGTATTCCGTTGCGTGGGATGAAAAGGATGACGGGGGCAAACCGGCGACGGGACTTACGGAAAAGATCGAGGGGGACTGGACCTGGGGGTGGATGTTCCGGAGGTGAGGGTGTTGCGGGTGGCAGGTCAGCGCCTGCCATCATACCAGATATGGCATTCCTTCGGGCTGTTCAGGGTGCGTCCAAATCTGAACGCGGTGCGGAGAAAGAACCGGGAGTAATCCTGCCGCGTGTAGAGGTGCAGTTTGCGGTCTGAAGTCAGCAGTGGATGGCGGTTGAGAATGACGATCTTCCGTCCGGTTGTGCGGGCCAGTTTGCGAAGGCGCTTGCTGAGCTCAATCTCTTCTGACGCATACAGTTCCAGACTGAAACCGCCCAGATCCCGGAAGGCCTTTGTTTCGCAGAAGATGAAGGAACCGGCGACGGAACGGGTCACACGGCTGGTCAGGTTCCAAAACTTTACAATCCAACCGGCGATTTTGTCCCGGGTGGGCATGGAGATGGTGCAGCCCCCGGCGAGGCAGTCCCCCCGGCGGATCACTTGGAGCATGTCGTTGAACAGTTCGGGGGAGGGGTGGGAATCGGCATCGATGAACAGCAGCCAGTCCCCTGTGGCGGCGGCCGCACCACAGTTTCGGGCGCGGCCGATCTGGTTGACCGGCTCAAAGACAACGGATGCCCCTGCATCCCGGGCCAGCTGGGCCGTGCGATCGGTGGAATTGTTGTCGCAGACGATCACTTCATAACCGCAGCCCTGTTCATCGAAGGTGCGGCAGGCGGTGGCAATTTTCGCGAGCGTGCCACCGATCAGCTTTTCTTCGTTGTAGGCCGGTATGATGATCGAGATCTTCACAAAGTCAGAAGTTCCATTCCACGCTACACGGGGCTCGATCAAAAGCCACGCCGATTTTGAGGGGTGGTGAAGCCTCAGTCATCCCGTCAATTTGCAGCATCATTGTCCTCCCTTCCGGACCCGTGCCTCATTGCGGGACAGGAGTTTCTCTGGAAACTCCCGTTTTATTCCTGATCCTGCCAAATTGGCCGATCAACTCCGGATGGCATCCTGCTTGCTTTTGAAAGGGCAGTGAGTCTCTGAATCCTGTGATGCGGCCCCTCCCCCCGGGGGGGGGAAGCGTGCAGGGTCTGGTGTGGCCGAATGGCGGATGGGGTCCCGGGGGATGGTTGTGGCGATTTTGTATGAGCGACAAGCGAATAATTTTGGTCCATGCGAGCTGGGATGTGCGGGAGCAGACAAGTCTCCGGCTCGGGGCCGATTTGGGGATGCTGTGCAACGGGGCCCCGATTCAGGTTGAGAGCCGGGATGGGGGCAGCCTTGACTACCACGGCCTGCTCAGAATCCTTGGCGAGCCGGCTGACCTGCTTCTTCTGGATTTGCGCCTCCCGTCGATGCTCGCAGTTCGGGCGGCTGAACTAGCCCATCTTGCCCGCCTTTCAACGCGGCTGGTTGCCCTCACATCTGAAGATCCCGCTCTGGCCCGACCGGGAGTTGACCTGTCCGGGGCGATCATTCCCTTATTTGACGCAGGGTTGGCACTTCCCTGGAGGTCTGAGATTCATGGCGCGACGTTGCGGGACGCTCTGGGCGGGTGTTCTGCCGGGCAGGGCGGACGTCTTTCACAGCCGGACCTGCTGGATGCGGCCATAGAGCGCCTGTTTCAGGTGTTTCCCGAACTGCTCCCCGGGGCGAGGGGATCTGCCCATGCTTTTGGGGTTTACCGTGATACCTACCTGCAGTCTGCCAACACTCCCGCCCGCACCGATGCCGGATCCGGCGGTCGGCCCGGTCTTGAGGCCTATGCGCGGGTCCGGCCGGTGCTGTTCAGTCCCCGGTTGATCCAGGCGGCGGAACGTATCTCCCGCAGCCCCTACTTTGCCTGGGAACAGCGGGAGTTTTTGCAGAAACGGGTTGATTATCTGCTGGATGTGACGGGACGTGTGCTGGTCCGGTTCCGTCAGGAGGTGGAGGATATCCTGATCGGACTTGAGCAGTTTGCCTGCATGTGCGAGACCGGTCCCCGCCAGGAGCAGGTGGATATTTCAGAACTGGCCCAGATGCTCATGGTGCGGGCACAAAGAGTGCCGGGCTTTGAGGAGGGGATAGCCCCGATTGTCTATTACCTGTTGCACCTCCGGAATGTGTGGACTCCCAGCCGGGTCGGTGGAATGGCTGTGGCTTGAGGAGCTGCATGAGCCAGCCGAATGATGGAAGTGAAAAAAGAGCTCTTTTTTTGTTGCGGACCGCACAGAACAGGGCTATAGGATTTAACATGAAAAAGATCATTCTTTCAGTCATGCTTCTGACGTTCACCCTCGCTGTGAACGCGGGCGAAGATAAAACCTGCACCAAGGATTCCGGAGCCTGCGCCAAGGACAAGGTGGAAGCCAAGTCCTGCTGCCCTTCCGGTGGCGACAAGGCCGCCAATGCCTCCTGCCCGATGAGCAAGGGCAAGCTCAAGGCCAAGGGCAAGCAGACCGCCTCAAAGCCGGTCGAGAGCCCGAAGAACAAGTCCTAGTTCCCACTGTCTGACCATTTTTGCATCCCCGCATGCGACGTTGTCGTGTGCGGGGTTTTTATTTTATCAGCGTGGTGGCGCGGATCGCTGCATTCCTGAGCGTTCCCATACCGCGCGCCCGGGGTTGAATCCGGGTCGCGCTACGGAGGTCCTGTTTATTGTCTATCATCAGGCCTCCGCCCACCCACGAGGATTGTGTGGGATGGGTCGGAAGGCTTGAGTCATCACTGTGCCGTTCGATAGAAGGCCTTCACCTCGGGGGCATTGGTATCGGAAAAATTTCCAAATCCAGTCCCATCGATGAAGACGGTCCCGAGCGGAAGCCAGGGGCCGGTCAACGAATCGGCACGTTGCACCTGAAGGGGTCTTCCCACATCCCCCCTGAAGCTCAGGTTGAAACCGCCAGAGACCCTTCTGGGCGGGACAATTGCAGTCCCGATGTGAGGGGGGTGGCATTTTCCGGCGGATCCGGCGGCGTGGATGGAGAGAAGCTCTCCACCGGACAAGGCGCGGTTGTAGATGCTGACCTCATCCATTCCACCCCGGAAGCGAAAGCCGCCCAACAGCTCTGCCGTGGCGATTTGCCGGTATCCGATGTTGACGGGAAGGCTCGTGTCGGGCCGGATCGGTGTCGGTGATGTGTTGGTTGCCACGACGACCCCGTTGACAAAGATCTGGGCCGTGCGGGTGGTGTGATCGAACGTCAGTGCCACATGCGTCCATGCATTTGACCTGAACAAACCTGGAAGGGTGCTGATCTCCAGCCCTCCGCCGCCGATGTTTCGAATCACGCCATAAAGGGCCCCGGGGTTCGGAAGACCGCCCGGTGCCATGCTTTGCCAGAGTGAAACGGAAGCCAGCGTGTTGCTCCCCCCATATTCCACGACGGGACTTGGCTGATCTGTGGAGTTGGGGTTGATCCATGCCTCAATGGTGAGATCTTCAATGGCAAGGTTTGTGGAGGCAGGCACCACCAGACCGAGCGTCGTGGCAAGGTCAAAAGCCTCTCCAACCTTGCCGCCCGTGTAGCCGTAGGTGGGGGCAAAGACGCCCAGGGATATCGCATTGTTCCCAAAGACGAGATCGGTGCCGGACCGGTCCCCCGGCCACCAACCCACGAGGCCAGCGGGGGGGGTGATGCATGTATTCGTCGGGGAGAGCACTACCAGCAGGGCGTTGGAACTGAGCGCTGAACCGGCGGGGTTGCTGACCATCACAGAATAGGGGCCGGCATTCGAGGGCTGGACATTGCTGAGCACCAGCGATGCCATCGTCGCGCCCGGGATGTTGGTCGTGCCGAATTGCCATTGGTAGGAGAGGGGTGCGGACCCGGCAGCCTGCACCGTGAAGATGGCGACATCCCCGGCGTTAACCGCCACACTTGCCGGCTGGGTTGTGATGGAGGGGATGACCGGAGCAGAGGGGCATTTGCCCAGGCCCCCAGCGCGATAAATCGAAAGGACCTCGTTGGTAAGAAGCGCCCGGTTGTAGAGGGAGGCCTCATCGATGAGTCCGGAGAACGATCCCTCCCCGTAGGGTGCGCCCGGGAGGCGGTATCCGATCTGGAGGTCCCGGTCTGTTTTTGGGGTGAAACTACCCACGGTGGATTGGACGACGACCCTGCCATCGAGGAAAAGTCGCGCGATGCCCGAGGCCTTGTCATAGGTGAGGGCCACATGCTGGAGGATGTCCGGCTTCAAGGTCCCGCTGGCTGTTTGGAGGACGTGCTGGCCACCCCCCAGATCGACGATGCTTGCCATCAGTGTCCCGAGGGTTGGCTGGTTCGCGTAAAGCAGCACACCGTAGGCCCCATCCGGGCTCCACTCGAAGATCGGCAGGCTGATCGTGTTGGCCGGCTTGATCCAGGCCTCAGTGGTGAACCCGTCGTTTGTGCCGACATCTGTCGAGCTTGAGGCAGGGATGCTGACAAAACTGCCCGTGCCATTATAAACGAAGGCCCTGTCCACCTTCCCTGCTGCAAAGGACAATCCGCCGCCGATGGTGGCGTGGTTCGTGCCTGCGGAATCCTGGCCGTTGTCCTGTCCTCTCCACCAACCCACAAGACCTGCGGGGGCGGTGACGCATGTGGTTGGGAGAGCAACGATGGTCAGGAGGGCGTTGGAGCTGATGGCAGATCCGCCACTATTCCCGACGGCAACCGCGTAGATGCCGCTCATGGAGGGGAGGGTGTTGGAGAGGACCAGCACGGAGTTTGTTGCCCCCGGAATGGCGTTGTTCGCGAACAGCCATTGGTATGACAGGGGGGCTGAGCCGGTGGCCTGGACTGCAAGGGAGACTGTTGTGCCTTCATCCACGGTCTGGGATGCCGGCTGTGATGTGATGGACGGGGCCACCACGATGGGGCACTTGCCGAAGCTGCCTGTGCGATAGATGTTCCGAATTTCCCCGGAACTCAGTGTGCGGTTGTAAATGGCAACTTCATCCAGTTTGCCGACGAACCGGCGGCCTGCGAGGAGTTCGGCGCTGCCGGGCGGCCGGACTCCAATATTGACTGGCAGGTAGGTGTTTGGCTGGACGAGGTTCGTTGTGGTGTTTGCGGCGACGATTGTGCCGTTCAAATAGATCTGCGCCGTGTGGGTTGCATAGTCGAAGGTGAGCGCCACATGGCTCCATTTGTTCGTGGGAAGAAGTCCCCCGGCACTGCTGACTTCCAACCATGTCCCGTTGGTGCCACGGATCAGGGCATAGAGCGCGCCCGGGAAACCAACCGGACCTGGCATAATGTTGTGCCAGAGGGCGATGGAGGAATGGCCTGTGGCAGCGGCATATTCGACAATGGGGTGGGGGTTCACCGAACTGTCGGCGGGGTTGACCCAGGCTTCGATGGTGAGACTTTGGACGGCAAGGTTGGAAGAGGCCGCCGCCGTCAGTCCATGTGTGGTGCCGTTCATGCTGAATGCCCGACCCACCCGGCCGGTGGTGTAACTGGCGGTTCCGATGGTGGTGGAGGAATTCACCACATCCGAAGTGTTTCCCTCAGCAGTCCACCATCCGACAATCCCGGCGGGGGCGGACACGCAAATGGTGGGCTGTGCGAGGATGGTCACGAGGGCGTTGGAGCTTGCCACAGTCCCACCACTATTGGCGACGGACACTGAGTAGTTGCCACTCATCGCAGGCAGTGTGTTTGAAAGGATCAGCACGGAATTCGTGGCTCCCTGGATGACCGCATTCTCCAACAGCCACTGGTATGAGAGAGGGGTCGAGCCGGTGGCCTGCACGGCGAGGGTGAGGGTTGTGCCCTCATCCACGATCTGGGACATCGGCTGAGAGGTGATGGCCGGGGCCACGACGATCGGGCATTTACCGAAACCGCCTGTGCGATAGATGGTCCGAATCTCCCCGGAACTGAGCGCGCGGTTATAGATGGCAACCTCATCCAGTTCGCCTACGAATCGGCGGCCTGCCAGTAGTTCGGCACTGCCGGGGGGGCGGACGCCGATGTTGACTGGCAGGGAGGTGTCCGGCTGAACGAGGTTGGTCGTGGTATTCGCAGCCACACTTGTGCCGTTCAGGTAAATCTGTGCCGTGTGGCTGGCATAATCGAAGGTGAGCGCCACATGGCTCCATGTATTTGTGGGAAGAAGTCCCCCGGGGCTGCTGACTTCCAACCATGTCCCGTTGGTGCCACGGATCAGGGCATAGAGCGCGCCCGGGAAACCAACCGGACCTGGCATAATGTTGTGCCAGAGGGCGATGGAGGAATGGCCTGTGGCAGCGGCATATTCCACTATGGGGTGCGGGTTCACGGAACTGTCGGCGGGATTGACCCAGGCTTCGATGGTGAGACTTTGGACGGCAAGGTTGGAGGAGGCAGCTGCTGTCAGCCCCTGCGTGAGTCCATTCAGGAGAAACGCCTGGCCTACCCGGCCATTGGTGTAAGCGACGTTTCCGGTGGTGGGGGAGGAATTCACCACATCCAAAGCATTCCCCTCAGCGGACCACCACCCGACGATCCCGGCGGGGGCGGACACGCAAATGGTGGGCAGTGCGAGGATGGTCACGAGGGCGTTGGAACTAAGGATCCTTCCTCCGCTATTGGCGACAGCTACGGAGTAATTCCCGCTCATGGCGGGCAGTGTGTTTGAAAGGATCAGCACGGAATTGGTGGCTCCCCGGATGATGGCATTCTCCAACATCCATTGGTATGAGAGAGGGGCCGAGCCAGTGGCCTGAACAGAAAGGGTGACGGATGCCCCCTCATCAACGGTCTGGGCTGCCGGGTGGGAAGTGATGGCGGGTGCCACGACGATCGGGCACTTGCCGAAGCTCCGTGCCAGACAGATCGACTTGATCTCAGCAGGGGACAGGGCGCGGTTGTAAACACCGACCTCATCGATCAGACCGTCAAAAAAGTAGGAGGGGGCTGCTGCCTGCTTTCCGATATACAGATCCTGCGAGGTTCTTGGGGTGAAGATCCCAAGATTGACCTCGCTCACCACTGTTCCGTCCAGAAAAAGCCTCGCAAGGCCGGAGGTCTTGTCATAGGACACTGCCACATGCTGCAGGCGGTTGGTGCTGATGGCGCCCGGCAGGGAATCGATCACGTGCCAATTGTCGTTGGTGTCCACGAGGTTCGCAAGAAAGTAGCCCTGCGGCCGGCTTGGATGGCCGATCCACAGGTGCGCACCGTAGCCGGAAGTTCCAGCCGGGCCGGCCCATTCCACCACTGGATGGCCCTTGCCGACATCGGCGGGATTGATCCAGGCCTCAATGGTGAGCCCGGCTCCCCGGCCAACATCCAGGTTCGTCGTGGCGGTGATGCGCACAAAGCCGGATGTTCCGTCGAATGTGAATCCGTTCCCGATCAACCCACGGGTGTAGGTCAGGCCGCCCCCTGTGGTCCCGTTGTTGGTCCCTGCCGAATCCTCGGCGTTGCCATCCCCTTTCCACCAACCCGCAGCTCCCCGGGGCAGGGAAACGCATTCTGATCCGAGGACTGTGAGCACCGCATTGGAGCTTGATGCCATCCCTCCCGGGCTGTTTACGGCTATGGAGTAGATGCCGCTCATGGAGGGCAGGGCGTTTGAGAGCAGGAGCGTTGGATTCGTTGCTCCGGCGATGTCGGCACCCTCGAAGCGCCACTGGAAGCTTAGAGGGGCGTAACCGGTCGCCTGCGCGGTGAACAGCACGGCATCCCCCTGGCTTACTGTCTGGCTTGCCGGCTGCAACGTGATTGCGGGAGCAGGCAGGGGGCATTTGCCCTGGGTGCCTGCGTTGTAGATTCCGGCGATCTCACGCGGCGAAAGCGCCCGGCCGTGAAGGCTGGCCTCGTCGATCCTTCCGAAAAGCCCCCACGGTCCGGTGGCGTGTCCCCCAAACAGCAGGGGGTTGGGGGTAGGCGGGATTGGGCCGGTGAGAGGGATGCTGCTTTCCAACGCCCCGTTCGCATAAAGACGGAGTTCCTGCCCGTCGTAAGTCATCGCCGCGTGATACCATGTGCGGGGTAGCACTTCGGTGACGCCCTGAATCCCCTTATAGCCTTCAGCAACAGCCACGTTGGCCTGGAAAATCCATCTGCCGTTGGCGTTGGTCAGCCCCAGCATGTATTGGTGCCAGGTGTAGTGGTCATCCTTGCCGATGATCACCACGGAGTCGTTCAGGGAATGATCCGAAACATAAACCCAGGCCTCCACCGTGAGCGAGTTTGAGGGATTCAGGGATGGGGAGTTGGGGATGCGCACGATCTGGTTCGCACCGTAAAATCCGAAGGCACGCCCTTTCTTTCCTACATCGTAGGCGTAACAAGGCAGGGGATCCGCCGGATTAACCCCGGTGCCGTCCGACCCGTTATCCTCAGCCTGCCACCAGCTGATGAGGCCATCCTGCATGTTGAAGCAGTTTTGCGCCTGCAGGGTGGGGTTTGGCCAAAAAATGGCAAGGGCGGTGATCGCCAGACTTGTGGTCCGGACAACCGAATTTTTTATGTTCATAGGGTATTGGTGAGCCTCCCAACCTTTCCCAAGCCAGAAATGGAAAGGCCTCCCTGCTTGGGCGGCAATTAAATTTAGAACCATGATCACAGAAACAGAAAGGCGGGGGCGCGTCAAGGGTAGTTGTTCAAGTATTAAACAGTAAGTCTTTAATAATGAGTTTGGTTAACCTGGTGCGGGAGGCGGCAGGGTTTCAATGCCATCGACCGGGTGTGGGTGCGCAAGCCTTCCCTCCTCCCCACTCTGAACTTGGCAGGGGAGGGGGAACATGTGACACTCTGCGACACTTTACAGCATGACGAACTGTCGCGAACAGGGGTCGGCGGCACGGCCTTCCGTCTCCATCATTATTCTGAACTACAACGGCGCCCGCTGGCTGGAGCGCTGTCTGGGTTCCTTGCGCAGTCAAACGGTTTTTGACCGGATCGAAGTCATCGTGGCAGACAACGCTTCACCGGACGGGTCGGCTGATGTTGCGGCCCGGTTGATGGAGGGGTGGGGCAATGGACGGGTGCTGCGATTTGATCGCAATCTGGGCTTCTGCGAGGGGAACAACGAGGCGGCACGAACGGCATCCGGGGAATACCTGTTTTTTCTCAACAACGACACCTGGCTGGAGCCGGACTGCCTGGCGGTGTTACTGGAAGGAGTTCGGCGCGAGGGTGTTCAGGTGGCCACGCCGCTCATGTTGAATTATGAGGACTCCACGATCCAGTCCTCCGGCGGAGCGGGCTTTGACCTGTTCGGTTTGATGAGCCTGGCCCCGTGCGAGGTGGGGGAAACCCGGAGGGTTTTCGTCGCGGGTGGATGCTGCTACCTGATTCAGGAGGGGTTGTTTCGAAAGTTGGGGGGGTTTGACCGGGCTTTTTTCATGTATGGGGATGAATATGACCTGAGCTGGCGCATCTGGATTGCCGGGGCGGAGGCTCTGCTGGTTCCTGCGGCCCGCCTGCACCATCGCGGGGCGGCCAGTGTGAACCCCACGGGTGGTGGAAAAGTTCTGGAGGTGCGGACGAGCGACTCGAAGCGGTTTTACACGAATCGCAACTGTCTGCTCCTGCTGCTCAAGAATTGCCAGCACCTGCTGCTGGCGATGGTGCCGCTCCAGATCGCCCTGCTGTGCCTTGAGGCCCTTGCCGGTTTGGTGATGATCAGGCGGTGGTCCTTTGTGAAACGGGCCTACATCGATGCCATTCTTGCCTGCTGGGGGCTCCGGGGCCACATTCTGGCAGAGCGCAGACTTCTCGCCTCGGTCCGCCAGCGGAGTGACTGGCAGATGCTCTCCTTCTTCAGGTGCCGGTTGAACCGGTGGGAGGAGGTCCGGAACGTGTTGCGCAACGGTCCCCCCAAAGTGACGGCAGGGTGAGAATTCCGATGGCATCCAAATCTGAAACAAAGTCCAGTGACTCACTTCCGGGCGGTGAGGTGCCGGAGGTTTCCATTTTGGTCGTCAATTACAATGGGGAGCGGTTTCTTCCCGCCCTGTTGGACTCGCTGGCGGCCATCCAGCACCCCACCCATGAGGTTGTGGTGGTGGACAATGCATCGGGCGACGGCTCTCTGCCACTGCTGGCGGCCCTCCCCTGGGTGAAGGTCGTGCGAAGTTCCGAAAACCGGGGGTTTGCCGGTGGGAACAACCTCGGACTTGGCCACTGTGCCGGGAAATATGTGCTCCTCCTGAACAACGACACGGTTGTTCCGCCCGATTTTCTTATCCCCCTCTGCGCCTATTTGAATGCCAACCCGCAGGTGGGAGTGGTGCAGGGCAAAATGCTCCTTCCCAATTACGGGGGGGCGCTCGATGTTTGCGGCTCGTTTCTAACGGCACTCGGTTTTCCCTACCACTACGGCTATTTCAAACAGGACTCCCCCAAATACGGTCATCCTTTTCCCATTTTCAGCGGGAAGGGAGCCTGCCTGCTGTTCCGGCGGGGAATGATCCGGGATGTGGGCGGGTTTCTGTTTGATGAGTCCTTTTTTTGCTACTACGAGGAGACCGATTTTTGCCACCGGGCATGGCTTGCCGGGCAGGAGGTCCACTTCGTCCCGGGTCCGCCGATCCAGCACATGATGGGGGGCACGGCCGGGGGGCCGCAATCCGGCTTTGTGCTGCGCCATTATTTGCGGAACATGACCTTCAGCCTGCTATCGAACCTCTCCTTTTCATCCAGGCTCAGGATCATGCCGGTGTTTTTCGCTGTTCTGGCGGCCAGTCTGGCCGCAGCCGCACTGAAGGGGAACCGGATCAGTCTTTCAGCCCATTGGGGGGCGATCACCCACGCGGTTTCGCAGTATGGGAACATCCGGAAACGCAGGGCCGTGGTTCAAGGCATGCGCCGCCGGACGGATCAGGAGATTTTCAGCAAGGTCCTGAGGACTCCCCGCCCGGAATACTTCATCAAAACCTTCTCCGGCAGCCTTTCGAGCTACGAAGACGAGACCCTGCCGTGATCGGTTGGCAGGGGGACCCGTCGAAATCTGCTCAACGGGCTGATTTCTTGTCCTTGATGCAGAGAATCGCGGCCGCCTGTTCCGGTTGGTTGAGCGTGCCGGTGTAGTGGCGGAAAAAGGAGGCCAGAAGCCAGAGGATGCGGGGCTGGCGGTTGATCATGTGATACTCCCCCCGGAACTGTTTGGGTCCGTACATCCCATACACCTTGTAACCTTTGGCCCGCATCTCATCAGCAGTCCAGCCGGAGAGATGTTCCTGGAGGTCGCCATTTTTGCTGCGCTGGGGCATGAAGCCGTTGGGGGTAAAGATGATGACGAGCCCGGTGGAAAGCTGTTCCATCTGCTCGACCATTTTCCATCCATCCTCCTTGGGGAGGTGCTCAATCACATCGAGCGCCACGCAGGCATCGAACCGGCGGTTGCCGAGCAGGGTCCCGATTTTTCGGACATCCGCCAGGCAGTATTCGTCGTGGGTCCCGTTCTTGCGGGCCTCTTCCAGGGAGGGGGCGTAACCATCCACGCCGACGAGCTTCCTGCAATTGACGAAGCGCATGGGGGATATGTTCCCGCAGCCAACATCAAGGACGGTGTCGCAACCGGAGAGGGCGGAGCGCAGTTCCTTCATCAGCATGAAAAGGGAAGGATTTGTGGCGCATTCCTTCAGGTAGCTGAACTGCTGGCGCGCCGGAGTGCCGGTCCCGCCGCCCTGGGCTGTTGATTGTGATGCTTGCATCGTGTGCTGGAAGGTAAGCAGTTGCGCGTCAACCGTCAATTTCTCCTCGCGGCAGGGGTTGCGATTCTATCGGGGTGGCCAGTCGCCGGTTGGGGGCGATTAGGGGGCCGCATCAGGCTTTGGCTCGACTCTGATGCCGGATTGGCTAAGACTGGCCGGGTATGAAGCACAATTCATCCTCGACATCCATTCTGGCGAGAAGCGGAACCTGGGCGGTCCTTGGGCTTTTGGCATTGGTTCTGTTGCTGCTCTTTTACCGGAGCTTCAACCCCGGGGAAACGATTTTTTCGAACGATGGGCCGCTGGCGAGCCTGAGTTCCGATTCGCGGCGGTTGCCGGAGACCTTTTCCGGGGCATGGGACGACTTGAATACGATCGGGAACCGTGGGGGCGGTGCCCAGCCGAACATCACCTACGGGCTGCTCTGGTTGCTTGGCCCTGTCGCTTTTTCCAAGTTTTACACGCCCATCGCGCTGATGATTCTCGGGTTGGGTGCCTGGACTTTGTTCCGGCAGCTCAGGCTTGCGCCGATCGCGTGTCTGCTCGGGGCACTGGCGGCGATGCTGAATTCAGGGTTCTTTTCTGCAGCCTGCTGGGGGGTGGCATCCCATGCGATCACGATGGGGATGGCGTTTTTTGCAATCGCAGCACTCGCGGATTTGAAATCCCGCTGGTGCTGGGTGCGGGTCGTGGCAGGGGGCTTTGCGGTGGGGATGGCGGTGATGGAAGGGGCGGACATTGGTGCCCTGATCAGCATGTATATCGCCATGTATGCGGTGTACCAGGCCTGGGTGACCGGGGAGACGGCGGTGCGGGGGATCGTGACCGGGGTGGTTCGGGTGGGGATTGTGGCCGTGGTGGCCGGGGTGCTGGCGCTCCAGACGGTTTCCGTGATGCTTGAGACGCAGATTCAGGGTATCGCGGGCACGGGTCAGGATGTCCGGAGCAAGGAACAGCGCTGGGACTTTGCCACCCAGTGGAGTTTTCCCAAGAGCGAGACGCTCGGGATTGTGGTTCCCGGCTTGTTTGGTTACCGGATGGACACAGCAGAAGGGGGCAATTACTGGGGGGCAGCAGGCCGGGATCCGGCCTGGGACCGGTATTTTGATTCCGGCAAGCAGGGCCCTCCCCCCAACGGGTTCATGCGGTTTTCCGGTGGCGGGGCTTATGCCGGCATTCTTGTCACACTGGTGGCCATTTGGGCGGCTGCACAGGCCTTGCGCAAGAAGGACTCGGTCTTTCCGCTCAAGGACCGGCGCCTGATCTGGTTCTGGGGGGCTACCGGTTTTCTGGCGTTGCTGTTCGCCTGGGGGCGATTTGCACCGTTTTACCAGATTCTCTATGCGCTCCCGTATTTTTCAACGATCCGGAATCCGGCCAAGTTCCTGCACTTCTTCAGTTTCGCCCTGGTGATCATCTTTGGCTACGGCATAGACCGGCTCTGGGCCCTCTACATGGATGTGCCATCGACGGTTTTGACGGGCATCTCGGACCGGGTGAAGAGCTGGCATGCCCGGACGGGGCAGTTTGAGAAGCGCTGGGTCACCGGCTGCATCCTGACGATGGTGGTGGCGGTTCTGGGCTGGCTGGTTTATGCATCCTCGCAGGACACGCTGGTGAAGCATCTGCAGGAGGTGCAATTTGAGGAGGGAATGGCGAAGGGGATTGCGACTTTCAGCGCCCGGCAGGTGGCATGGTTCCTCCTCTATTTTGCCGCCAGTGCGGGGTTGGTGGTGATGGTGATGAGTGGGGTTTTCGCCGGGGCGCGGGCAGGCATTGGGGCCTGGATGCTTCTGTTGCTGCTTCTGCTGGATCTGGGTCGTGCGAACATGCCATGGGTCATCTATTGGGATTACCAGGAAAAGTATGCGACAAACCCGGTCATAGAGCAGATGCGGCAGGCTCCCTATGAGCACCGTGTGGCCATCCTCCCGTTCCGTGCACCGCAGCAGTTCCAGCTACTTGACCAGCTCTACCGGATCGAATGGGCACAACACCATTTCCAATACTACAACATCCAGTCACTCGACATCGTCCAGATGCCGCGCATGCCTGAGGATCTGATGGCGTTCGAGACTGCGCTGCATTTTGACGGGACATCCAACACCATGCACCACCTGACGCGGCGCTGGGAGTTGACGAATACGCGCAATCTTCTGGGGGCAGCCGGCTTTGTGGATGTTTTGAATCAGGAGATTGACCCGGGTCGGCACCGGTTCAAGGCGGGCACCCGGTTCAATATCGCACCCAAACCGGGCATCGTGAATCCGACGCGGCTTGAAGAGATGACTGCGGTGACGGCCCCTGATGGGGCGTATGCGTTGATGGAATTCACCGGGGCGCTGCCGCGCGCAAGCCTGTTCTCGAACTGGCAGGTTTTGACGAATGACCAGACGGCACTGCAGTTGATCTCAAGCCGGGATTTTGATCCCTCCCGGCTCGTTGTGGTGGATGTCCCGGTGGAGGCGGCTCCTGCCGGTGGAAATAGTGCGACAAACAGTGGAACCGTGCAGTTTTCCAGCTACGCACCCAAGCACATCGTGCTCAAGTGCGAGGCGGCAAAGCCTTCCATCCTGCTGCTGAGCGACCGCTATGATCCCAACTGGAAGGTGCTGGTGGATGGCAAGGTGGAGAAGTTGCTCCGGTGCAACTACATCATGAGGGGAGTCCAACTGCCGGCGGGTTCGCACCAGGTGGAGTTCCGGTTTGAGCCAGCGGTCAAGGGCCTCTACGTGAGTGTTGCCGCGCTGATCGCCGCAGTGCTGGTTTGCGGATTTCTGATGGTGGCTCCGAAGTCTGAAAGTGTGGCCTGAGCAGGGCTCCTGCGACCGACTTCTGATTGGGAGTGGCTGAAATTTGAATAGATTGAAAAACCGTGAGAAATAGCTCTTTACAACTCCGGCACAGTGCGTAAAACTTGGTTCCAGACATAACGATTTATGCGCAACAAATTTCTTCTGCTCGTTTTGATGGCGGCCTCGGCCGCGTTCGTTACCGGCTGTGCCAACACGGAGCAAAAGCTCGGTCGCGGCATCGGCAACATGTTCGAGATTGTGCGCGGGGGTGAATACCGCCGCACCATGGAGCAGACTGCGCTGTTTGACGGACCCGATACAGCCTACACCAGGGGCTTTGTCAGTGGTATCAGCCGCACAATTGCACGCACCGGCGTGGGTGTGTATGAGGTTGTGACCTGCCCGTTCCCGTCCTACGAACCGGTTTTCACCGATTACCTCTCGCCCGAACCCGTTTATCCTGACAACTACAAGCCGACGCTCATGGAAGACTCCATGTTCGCAACGGATGGCAACCTCGGATTCAGCGGTGGAGATGTCGCCCCGATCGTGCCCGGCAGCCGTTTCCGCATTTTCGATACGCACTAACCTGCCACTTCAAGTTTCACCCGGCGCCAACTTACAGTGGTTGGCGCCTTTTCTTTTTCATGAATCCAGAATATCCATCCGGCTGCAAAGTTAATTTGGTTCTCAATATTCTGGGGAAGCGCGCGGACGGATTCCATGAGCTGGAAACACTCATGCTGCCCGTCAACCTCTGCGATACCCTCCAGTTTGAGCCCCTGGGGCAGGGGGGGGTAGCCATGACCTGCAGCGATCCCACCCTTCCGACCGATTCGCGGAATCTGGTCGTGCGGGCCGCCACCAGCTTCTTTGCGGCGGCAATGATCCCAGAGGGGGTTCGGATTCATCTGGAGAAGCGGATACCGATGGCGGCCGGGCTTGGGGGCGGCAGTGGCAACGCGGCCACCACCCTGCTGGGACTCAATAACCTGTTCGGCAGTCCGCTTTCCCAGGAAAAATTGCATCAGCTGGCAGCAGCCCTGGGATCGGACATCCCTTTCTTTCTTCAGAAAAGGCCGGCATTGGCAAAGGGCAGGGGGGAGATCATTGAGCCGCTAGACCCGTTTGCCTCGCTGAAAGGGGCGGCCCTGGTGCTGATTCATCCCGGATTTGGGATCTCAACACCCTGGGCCTACCAGCAACTTGCCCGGTTCCCGGAAGCACTCAACGGCCGTGCGGGCCGCGCAGCGGAGGCGGCCCGACTCTTTGCCACCGGAGATATTGCCTCTGCCTGCAAGGGGTTATACAACAGCCTCGAGGCTCCGGCTCTGGACAAATACCCCATCCTGGCGCTGTTTCAAGAATTTCTGCGTAAGCGTGGTGCCGTTGGCGCCCTCATGTCCGGCAGTGGTTCGACCACTTTTGCGATCACCGCCAGTGTGCGGGAGGGGGATGATTTGGCCGGGGCATTCCGGGAGAAGTTCGGGGAAACGAACTGGATCGAAGTGGTTCCATGCTGATTGGTTTTTGCGCCTTGACATAAGGGGCGCCGAGGCAAAATACCAGTTGCAATACTTCAGGTTGAATTTATAGTTTAGCCTTAGTGACTTTAAATTGGAAAAAAGCCTGGCCTTGTCTGTTCGCTCTGGCACTGGTGGTTCTGACCGGGTGCAGCGGCGTTAATGCGACGAGGAGTGTTTCTCCCGCGACTTTTCTCCTGCCGGGAGTCATGAAGTATGAGGCTCCCAAGCCTGCATCTCCAGACCAGACCCTGCCCCAGATCGGGTCAGGCGGCGATACGGTCGAATCCTGATTCCCTATGCGGTTTCCATTGGCCCTGACGGTCAAAATTGCCCGTCACATCATCAAGCACAAGCTCCGCCGGACCCCAAGGTTTGCCCTGGTCTTGCAGTTGGAGCCTTTGCACACCTGCAACCTCACCTGCACCGGGTGCGGGCGGATCCGGGAATACTCGACGAGCCTCAAGGACATGATGAGCCTCGAGGATTGTCTGGCATCGGCTGAGGAGTGTGATGCCCCGATGGTTTCCGTCTGCGGCGGTGAACCGCTGATTTATCCCAAGATAGAAGAATTGACCGTCGGCCTGCTGGAGCAGGGGCGGATCGTTTACATCTGCACGAACGGTGTGTTCATGCGGAAGAAGATGCGGGACTACCTTGCCGCCACCTACTCGGCATCACAGGAACCCACCCTGACCCGCCTCATCCAGGAAAAGTTGATCACCGACAAGGAGGCTGAGGCGATTCGGAAGGGCAAGACCGACGGGCGTCCTGTGATTTCACCCTCCACCTGGATGTATTGGAATGTCCATGTGGATGGGCTCGAATACACGCATGATCTCATCGTGGAGCGGGAAGGGGTTTTCAAGGAATGTGTGGAGGCCATAAAGATGGCCAAGATTCTCGGTTACCAGGTGGCAACCAACACCACGGTTTACAGGGAGACGGATGCCCGGGAAATCGAGGAGATGTTCCAGTTTTTCAGTTCGATGAATGTGGATGGCCACACCATCTCCCCCGGCTACGACTACGATGCCGCCAAGAAGGACATGGTTCAGAGGTTGGGCAGGAAGCCGGAGGAGTTTTTCCTGACCCGGGCCATGACCATCGAAAAGTTCGCCCGCATTCAGGATTGGGCGGAGAAATTCACAATTTTCGGCACCCCGGTTTATCAGGAATTTCTTTCCGGCAAGCGGGACCTGAGTTGCACCGCCTGGGCGATACCGACCCGCAACATCCGGGGCTGGAAAGCCCCCTGCTATCTGATGACGGACGGCCACTACGCCGGATATCATGAGATGCTGGAGAAGGTGGACTGGTCGAAGTATGGTGTTGAAAAGGGTGTGGCGCGGGATTCCCGTTGCGAGAACTGCATGGTTCACTGCGGCTATGATCCGAGCGGTGCGCTCGGCACCAATTACCAGTCAGGCGACAACTGGAAGAATTTCAAATATAATTTCGCACCCCGCCCCGCCCCGAGTGTAGAGGGGTCAAAAGTGAAGGCCTACAACGGCGTGAGCATTGGAAAGGGACACATGTCCGGGGCCCGAAACTCGGCAACTGCTGGACTTAACGGTGCAAAATCGGCCTTTCAGCACAACGGGGATCATGATCACGGGGGTGGTTGTGGCAGTGGCGATACCTCCCAACGGGACGATCTTCTCGCGAAAATCCGAAGTCCCAGGTAAGGGATCGGTGCCCCATCCGGACGCAAGCTTTTAACCCAGACAGGAACTGAATTGTGAGCAAGACCCTTTTTCTAAGTCCGCCGTCCTTCGACGGCTTTGATGGCGGTGCGGGAGCCCGTTACCAGGCACGGCGCGAGGTGACGAGCTTCTGGTATCCCACCTGGCTGGCCCAACCCGCCGCTCTGGTGCCCAACAGCACTCTGATGGACTGCCCTCCTCACAATATCGATATTCGCGAGTGTCTGGAGCGGGCCAAGGCTTTCGATCATGTGATCATTAACACCAGCACACCCTCGTTGAAGAACGATTCCAAGGTGGCTGAGGCGATCAAGCAGAACCGGCCCGAAACGAAGATAGGCTTTGTAGGGGCCCACGCGGCGGTCCTGCCGACGGAAACCCTCAAGGCTTCATCCTCCATTGATTGGGTCGGGCGCAAGGAATTCGATTTTACCTGCAAGGAGGTTGCCGAAGGGAGGCCTCTGTCAACGATCAGCGGGCTTTCCTACCGGGACACCGACGGGCGCATCCGGCACAACCCGGAGCGGGAGATGATTCAGGACATGGACTCCCTCCCCTGGGTGGCGGATGTTTACAAGAGGGATCTCCAGATCGAGAAGTATTTCATCGGTTACCTGATGCACCCCTATGTCAGCCTCTACACGGGGCGCGGGTGCCCGGCCCAATGCACCTTCTGCCTCTGGCCCCAGACAATCGGCGGCCACAAATACCGGGTGAGATCCCCTCAGAATGTGGCGGACGAGATGGCTTACATGAAGAAGATCTTCCCCCAGGTGAAGGAGTTCTTTTTCGATGATGACACGTTCACTGCCAATCTGCCCCGTGCGCGTGAAATTGCCAAGAAGCTGGCGCCGCTGGGCCTGACCTGGAGTTGCAACAGCCGTGCCAATCTGGACTACGACACCATCAAGTCGTTCAAGGATTCCGGTCTTCGGCTTTTTCTGGTGGGATACGAAAGCGGCAATGACGACATCCTCACCCGGATCAAAAAGGGTGTGACGATGGATGAAATGCGCCGTTTCACGACCTCCTGCCACAAGGCGGGCGTGGTGATTCACGGCACCTTTATTCTCGGGTTGCCGGTGGAAACCCCGCAGAGCATCGAGAACACCATCCGCTTTGCCCAGGAGTTGGATGTGTTCAGCCTGCAAGTCTCACTTGCGGCGCCGTATCCCGGGACGGAGTTGTTCGAGATGGCGCGGCAGAACGGCTGGTTCACCAAGAAGGACAAGACCGACCTCGTTGAGTTGGATGGTTTCCAGCAAAGCGCCCTGGAATATCCCGGTCTGAGCAAGGATGAGATTTTTGAGGCGGTGGACCGTTTCTACCGGGCCTACTACCTCCGGCCGAAACCGATCCTTCGGATCATCAAGACGATGCTTGAAGACAAGGATGTCATGGTGCGCCGTTGCCGCGAGGGTTACGAATTTTTCCGCAGTCTGCGTCAGCGCAAAGAGGATCTGGCCGCGATGCGCGGCTGAGAGATCCGGCTTGCTCAGTTCGTCGGGGCCTTAGAGGCCGCCAACGCCCATCCATCCGGCGATGATGCGCCAGGATGTACCGGTGATCACCGCCAGTAATTGGCGGACGATCGGGATTTGCAGGACGAGGATCACAATGATGAATCCAAAGCGGGCGATCTTGTTGTAGGTCTCGTAGCTCATCCCCGTCAACACCCTCACCACCTGGGATCCATCCAGTGGAGGGATGGGAATGAGGTTGAAGAAGCAGAGGACAAGGCTCAGACGGGCCATGTTGCTGCACAATTCCAGCGTGCTGGCCGAACCGGCCATCATTCCGATTTTCGCAATCCCCAACAGTAAAACCGCAAGCATCAGGTTCATCCACGGTCCCGCGAGCGTTACCAGAATATCGTCCAGTTTCTTGTTCCGCAGGTTCGCGGGGTTTACGGGCACCGGTTTGGCCCAGCCGACCAAAAACCGGCCGATCCCCGGGGAGAGGAAGATCATTGCCAGAGGCAGGATCACCGTTCCCCAGAGATCCATGTGCGCGAGCGGATTCAGGGTCACCCGGCCCTGCAGGCGGGCTGTGTCATCCCCGCACTTCCAGGCCATCCAGGCGTGACCGAACTCGTGGAATGTGAGGAGCACCAGCAGGCCCAGATACAAGATCAGGCCGTCAATGAGTGATTTTGGATCCATGGGCGGTTATGAACGGCGGGTTGCGATCCACGGCACACCGGTCCCTTTGGCCGGAAGTTTTGCCGGTTGGCGGCTGCCGACGGGGTTGAATGAATTCAGCGCGGGTCGCATCTGGAACGACCTTAGGCCAGGTCGGTCGATTCCGAAAGGTAAAAACGGCCGATGCATCAGGGCGGCGGCTGGTGGATGCAGACGGTCTTGAGGTTCAAAAACTCGCGCAATCCGTGGCAGCCGAGTTCACGACCGTAGCCGGAGAGCTTGATACCCCCAAAGGGGATGCGGGGATCGGAAGCCACCATGCCGTTGACGAAGGCGGCGCCTGCCTCAATTCGTTCAATAAAGAGTTCCTGTTCTTCGGCATCATTCGACCAAAAGCTGGAGCCGAGACCGAACTCTGAATCGTTCGCCAGGTCAATCGCCTGATGGATGTCATTCACCGTGAACAACCCTGCCACGGGACCGAACAACTCTTCGGTTGCGGCCGGGGATCCCGGGGGGATGTCGCTCAGGACGGTGGGAGGATAAAACCAGCCCGCTCCTGAATGGACATGGCCACCCAGAAGGATTCTGGCCCCCATTGCGGCAGATTCGCGGACCTGCCGGTCCAGATCATCGCGCACGGCGGCGGTGGCCAGAGGGCCGATATCCGTGTTGGGGTCCATGGGGTCGCCCATGTTTAGGGCCGCCATGCGGGAAACGAAGAGCTCTTGAAACGGCTGGGCGATGTCCCGGTGCAGGATGAAGCGCTTGGCGGCGATGCAGGATTGTCCGTTGTTGAGGGTGCGGGCGCGGACGGCGGTTGCGGTGGCCCGGTTGAGATCGGCGCTGGGCATCACGATGAATGGATCGCTGCCGCCGAGTTCGAGCACTGTTTTTTTGATGTGGCGGCCGGCAAGGGCGGCCACCTTGGATCCGGCATCCAGACTGCCGGTGAGGGTGGCCGCACGAATACGGCGATCCCCAATGATGCCCGCAACAGCCTCACTCCCGATGAGGAGAGTTTGGAATGCTCCCGGAGGAAAGCCGGCCTTGAGGAAAACGGATTCGATGGCGATTGCACATTGCGGGACGTTGGAGGCGTGCTTCAGCAGGCCGACATTCCCGGCCATCAGTGCGGGGGCTGCGAAGCGGAACACCTGCCAGAACGGGAAATTCCAGGGCATCACAGCGAGGATGGGGCCGAGTGGCTGGTGCCGGATGAAGCTGCGGGTGCCTTCGATGGCAACCTGTTCGTCCCGCAGGAAGGATTCCCCATGTTGGGCGTAAAAGCGGCAGGTCATGGCGCATTTGCGAACCTCCTGTCTGGCGGCGGTGATGGGTTTACCCATCTCAAGGGTCATCAGGGTGGCCAGTTCGGGTTCATCCCTTTCCAGCACCTCTGCAGCCCTGAGCAAAAGAGCGCTTCGATCCCCGGGCGGAACCATCCGCCACGATTTGAAGGTATGGAGGGATTGTGCCATCTTGGTCTCGACCGTGGCCGGGGAGTCCGTGGCAATCTCACGGAGCAGGTCGCCGGTTGCTGGATTCAGGCTGCGCATGGGTTTGGGGCCAAGGGAATGCATCTGGATGCCTTGTGGATTCATAGCAAAGTTGAGTGTAGTGGCTGGTGCTGTGAATTCAACCCCTTGAATTTGGAGCCGGGTCGACCTGCGAGCCGGCTGGGTTTTGCAGAAGGGCAGTCCATGCTGGACGAATGGGACTTCTTTGGCTTAGATTCCCTTCGTGTCGAATGCTCCCAGAAACACAGGGCAGGGTTCCGCCAAAGACGCACCCGTGCGGTTTGAAGAGGCGCTGAAGAAGCTGGAAACCATCGTTGAAGCGATGGAATCGTCTGAAATGCCTTTGGATACCCTGCTTGCAAAGTATGAGGAAGGCGCGAAGCTTGTGCAGGTTTGCCAGAGCCGTTTGGCTGAGGCGGAACTCAAGATTCAGCGTCTGGAGCAGACGTCTGCCGGTGAATTGAAATTGGAAAGGATGTCGCCGGAGGCTTCGGAAGATTAGATATGAACGGATACCTCGATATGGTGGGACAGCCTGGTCAGGTCAAGAAATTGACTCCGGACCAGTTGTTGATCCTTGCCCAGGAAGTTCGGCAGGAGTTGATTACCAAGCTTGCGAGGAATGGAGGGCATTTGGGTCCCAACCTTGGGGTGGTGGAGTTGACCATTGCCCTGCACGCCGTTTTCGACACCCCCCGGGACAAGTTCATCTGGGATGTGAGCCACCAGTGCTATGTGCACAAGCTGCTGACCGGGCGACGGGATCGTTTTCATACCATCCGGAGCACCAACGGGCTTTGCGGATTCGCACTCCGGAGTGAGAGTGAGCACGACTGCTACGGGGCCGCACACGCGGGCACCGCACTTTCGGCCGCCCTTGGAATTTGTGCCGGGCGCGATCAGAAGGGTGGTTCCGAGCACGTTATCTCGATTTTTGGGGATGCGGCGCTGACCAACGGCATTTCCTTCGAGGCGATGAACAACATCGCCCACACGACGAAGCGCTTCATTGGAATTCTGAACGACAATGAGTGGAGCATCGCCAAGAACGTCGGGGCGATTTCCAATTACCTGAGCAAGCTGATCACAAATCCCTCCTACAACAAGCTTGCACGGGATTTTGAGAAGTTCCTGAGGTGCCTGCCGAAGGGGGAACTTGCCCTGAAACTGGCCCACAAGGCTGAGGAGGGGTTCAAGGGGGCGATCACCGAGGTCGGGTTGCACCCGGCACAGACAGCGGCACAAGCGGATGGTCGCGGTGGCTACGGCAGTAGCCTGATCTTTGAGGAAATGGGGATCCGGTATCTTGGGCCCATTGACGGGCATGACCTGCCCCTGCTGATGAGCACGCTGGAATTTGCCAAGACCTGCGATCACCCGATCGTCATCCATGTGTTGACGAAAAAGGGGAAGGGGTTTGAGGCGGCACTCAACAATCCTGAAAAATTTCATGGCCTCGGGCCTTATGATGCGGCCACGGGAGCAACCATACCGGTGCAGTCCGGCACACCTCCGAACTGGCAGGATGTGTTTGGCCACGCCCTGGTGAGGCTGTGTCAGAAGGATGAATCGGTGGTGGGTATCACCGCCGCGATGCCAAGTGGAACCAGCCTGAAGATTCTGGAAAAGGCCATGCCCCAGCGCTACTACGATGTGGGCATTGCCGAGGAGCACGCCGTCATTTTCGCCTGCGGCATGGCCACGATGGGCTACCGCCCGGTCTGCGCGATCTATTCGACCTTCCTCCAGCGTGCATACGATTGCATCGTGCATGATGCGGCGTTGCAGGAACTGCCGGTGATCTTCTGCATGGATCGCGCCGGCCTCTCAGCGCAGGACGGTCCCACCCATCACGGGTTGTTCGATATCTCATACCTGAGGCATGTGCCAAACTGCATCCTCATGGCTCCCAAGGATGAGGATGAGCTGGTGGACATGATGTTCACCGCCACGCGCCAGAAGCATCCCAGTTTCATCCGCTATCCCCGGGGTCCTGCGGAAGGGGTTCCCGTCA
This sequence comes from uncultured Verrucomicrobia subdivision 3 bacterium, assembly GCA_903913865.1. GTDB lineage: Bacteria > Verrucomicrobiota > Verrucomicrobiia > Limisphaerales > UBA8199 > UBA693. The sequence continues at coordinate 47,609 of CAIWMU010000015.1, forward strand.
AGGCGCAGCCCGCCCTGCTGGAAGTGGGCAAGGCAGAGGTATTGCGCGAATTCTCAGGCACGGGTGGCCGCAAGGTGGTCCTGTTTGGCCTGGGGAACCTTTGCGGCATGGCCCGCCAGGCGGCATCCGCCCTCGCGGCGGAGGGTTTCGATGTGGCCGTGATCAACCCACGCTTTGCGAAGCCCCTCGATACAACCGTCACGGAATCCTATGCACGCGCTGCCGATGTGATCGTCACGCTGGAGGATCATGCGATTGTCGGCGGATATGGAAGCGCGGTGCTCGAGTTCCTCAACCAGAAGCGCATTTTGAAACCGGTGTTGCATATTGGCTGGCCGGACCGGTTCATTGAACATGCCACCACGGTGGATGACCTACGCAGGAAGTATGGCCTCACGGTGGAGCATATCCTCGCCGGTGTTCGTGCCGAGGTGGCAAATGCCGGTGAACAGGGCCAATTCGTCCAATGATCGAAAACTTTCCCGGGATGACCCGTTTTTTAACACTATAACCACAAACTACAATGGCATATAAAGACATCACTCCGCCCGCGGGCGGCAAAATCTCAGTGCAAGGCGGGAAGCTTCAGGTTCCCGAGAATCCCATCCTTCCGTTCATCCGGGGCGATGGCACAGGTCCTGACATCTGGGCCGCAAGCGTGCGCGTATTTGACGCCGCAGTTGCGAAGGCCTACGGCGGCAAGCGCAAGGTTTCCTGGTTTGAAGTGTTCGCCGGGGAGGCCGCCAAAAACAAGTTCGACAACTGGCTGCCGGATGACACCGTCGCCGCATTCCAGGAGTATCTCGTCGGCATCAAGGGGCCGCTCACAACTCCCGTTGGCGGGGGCATCCGTTCCCTGAATGTGGCCCTGCGCCAGATGCTGGACCTCTACGTCTGCCTGCGTCCCGTGCAATATTTTCGCGGCGTGCCGAGCCCGGTGAAGCGTCCGGAAAAGGTCAACATGGTGATCTTCCGCGAAAACACCGAGGACATCTATGCCGGCATCGAATACGCCGCAGGGACACCCCAGGCCCAGGCTTTGCTGGATTTCATTGCGCAGCAGGCCCCGAAGGACTTCTCAAAAATCCGGTTCAACACCCAGTCAAAGTCTGAGGAGTTCTGGAAGTCGGTTGGCGTCGAAGGGATGAATAACGACGTGCAGGTTGGCATCGGGGTCAAGCCCGTAAGCTATTCCGGCAGCGTGCGGTTGATCCACAGCGCGATCTCCTATGCGATCACCAGCGGTCGCAAGAGTGTTACCCTCGTCCACAAGGGCAACATCATGAAATATACCGAGGGAGCCTTCCGGGATTGGGGTTACCAGACCGCGAAGCAGTTCTTCGGCGCAGTCGAGATCGATGGGGGTCCTTGGTGCCGCATTCCCGAGGGCAAGCCCGGTGCGGGTCTGGTGATCAAGGATGCCATCGCGGACATCACCCTTCAGCAGGTGCTCACCCGCCCGGAGGATTTTGATGTCATCGCCACCCTGAACCTGAACGGCGATTACCTCAGCGATGCCCTTGCCGCGCAGGTCGGAGGCATCGGCATCGCTCCGGGGGGTAATATCAACTACGTCTCAGGTCACGCCATCTTCGAAGCCACCCACGGCACAGCTCCCAAGTATGCGAATCTGGACCGTGTGAACCCCGGCAGCGTGGTTCTCAGCGGCGAAATGATGTTCCGCTATCTCGGCTGGGTTGAGGCTGCGGATCTGATCCTCAAGGGATTGGATGGTGCCATCGCTTCCAAGCGGGTCACCTATGACTTCGCCCGCCTCATGGAAGGCGCCACCGAGATCAAGTGCTCGGCGTTCGGGGATAATATCATCGCCCACATGTAATGTGAGATGAGGCTGCCGGGTGCATCTGCCCGGCGGCTTCTGCAGGACTTCACTCCAGGGCCCGGAATTGGTTGATCCCAGTTCCGGGCCCTTTTCTTTTTCTGCGGGCTTCCTAAATGTGGATATATCTCGGAAGTGGTCCGGGTAATCTAAACAGGAGTATGCAATCCTCCAGCCGGGAGGGCGGTGATCCTCGCCGGGGGGTATTAAAGAAACTTCATTTTCGATATCTGCCCGGAAAGTAGGAATGGCTGTTCCGAATCTAAACAGCCACCGTGGGAGAAAGGCTGCGATGCAAGGGCTGATGCATCAGGGCGTCCGCTGCAGGACGGTCCTGTCTCGAGGCATCCAGCCAGTCACCGTTGAAGCTGCCACGGGAAGAATCATGATCCACCGCTTAACCCGACTTTCGCACGACCCTCGTTAAGTTGTTGATGATCAGGCCTCGAAATATTTAGGCACTACAAAGTCGTTGTGGTTTGGACTTCCAATTTTGTCTTTGGAAGGTCCTTCCAGTTCAC
>CAIWMU010000016.1 GCA_903913865.1 uncultured Verrucomicrobia subdivision 3 bacterium
ACGGTCTATGACAAACTCAAGGTGAACTGGAAGGACCTTCCAAAGACAAAATTGGAAGTCCAAACCACAACGACTTTGTAGTGCCTAAATATTTCGAGGCCTGATCATCAACAACTTAACGAGGGTCGTGCGAAAGTCGGGTTAATCTGCGTTCATCTGCGGATAATCCCTCCCCCCCTCCCCAATTTTTAATTCTTAATTCCTAATTCTTAATTTTCCCATCCCCTCCCCTCTCCTGCTTCACCCCCCCGGTTTCGTTCACACGTATTTCCCACTACAATACTTGAGAAACTTGGTGGGATTGCTAGATTCATCCACTCATGAGCGCACAATTGGCAGAACAAGTCCAAACCGCCACCGCATGGATCGGCCGGTTGCGACAGGAAGTGGGCCGGGTCATCGTTGGCCAGGAACAACTGGTGGACCGTTTACTGGCAGGGTTGCTCGCCAACGGGCATGTGCTCCTCGAGGGCGTGCCCGGACTCGCCAAGACCCTGAGCGTCCGCACGATGGCCACCGCCATCCAGGCCTCCTTCCGCCGGATCCAGTTCACCCCCGATCTCCTCCCCGCCGACATCGTGGGCACCCTCATCTACAGCCCGCAGGATGGCAAATACCACGCCACGAAGGGCCCTGTGTTCGCCAATTTCCTGCTGGCCGATGAAATCAACCGGGCACCCGCCAAGGTGCAATCCGCCCTGCTCGAGGCGATGCAGGAGCGGCAGGTGACCCTCGGCGGCGAGACAATGGCGCTGCCCTCCCCGTTTCTCGTGCTGGCCACGGAAAACCCCATCGATCAGGAGGGGACCTACCCCCTGCCCGAAGCTCAGGTGGACCGTTTCATGTTCAAGGTGCTGCTCGACTACCCGAATTTCGAGGAGGAACGCCGCATCCTCGACCGCATGGCCTTCACCGCGCCGGAAACGAAGGTGCAGCCGGTCATCGACCTCGATGAGATCGTCCGCACCCGCAAGCTGGTGGATCAGATCCACGTGGATGAAAAGGTGCGGGATTACATCGTCCACCTGGTGTTTGCCTCGCGGAATCCGGAGAAATACAAGCTCGACCTGAAGCACCTGATCCAGTTCGGGGCATCCCCGCGCGCCACGATCTATCTCACCCTCGCCGCCAAGGCCTGGGCTCTCCTGCAGGGCCGCACCTACGTGACCCCCGAGGATGTCAAATCCATCGGACCGGATGTCCTCCGCCACCGCATCATCATCACCTACGAGGCGGAGGCCCAGGCGGTGACGACCGATGCCATCATCAAGAAAATCTTCAACGCGGTGCCAGTGCCCTGATCCGGCGCATGAACCTCAAGGAACTGCTCGAATCCGTCCGCCGTATCGAGGTGCGCACAAACCGCCTGGTGAATGACACCATGGTCGGTGCATACCTCAGCCACTTCAAGGGGCGCGGCATGGATTTCGAGGAACTCCGCGAATACATGCCGGGGGATGAGGTCCGGGATATTGACTGGAACGTGACCTACAGGATGGGCCGCCCCTTCGTGAAACGCTACCGCGAGGAGCGTGAACTGGGTGTGGTCCTCGCTGTGGATGTCTCCGCATCCTCCGGTTTCGGCTCCTGCGACCGTACCAAGAGGGAATTTGCGACAGAAATCGCCGCCACCCTAGCCATGAGCGCCTCCCGCAGCAGCGACAAGGTGGCCCTGCTCCTCTTCTCTGACCGAGTGGAGCTGTTCCTACCGCCCCGCAAGGGCCGCAGGCACATCCTGCGCATCTTTCGCGAACTCATCTCTTTCCAGCCAAAACACAAGGGCACCAACATCCCGGCGGCCCTGACCTTCCTGAACCATGCCCTCGCCCGGCGCTCGTTTGTGTTCCTGCTGACCGATTTTCTCCACGACCTCGGCGCGCCCGCCACCCAGTCCGGCCGGGGCACCCTGGATGAACTGGGGCTGACCAACGCCCGGCACGACCTCGTCTGCATCCACCTCCACGATCCCCGGGAAAGCGAGCTGCCCGATGCCGGGCTGCTCACCCTGGAGGATTCGGAAAGCGGCGAACTGCTGGAACTCGACTCCTCCCGCGCCGCCGTCCGCGCCAAATTTGGCGAGGTCAATGCCGCACGACTGGAGGATCTGGACCGCTCCATGCGCCGGGCGGGGGTCGAAACGCTGCGCTTCAGCACGGCGGAACCCTACGCCACGACCCTCCAACGCTTCTTCGAAACCCGCCGGGGCAGGAGGCGCGGATGATCCGCTCCCGCAACCTTTCATGCCGGGCCATCCTTCTGGCCGCCCTGCTGCTGGCCGGGACCCTTGCCGCCCAGACCAAACCGGAGCCGATTCCCCCGCTCAAACCGCCCAAACCGGTCATCGCCCCCACCGTCTGGGAGGAGCACCGCACCAGCATCTCCCTCGGCTCCATCGCCGCCTGTTTCGGCATCGCCGGAGTTGTGTGGCTGGCCCTGCGGAAACGGGCCGCCGCCACCGAGCCTCCCGCGCAAAAGGCCCTCCGCCA
>CAIWMU010000017.1 GCA_903913865.1 uncultured Verrucomicrobia subdivision 3 bacterium
AATGGTGGCAGGTTTGGACCATGCCGCGCAAACCGCGAGTGCAATATCCTGGAGCGATTTACCATGTGGTCAGCCGGGGAGATCGGCGCGAAGCCATCTTCGTAAACGATGTCGATCGGCACGATTTTCTCAGGACGCTGGCGCAGGCCTGCCTGAAGACGGGGTGGCAGGTGCATGCGTACTGCCTCATGAGCAACCATTTTCACCTGGTGGTCGAAACGCCCAATGCCAACCTGGTGGAAGGTATGCGCTGGCTTCTGAGCGCCTACACCATCCGGCTCAACCATCGGACAAACTTTTCGGGCACGTCTTTGGCGGACGCTACAAGGCTTTGCTGGTGGAGGGCGGCGGCACGGGATATCTCAAGACGGTCTGTGACTATGTGCATTTGAACCCGGTGCGGGCCAGGCTGCTCCAAAGGGAGGAGCGGTTGCCAGGGTATCCGTGGAGCAGCCTGATGTGGTATCTGGCGGTGCCGAAGCATCGGCCCGCGTGGATGCGAATCGATCGGCTGCTCGGGGAACACGGCATCATGCGGGACAATGGGGCGGGGCGGGCGGAGTTGGAGCGGCGGATGGATGCGTGCTCAGGCGAAGGAATCGGTCAACGAGAATCTCAACCAGCCTGGAGAGAAAACAAATGCAAAATAAAAAATGCTATGGTCTGACCCATTTACTTCGCGCCTTGGCGTCTTCGCGTGAGACTTTTTCCGGGTCCCACCGAAGGGAATGCATCACGCGGAGCCGCGGAGAACGCGGAGGGAAAGACCATCCGCTCCGAACAGAGTTTGTCGCCCAAAGCCCCCGGGGCGCCGAACACCCGAATCCTGTCTCTTCTTCGCGCCTTGGCGTCTTCGCGTGAGACTTTTTGAGGTTGAGGTTTCCCCGAATTGACGGACAGTGAATTAAGGAAGACACGGGACCATGAAAGTGCCCATACAAGTGCCGGAGAGGTCCAACGGAAATTTGATCCCGCATTCAAAGCCCAAGCCGTCCAGAACTGGATGGAGAGCACCAAATCCGTTCTGGCGACATTTTTTGAGGCGGCCCCATCCTTTCCCACTTGCGGGAGGGATGGCACCTCTCTAGCTTTTGATCAACGCGTTAAACAACCTATGAAGAAAACAACGAAAGAATTTTTCCCGGGCATTTCAAAGATCCAATACGAGGGTCCCAAGTCCAAGAATCCCCTCGCCTTCAAACATTACAACCCCGATGAAGTTCTTGATGGTAAGACCCTGAAGGATCACCTCCGCTTCTCGGTGACCTACTGGCACACCATCCGGGGCCAGCTCGCCGACATGTTCGGCGCAGGCACAGCCATCCGCCCGTGGGAGGACGGCACCAACTCACTGAAGATGGCTGAGACCCGCGTGAAGGTGGCCTTTGAATTTCTTGAAAAACTGGGGGCACCCTTTTACGCCTTCCATGACCGGGATGTGGCACCGGAAGGGAAAAACCTCTCGGAGACGAACCGGAATTTCGACCGGATCGCCGGTCTTCTGGCGAAGGAGCAGGAACGCACAGGGGTGAAGCTGCTCTGGGGCACAGCCTGCCTCTTCGTGCATCCCCGCTTCGCACATGGTGCCGCAACCAGTTGCAACGCCGATGTCTTTGCCTATGCGGCGGCCCAGGTCAAAAAGGCGATCGAAGTCACCCACCAGCTCAAGGGGGAGGGCTATGTGTTCTGGGGCGGTCGCGAGGGCTACAGCACCCTGCTCAACACCGATCTCAAGCGGGAGATGGATCACCTCGGCAAGTTCCTCCACATGGCGGCGGCATATAAAAAGGAGATCGGTTTCAAGGGCCAGTTCTACATCGAGCCCAAGCCCAAGGAGCCCACAAAGCACCAGTATGATTCCGATGCGGCAGCCTGCCTGAACTTCCTCCGGGAATACGGCCTGCTGAACGACTTCAAACTGAATCTGGAAACAAACCACGCCACGCTCGCCGGCCACTCCATGCAGCATGAGATGGAAGTCGCCATCGCCGCAAATGCCCTTGGCTCGATCGATGCCAACACCGGCGACCTCCTCCTCGGGTGGGACACCGACCAGTTCCCCACAAACATCTATCTCACCACTGAGATCATGCTCTGCATCCAATCCATGGGCGGGTTCACCACCGGCGGAACGAACTTCGACGCCAAGGTCCGCCGTGAGAGTTTCGAACCGGTCGATCTGTTCCATGCCCACATTGGCGGCATGGATGCCTTCGCCCGTGGATTGAAGATCGCCTCCGCCATCAACCGGGATGGACGCCTCGGCGAGTTTATCACCCAGCGCTACAGCTCCTGGGATAGCGGGATTGGTGCAAAAATCGAATCCGGCAAGGCCTCCTTCAAGGATCTCGAAGCCTACATGCTCAAGAAGGGCGAGGCAGCACCGAACACCAGCGGTCGCCAGGAACTTCTCGAGAACCTGATGAACGAGTTCATCTGATTCCCCCATGCCGGACCGGAATTGACCCGCTCTCAACGGCCAGCCCACACCGGGTTGGCCGCATTTTTTCCATGCGCCACCCAAGCCTGCTCTGGATTCCCCTGCTCTTGGCCTCCCTCCTGGCGGCTGCAACCGCTTTGGAACTGCCGGATGTCCGGAACTACGCCACGGTGGAGACTGCCATCAAGGCGACTCCCCGTCCCCAAACCACACGGACCGCGGATCAGCCAGGCTATATCGGCGTTGAACTGGGAACCAAGGGCTCGGGCGGTTGGCCCGTCCGGGCTGTGGCACTCGACTCCCCGGCGGCAGCCGCCGGTATTCGCATCGGCGATGTCCTCCTTGAATTCGACCGCAAGGCAATCAAATCCCCCGGGCAATTCCGGGATGACGTTCAGGCCCGTGGAGCAGGATCATCCGTGCCCCTCTCGCTGCGGAGGGACAGCAAAACCCAACTGCTGCAACTGACCCTTGGATCGCCCAGTCGTCCGCTTCGACTGGCTGAGCAGCGTGGCATCCTCGGCATCCAGGTTTCCTCGCTCGACGATGGGGAGGGGCTGAAGATCACCTCCATCTCCAAGGATCTCCCTGCGGCAAAAGCCGGTCTGAAAGTGGGTGATATTCTCTTGAAAATCGACGGTGCATCCCTGCTGGCAAGCAGCAGCCTCACCGATGCCCTCTCCATTCACGAGGCGGGTGACACCGTTTCTGTGGTCTATCGCCGTGGGGATGTGGAGCAAAAATTCCAGACTCAACTGGCCCCTGCTCCGGCTCCGGAAGGGGAACAACCCTACGCAGCCCGCCGGGTATGGAAGCAACCCCGCTACCGGCTCGCGGTCATCGGCGTGGAATTCGCCGACACTCCCCACAACCTCAAGGTAACGGCCCCCGACTGGAACCGCCTGTTCTTCAGCACAAACGTTCTGGACGCCGCGACAAACGCCACCGGCCAGATCACGCACGGGAGTGTGAACGATTATTACCGGGAGGTCTCCTGCAACCAATTCTCTTTTGAGGGAAAGGTTTTTGACTGGGTTAAGCTGCCCAAAAGCCGGGCCGATTACTCACAGGGAACCGCCAGTCGGCGCTCCCGTTCCGAGTTTTTCAAGGAGGTGCTGGACAAGTTGCTTGCCCGGGAGCCAAAAGGGGCCCTGACCGGCTTCGACGGGCTGACGATCATCTACGCGGGCGACCGCTTTGCCACTGCAAACCGGGGGACGCTTTTCTGGCCGCACCGCAGCTCAACCACATACGAGGGCAAAAACTGGTCCTACGTGATCTGTCCCGAAGGTGGCTCCCGAATGGCGAACATCAGCGTCTTTTGCCATGAGTTCGGCCACATCCTCGGCCTGCCCGACCTCTATGCGCGGGCCGAAAATCCCGGCTCCGAGGGCGTGGGAGCCTGGTGCGCCATGTCCAATCAGGCTGGCGAAGGACGCCCCCAGCACTTCTCAGTCTGGTGCAAGGAGCAACTCGGCTGGCTCCGTCCCGCAACCATCGATCCCTCGGTCCGCCAAAAGCTGCTCCTGTCCCCCATCGAAAGCACCACCAACCAGTGCTACAAAATCCTCATCCGGCCGGACGGGTCCGAATACTTCCTGCTGGAGAACCGTCAGAAGCGGGGATTTGACCGGAGCCTTGCCGCAACCGGCCTGCTCATCTGGCGTGTGGTGGGCAACCGGCTGATCCTGGAGGAGTCCCACGGCGTGGAGGGACCCGCCGGACCCCGTGTGTTCCCCGGCTCGGTTCCATATCCCAGCGGCGCCAACGACTCCTTCACCCCCTTCACGGTTCCCTCCAGCCGCCCACAGCTGGCTGGCGGCACTGCGATCCATCTGCAACAGATCCGGCAGCACCCCGATGGAAGGATCAGCTTCGAGATTGGCACGGAATTTCAATGAAATCAGGGATGACGGAATGGGTTGTATGTTCCGGACATCTGCGCTATGGTTCATTCGACTGGCTGCTTAAACCATCCCCGCAGCCAACCTAGGATTATCACCATGCGATTCACTGAACTCATGTCCCTTCTGCAGGTGTCCGTCAGCCCGGTCATTCTGATTTCGGGCGTCGGACTGCTTTTGTTATCCATGACGAACCGCCTCGGCCGCGTCGTGGACCGTTCCCGCCAGCTGGGCGATGCCCTCCGCCGCGCCCCCGAACAGGACCACCTGCGGCTGGAATCGCAGCTCGATATCCTCTTCAAGCGGGCAAGGCTGCTTCGCATGGCGATCACCTTTGCCACAGTCAGCGTCCTGCTGGCTGCTGTTCTTGTCATCTCTTCCTTCCTGTTCGCTTTCCTGCGTGTGGAATTCATTCTGGTCAGCGTGATCCTGTTCATCGGCTGCCTGCTCATGCTCATCGGCTCACTTCTGGCGTTCCTGCGGGATATCAACCTCTCACTGGTCGCCCTTAAAACGGAGCTCGGAAGGGAAAGCGCCAATGTCTGATGTAGGATCGGTTTGCGCGACACGCTCGGGACCGCAATTTCAGCAGGCCTCCGGTCGCGAGCCAACCGCTACCGCCATGGAGTCCCCCGGGACCGCAGTCAGATGGACAAGTGGCCGGTCCGGCATCAGGGGCTGGATTTTCAGCCTCCTGGCGGTCTGCCTGCTTCTGCAGGCCGCGTCCAACAACGCACGCGCCACGATCCTCCTCCGGGAGTCGTTCGACTACCCGGATGGTCCGCTTGTGTCCGCAGCAGGAGGGGCCTGGCTCACCCACAGCGGAACGACCGGGCAGGTGCGCGTTGTGACGGGCCGGGCTCTGCTTTCCCAGACAAATACTGAGGACGTCTCGGTAACAGTTTCAGGGCAGCCCTATCCGGCATCGAGCAACACCATTCTCTACGCCGGATTCTCGGTCAGATTTATATCCCTGCCCACTGGCAACGGCGAGTGTTTTGCCCATTTCAAGACCACCGGCACAAGTGGATTCACCTGCCGGCTATTTGCCACCACAAATGGAGCGGCACCCGGCTGCCTGAGATTTGGAATCTCCCGCTCCTCCAGCACCGCATCCACCGTTGCACCCTTTGATCTGGCGTTGGATACCTCCTGCCAGATCGCCCTCCGTTACGCGGTCAGCAACGCCGCAACCACCCTGTGGATCAATCCAACTTCGGAATCCGATCCTTCCACATCGGCGATCGATGCCGGCACGCCGGTGACTGTGTCCACGTTCGCCCTCCGCGAATCCTACGCCAGCCTCAACGGCATGGGCACTCTCCAACTTGATGATCTCTCCATCGCCACAACCTTCCCGGAGGTCCTTCCAGAAGGGACAGCCGTCCGTCCGCCATTCTTTTTCTCCCAGCCCCCAAGTCAGGTGGTTCTGCAGGGTGGATCTGTGCAATTCCAGGCCTCTGCGGGCGGCGATCCCCCTCTGTTTTACCAGTGGCAATTTCAGGGCATCGACATCCCCTCCCAAACGAACCTCTCCCTGATCCTCACAAACATCACCCCGAATCAGGCCGGACTCTACACCATCAGTGTCAGCAACCGGGCTGGCATCATTCTCAGCAGCCCGGCTGAGTTGGTGGTCAACACTCCCTCCTCCCCCGAATTCCCAAACCTGTCGATTCTCTCTTTCAATGCCAACGGAAATGGCGCAACCGACTGGTCCACGAATTCTCCCCAAATTCAGGCCATCGGCCGCCTGCTCAACCACCTGCATCCCGACATTCTCGCCCTGAACGAAATCCCGAATGACCAATGGTGGCAGATGACGAACTTTGTGTCGGCCTTCCTCCAGGGCTACTATCTAGCAGTCAGCTCCGGGACGGATGGCTACATCAGAAGTGGGGTGATCAGCCGCTGGCCCATCTCTCTTTCACACAGTTGGCTCGACAATTCCGATCTCACCCCTTTCGGCTACCCCGGTCGGTTCACCCGCGACCTCTTCCAGGCGCAAATCGCGATCACCAATTTCCCCCAGCCGCTCAACGTCTTTGTTGCTCATCTCAAAGCCACCACAACATCCCCGCCAGATGACGCCTTGAAACGCGGCGCGGAGGCGGCCGCAATCTCCAACTTTCTGAGCACTGTTTACCTCAAAACCAATTCGCTCCAGCCCTATATCCTGTGTGGTGATCTGAATGAGGATGTCTCTCGACCGGATACAAATCGCTACACCACAGCCCATCCGATCCAAACGCTCATCAGCCCCCCCACGGGGTTGCAACTGACCACCCCGATCAATCCGCTCACCAGTGCTGAATTAACCCTGTCGATCCGGTCCAGACTGAACGTCCGGTTTGATTACCTGCTCCCATGCCCGATACTCTGGTCGAATATCATCGATGGTCAGGTCTTCCGTAGCGACATCCTCACCAACCGCCCCCCGTTTCTGCTCGGCACAGACTCCGCCACCGCCTCAGACCACCTTCCTGTGCTCATGGTTTTCAGCCACCCTTTTGCCCATCCGTTCAAACTATTGCCACTCAACCATACCCCCACCCTAACCCGTCTGGAATGGGAATCCCTCCCGGGACAATTCTATCGGGTGGAAAGCTCTCCGGATCTGTCCCAATGGAACATTCTGCAAGGGCGGTTGCTATCTTTGGGCTACCGGTCCGTTCTCGAAACAAATCCGCCTCCGGGGGACACGTTCTTCCGGGTCTCCACCACACCCGTGGGCACACCATAATTTCCCACACCAATTGTGGCCAATTTATGCCACATGACTCCCCCCCATCCTTTTGGTAGTCTAACCTTGAAATACAAACGCCCCGCAGAACAACCCGTTCAACGGCTGATAAATCCATAAGACATGATAACGAACATCGCCTCCCGATTCCTAAGCTGCTCCGCCTTATGTGCGGCAGCGCTGCTTACAGATGCCCAGTCAGTCCAGGCACAGGCTTTCCGCCCCCCTTCCGTGCCGCTCGTGTCCTGCGACCCCTACTTCAGCGTCTGGTCCCCCTCCGACAACCTGACGGACGGGAATACGACCCACTGGACCGGCAAGCCCCATCGCCTTGAGAGCCTCGTGACCATTGATGGCAACAACTTCCGCGTCATGGGGTCTGAACCTGCTGCGGCCCCCGCACTTCGCCAGACCGGGCTGGATGTGCTGCCCACGCGCACCATTTACACCTTCGAAGGCTCCGGCGTAGGCCTTACTCTCACCTTCACGACCCCCGCCCTGCCTGAGGATATCGATATCCTCTCCCGGCCTGTCACCTATGTGACCTATGAATTCCGGGCCACGGACGGCACCTCCCACAAGGTAAGCCTCGAGTTCTCCGCCTCAGGCGAACTGGCCGTCAATGAAGGCAAACAACAAGTCACCGCATCCCTCGTGAACATTGGTCGCGGGGGACAGGAACTTGCCACGGTGAAACTGGGGGCCGTGGATCAACCCATTCTCGCCAAAAAAGGGGATGATCTCCGGATCGACTGGGGCCATCTCTATCTCTCAGCGCCCAAAGCCCAGGCCGAGGCTTCGCTGGTCGGCGGACCGTTGGACACCGCAGCAACGGCCAACAAGGTCAGCGCCAAACTCTGCTTCAAGACGCTGGAGCTGACGTCGAAGCCCGCAACGCGCTGGTTGATGCTCGCCTACGACGACGAATATTCGATTCAATACATGAAGCAGAACCTCCGTCCCTACTGGCGGCGGAATGGGTGGGAGGCGGCTGACCTCCTGAAGGCGGCGGCGGCCGATTACACCCAGCTTCAAAAGCGCTGCGCTGCTCTGGATGCCGAGTTGATGTCCGACCTCACCCGCGCAGGGGGTGCCAAATATGCCAAAATCGGTGCCCTGGCCTACCGTCAGTGCTTCGCCGCAGGAAAGTTCGTGGCAGACTCGAACGGGCAGCCGCTCCAATTTTGCAAAGAGAACCATTCCAACGGGTGCATAGGTACTTCGGATGTCTTCTACCCCATGGCACCGCAGTTCCTGCTACTCGGTCCATCCCTCGCCAAGTCCTTTCTGGTTCCGTTCATGAACTACGCGGCAAGTGAGCGCTGGAAGTTCCCGTTCGCCCCGCACGATCTCGGCACCTATCCCCAGGCCAACGGCCAGGTTTATGGCGATGGCGAGCGCGGAATCAATAATCAGATGCCTGTCGAGGAAAGCGGCAACCTCCTGATTCTCATGGCTGCCATCGCTGAGATGGAAGGTAATGCGAACTTCGCAAGCCTGTATTGGAAGACACTGGAACAGTGGGCCGGCTACCTTAAGGAAAAAGGGTTCGATCCTGAGAACCAGCTCTGCACGGATGACTTTGCGGGGCACCTCGCCCACAACGTGAATCTGAGTGCCAAAGCCATCTGCGGCCTCGGTTCCTTCGCCAAGCTTTGTGAGCTTCGGGGGGAAAAGGCAAAGGCCAATGAATACTTCACCCTGGCCCGGGACTTCGCCAAGCGCTGGATCAAGGAATCGGACGACGGCGAGAAGTTCCGGCTCGCCTACGACAAGCCGAATTCCTGGAGCCAGAAATACAACATCATGTGGGACCGCATCCTGGGCCTGAACCTATTCCCGGCCGAGGTCGCCATCAAGGAAATGGCCTACTACCGCAAGATTCAGAACCGCTACGGGCTTCCCCTCGACAACCGGAAGGACTACACCAAGCTCGACTGGATCACCTGGACAGCCACCCTGACCCAGAATCGCGCCGATTTCGAAGCGTTGATCGACCCTATCTTCACCTTCCTCAATGAGACACCGGATCGATCCCCGATGACAGATTGGTATGAAACTAAAAACGCCCGGAAAGTCGGGTTCACCGCCCGCCCAGTCGTCGGGGGTGTCTTCGCCCAGTTGCTCTACGACAAAGCCGTCTGGAAGAAATGGGCCTCCCGCGACAAGACCCGCGCCTCCAAGTGGGCCCCGATGCCAAAAGCCCCCAAGGTGGCCACCATCGTTCCGGCAGCTGATCAATCAACCTCCTCCTGGAGCTACACCACAGAAAAGCCAGCGAACGGTTGGAATCTTCCCACCTACGATGCATCAGCATGGAAACAGGGGCAGAGCGGATTTGGCACCACAGAAACTCCGGGGGCCAAAGTTGGCACGGAGTGGAATACGAGCGAAATCTGGCTCAGACGTGAAATTCAACTCCCCCCGGGGAACCTCCGCAACCTCCAGGGTTGGCTGCACCACGATGAGGATGCCGACGTCTATTTCAACGGTGTTCTGGCACTGCACGCGGGTGGTTGGGTTAGCAGTTATGAGGCCTTCCCCCTGCAACCAGCTGGCGTGGCCGCCCTCAAGCCCGGAAAGAACCTCGTAGCCATACACTGCCGTCAAACCGCAGGCGGACAATACGTCGACTTCGGTTTGGTAGCGACGGAATCACGCTGAGACAAGTCTCCCAAATCCCCCCCCCCTTTCCATCCGTTTCGGAGAGGGGGGGCCACTGTTCACAGCCCTCAGTTCTCCTCCATCCCCACGGTTCCACCCCTCAGACCTCTTTGGACCGGCCCAAGATCCACCACACTGCCGATTGAAGGCACCGGGCTCTCCCTCTCACCAAATTACACGGGCTTGACTGGGGCTGCAAAGGGAATGCGCAAGTCCAGGCCAAGTTCGACCTACCCCGAATCCCGCCAAACGCGCAGGACCATCCAGGGTGGGATTCACAATCGGGGAGCGAACAGTGTCCAGAATAAGCCGAGTCCAGAGACGTTGAACCGCCAGTCCCTCATGCCCCCGCGATCTCCAGCAAGCGGGCAGAGAGGAAAGCACCCCATTGGCCGCGATCAAGCCAGTCTCACCCCAATCCGGACCTCAGCATGAAGCCTCCCTCCTGTTCGTTTTCACAAGCGCTGAACATCCAGACTCCCAAGCCACCGTCGAAACTGTCCTCCTCAGATCCGGGCAGAAAAAAAGGGCCGAAATAATCGGCCCTTGGCGAAAAATTAGCACTATGTAAGGCTATTCTCTAGGGAGAGGAGTAAACACGCTCACCGGGAGGCAGGGTGACCGCGTTAGTAGACTCAACGGTTGTCCGAGTGCCAACAAATGGAACAACTGGAACATACTCTGTCGAGATGACCGGAGGCGCCTTGAGTGTTTCCCCGCCATTCACTCCGGTCTTGCCACTCACAGGGCCGGTTACGGTCTTGCCGGACTGCCCCCCGACAGGTTGACTTCCAGGAATGGCAGCGTAGATGCTTGAGGCATACTGGGGAACAGCTGCCGCGACTGCCGCCGCAATCAAATTTGCCTGAGCAGGAAGAACCCTGGCGGCAACCTGAGCAAGCTTTGCAGCGGAACGAGGATAAGCAGCAGCAGCAGCAGCGGCAGCTTTTGCGCCGAGATTCGGATACATTTTGCAAATGGCCACCAGAGAGGCCGGGAGAGATGCAGGCTGAACAGCAGCCACTGCAGCCATCAACTCTTTCAGCGAGCCTTCCCGCTTATCTGCTGCCATGTTCTTCAGGAGAATCACGACCTTGCCGGGAACTTCAATGGGCTGGGTGGAAGAAAGGACAACCTTGAAATTACCCGACGTTGCAGGCGCGGCGTCTTCAGCAGATTGCACCGAGGAGCTACCCAATGCGAGTGTAACGGCCAGAATGATAGATTTATGTTTTGTATTCATCAAAATCCTCTTTAATCCGAATTAAGCACTCTTGATTGAACCTGTCCGACGAGACCTGACCCACAATGCCAACCCGCCAATCCCAAAAAGGGCAATGGACGAAGGCTCAGGAACAATCGTCGTGCCCTCAATCTTCATACCAAAATCCACGGCGTATTCATTAAACACAAGGGCTTCCCAGGAAGTTCCGTTGTAATACCAGAAATCGGTCCCGGATGCTCCAATCGCCTGAGGTCCAAACAGATCGACTCCAGCAATGGCTCCAGTGTCAGTGCCTGAATACTGAAGGGCCAACGTCACATTCTCGGTCCAGATACACAGGGGTTGATTTCCCAAAGTCTCCTCAATTGACTGCTGATCCCATACGGCTGTTGCACTGGGCGATGTCGGCCCGATCTCAAACCATCCACTGTGCCAGAGGATCGTGCCTGGGGTTGCATAGCCATTAACAGCAGGGCCGTCATTTGCGTATATGCGGGCCCGCATTGTATACGTCTCATTCAGCTCAGTGTTCTGGAGTCGAAATTGAAAGGACAGATTGGTGACGGCTATTGGGCCATCCCAGAAACCAAAAACAATCTCGTCACCTGTCCAGATGTTAGTGGAATTGGGAAGCGTAAGGCTCCTACCATTATCGATAAAGCTATTATCATAGAAAGTATCCGCAAACGCTGCCGTAGTCCCAAGAGCGAGACACGTCAGGGCTGTGAACATTTTTGACTTACCTTCAAGGCCGCAAACACCCTCTAGATTTGTATTTCTCATAACTTTTTTCTACCAATCCGCTGTCACTTTATCCAGATGCAAGGGCCCGTGCAAGAAATAAAATTCAGCAAGGGAGTTTTTTTTCGCATTTCAATCCCCTGATGACCGGTTTTCCGCCCGATTTGTGGTTTCCAGCAAGTCTGCAACCCGACTTCCACCAAAAACAGGGTAATCCCGACCGCCTTTGCAGGGTCAATGAGCTGCGATTCACCCATTTTTTTATGGCTCTGTCTCGGATTTTTGTTAGATTATTCCTTCAGATGAGCTCATCCGAACACTCGAATTCGTCCTCTCCCGCCGTGCACGGGAACCCATCTGAGTTGTCAGGAAACGACTTGTCTCCCTCCACCGATTTTGCGCCAGAAGCACATTTTCAATGGTTTTGCATTCGTGCCCAATATCATAAGGAGCTTCTTGCGGAGTTTTCCCTTCAACGTGAGGGGGTCGAAACCTTCCTGCCTAAGATCCGCTATCCCAAGAAGTCCACATGGATCGAAGAGCCCCTCTTTCCCGGATACCTGTTCGCCAAATTTCAACCCTCCAGATCTCTACGACTCCTCCGTTATTGTCAGGGAGTCTCCACGGTGGTCCATTTTGGGCTCTACACCCCCGTCATCTCTGAGGAGACCATCCACCACCTGAAGGAGTTGATCGGTCCTGAGGGGACAAAGGAACTCCCCTACCCCGTCAGAGCCGGGGATGAGGTCGAAGTGCTTTCCGGTCCATTTTTGGGGTTTGAGGCGATCGTCACAAGGGTTATACCGGCGAGAAAGAGGGTCGCTGTGCTGATCGATTTTCTTGGCCGCCAGAGCGAGGCTGAATTGGAACTTGGCTCCCTGCGCCTTAAGACGAGTCCCACAGTGGGTCTCCGGAGATTCATGACCATCGAATGAACACCCCAGCACATCATGAAGACTGCACCCCGGGATGGATTTACCTGGCTGGAACCAGGAAAACCTCAGATCCCAGGCCCGACTAGCACCCTGTCGCATGGAAATCCAGCTGGCGATTATTGATGATGATCAGGAGTTTCTCTCCGCGTTTTGCGACTATGCATCCCGCACGGTCGGTTTCAGTGTTCCTGCCACTTACACGAGTCCAACTGCTGCCATCCGGGACATCCAAAAGTCCCAATTCGATGTCATTATCGTTGACCTGCTCATTGGTCGGTCCTCTGGTTGTGATCTCATTCAGAACATAAGAGAGTTGCGCGTCGATGCCAAAGTTTTTGTGCTCTCCGCCTTCTCGGATGACCACCTCGTCTCCGAGGCGTTCAGGCTGGGAGCCGATGGTTATCTGCTCAAGACCACGCCAATCAAGGAAATCCTGAACTCGATTCGGAACTATTTCTCTGGTGGAGTGGCTATTGATTCCATCGTGATGAACAAGGTGCTGAACCAGCTCCGCGCCCCCAGTCAGGAAAACTCCCTTGAATTGAGCCTGACTCCGCGCGAAAGGTCTGTCCTCAAGCAACTTTCCACGGGCCGGAACTACAAGGAGATCGCACAAAGTCTCTCGGTGAGTCCCGAGACCATCTACAGCCACTCCAAGCGCCTCTTCCGAAAGCTCGGGGTGAAGTCCAAAACAGAGGCGGTGGTCTGCTATCTGGCCGCCCAACGCCAGGAAAAATCCACCGAACCACACCCACCGGAATAACCGATCGAACAGGGGATCATCCATATATGCAGAAAGTTCTCATCATTGAAGACGAAGAAATCGTTCTGGAACCCCTTTGCGATCTTCTGGAACACGAGAAATTTGAGGTTCTCTCTGCCATGACAGGGGAGGATGGCCTCGCCAAGGCGATCCTTTCCCTACCCGACATCATCATTTGTGACATCATGCTCCCCGGGATGGACGGCTATGGTGTTCTCGATGAACTGCGCAAGAACCATCGCACCGCCAGCATTCCAGTCATCTTCCTGACCGCACGAGTTGAGCGGGCGGATGTTCGCAAGGGAATGGAGCACGGGGCCGACGACTACCTGTGCAAGCCTGTGATGAGGAAGGAGTTGCTCGCGGCCATCCGCGCACAAATCTCAAAGCGAAAATCCAACCAGTTTCTGTTCAACCAGCGCCTGGAGTCTCTCTCCACTGAAATTGCGGCGGCGATCTCCCATGAGATGCTCACTCCGCTCAACGGTATCATCGGCTTTAGTCAACTCATGTCATTCCGGGAGCCTGGCGATTCCGCAGCCGACTCCGAAGACATGGCCAAAAGCATTCTGGAGAGCGCTCAACGCCTGCATCAGACTGTCCGGCATTTCCTTGATTATGTGAGTCTTAGGGCCTTGACGGACCAGCCCAACCGAGCCGGTGCACTGCTTGGAACCGGCACCGACGATGCCGCAACCATAGTGGAATTTGCCGCCGTCAAGGTGGCGAGCGAATTCAAACGCCCCGGGGATCTGCATCTGCAGCTGGAGAAAACCTACATCGGGATCCCCCCCTCATTTCTGGATCTTGTGACGGTCGAACTCACAGAAAATGCCTTTAAATTCTCCAAACCGGGAAGCCCTGTTCATGTGCAACTCTCACGGACAGCTGACGGCGTGACCCTGACCGCGAGCGACAAGGGGCGTGGCATGGATGCCAAAACGATCAAACAGATGGGGGCTTTCAGGCAGTTCGACCGCACAAAATACGAACAGCAGGGCCTCGGTCTCGGACTCGAAATCGTGCGGCTCATCGCTGAGATTTTTGGCGCCCAACTGACCTTCGACAGCCGGGTGGACCTTGGCACACGAGTTCAGTTCTCCAAAAACCATTCGGAGTCCGCACCTTGAAAACCCGGGGTCCGCAAAGCACGACTCGACGTTTCCCCTCCCGAACCATGGACGCCCGGGGGAGTATTGCAAGCAACGACGCTGCTCTACGGCACCGATGCTTCAAAGTTCTACGCCCTGAGGGAACCAATGCTTTGGAACGGCTTCGTCTCCCCCCTCTATTACTTTCGTTCTGTCTCCTGCTGCTCTCCATCTGCCCAATCAACGCCTCCATCATATCCGTCACAACCACTAACGATACCGGTTCCGGTTCCCTCCGCTACGCGATTCTGCAGTCCAATACAAACCCGGGGCCGGACATCGTGGAATTTCACATACCGGGAACAAAAGCCTGGGGAATCCGTCCGGCAACAGTCCTGCCAGACGTAACCGAGATGGTCACCATTGATGCCACGACACAGACCGGTTACTCAAACCAGCCAGTGGTTCTTCTGGATGGCCGCAGCGTCAGTTCCGGCAGCGGACTCTCCCTCAAGTCAGGAATGTCGACGGTTCAGGGTTTGGCAATCGGTGGATTCTCGGGTTACGGGATCGACATCGTGGGGGCCCCTAGCAACACAATCCGCGCCTGTTTCATAGGAACGGATCTTTCAGGCACAAATGTGCTGAGGAATGCCATGGGGGGTATTCATATCCGCCGCTCTGCCGGCAACTTTATCGGAGGGGACGAACCCAACAGCGGCAATCTTATCTCTGGCAACACAGCCTATGGGATCCTCATTGAGGACAGCCCCCAATGTCTCTGGAACACGATCGCAGGCAACCGCATAGGAACAACCCTCACCGGCACAGCCAGACTGCCAAATTTCAAGGAGGGCATAGCCATGGTCAACGGGGTTTCAAACAGGATCGGAGGGTTCACCACGGCCGAACGCAACATCATCTCAGGCAATAACGGCAACGGCATCGCAATCTCAGGGGCCTACTGCTCGAACAACATCATCACCGGCAATTACATCGGAACGGATGTCTCCGGCAGCCTGGCCCTGAGCAACGGAGCGGACGGAATTGTCATCATCTCCGGTGCCTCCTACAATCAGATCGGCGGCACAGAGCCGGGTGCCGGCAATCTCGTTTCCGGAAACCTGGTAAATGGGATCGACTTCTCCCTCGGAGCCAACCTGAATCAGGTAAGCGGCAACTGGGTGGGACTCAAGGCGGGTGGCCTGGCAGCCCTGCCCAACGGGGCGGTTGGTATTGCCATCTCGTCGAGCACCAATAATCTGATCGGCGGCAGCACATCAGGAGCCGGAAACATCGTCTCAGGCAATCGCCAGAGCGGTGTTTATCTGAGTGGCAGCGCAGTCCGAAGCAATCGATTTGAAGGAAATTGGATCGGAGTGGATGCCACCGGCGCGAATGCGATCCCAAACAACACCTCCGGCATCACCATCTCCGGCGGAGTGGGAAACACCATCGGCAGTTCCACCCCGGGCGGCGGCAACGTCGTCAGCGGCAATTTGATCAACGGCATTCTTCTCGATGGAGCATCCGCCAACCTGATACTTGGAAATTTTGTGGGCACCGACCCGCTGGGCATCAGGAAACTTGGAAATGGATCGGTTTGGCACGGTATCGTGCTTGCCGAATCCACAGGCAACCAGATCGGCGGTGCCGGGTCCGCCTCAAGGAACATCGTTTCAGGGAACTATTACGGAATTCTTGTTTATGGGGGCGGTTCCTCCAACAACGTGATCCGGGGTAACTTCGTCGGATTGGATGGCACCGGCATGCAGCCTTTGGGGAATTCCTCCGACGGCATCTCCATCCGATCCAGCGGAACCTCCCCAACCCAGGCCCCGCGGAACAACACAATTGGCGGCTCGGAACCGGGTGCAGGCAACATCATCAGTGGCAATGTCCTGTCAGGGGTTTATCTCACCAACTCCCACGGAAACACGTTTCTCGGCAACTGGGTCGGACTGAAGGCGGATGGGGTTGGTAGCATGCCAAATGGCGCGCACGGGCTCGAGTTTGACCAGTCGGAATACAATCAGATCGGCGGAACCGATCCAGCCGCCGCAAACCGGATTGCTTTCGCCGCCGGGGTCCGCTCCGGGGTCCGGATTCGTTCCGGCGCTCACAACGTGATTTTCGGCAATTCGATTTACTCAAATACCGGGCTTGGTATCGGCCTCGGGATGAAGTCCGTTGGGAACCAGATATCCCCCAACGATCCCTGCGATGCTGATACGGGTGCCAACCAACTGCAGAATTTTCCGGACCTTTCCAGCGCGTTTAGCGACCACAGTGCCACTCTGGTTAAAGGACGCCTCGACACGGTGGCCAACAAGGCCCTGCTCCTCCAGTTTTACGCAAGTCCTGCGACGAACTCCACAGGCTATGGAGAGGGCCAGTTGTTTCTGGGATCGACCCTCGTATCAGCATCACCCCGGTGTACAAACGAGTTTTCAGCCCTGCTTCCCCTGGTTCCAGTCGGCTGGTTTCTCTCCGCAACAGCAACCGACAGCACCAATAACACATCCGAGTTCTCCCGGTCGATACCTGTGGCCCCCACCCCCGTTCTTTCCCTCCGGAGTGTCACGCCCGGTCAATCCACCATCGGCTGGTCCGCTTCCCTCGATTCGTTCAAGATCGAGCAGGCCTCAAATCTGGTTCCGCCTGTCCTGTGGTTTCAGTCAGGCATTCCCATTTCGAGCAACTCAGGCAGATTCAGCGCGACCCTCACCAACTCCGGTGCGGACCGGTTCTTCCGTCTGGTGCCCAAATGAAAGCCTCCCGGGCCACGCCTTGGATCCGCATGGAGTTCACGCGTTGGTCCACCATCCTGTTCTTGCTATGCCTCAGCCTTGGCACTACCCCCGCCCAGCCGATCTTCCGAACCCTCCTCAATAACGGCCCCGGCACAAACCGCATCAACATCGTCTTCCTCGCCGAAGGCTACACAGCCGGCACTGCCGAAAGCTTTTTCACTGAATGCACCAACGCCCTCTCGGGTGACTCGTTCACCCCGGGTCTCCTGACCACCGAACCCCTTGCAGAATACCGCTCCTGGTTCAATGCCCACGCCATCTTTGTCACCTCCACCAATTCCGGCTCAGACCGCCCGCTCCAGAGCCAGACCCGGAACACCTATTTCAACAGCACCTTCGGGGCGACCGACTATGTCATCAGCATCCCCCCGAACACCTACGACGCCACCTATGCCAACGGCCGGGGCAGGGTTGACAACCTTCTCACAAACTGGCTCCCGGCAGGCCAATACAGCAACCGGTTCCCCATCCTCATCGTGAACGAGCCTTTCCAGGATGGCGGCTCCGCTGGCACCAATCTGGTGACCGTCTCCACGGGGCCGACCTCCCTCGAAATCCTGGTGCATGAGGTGGCCCACACTCTCGGCGGGCTTGGAGATGAGTATGACTCCGGGGGGGGCTACCTGGATGCCTCCAGCTTCGGCGCCCGCTCGAATGTCACCCAGCAGACGGTCCGGAGCCAGATCCCCTGGGCAAACTGGATCACTGCGACCACCCCGGTCCCAACTCCCGATACGGATGCCTATACGGGCCTCGTCGGCCTTTTTCAGGGGGCCAACTACACAACAACCGGCTGGTATCGCCCCTTCAGAAACTGCCGCATGCGATCGGTCGGGTTCAATTTGGATTTCTGCCCCGTCTGTTCGGAAACCCTCGTGAAGTCCATTTACCAAAAAGTCCGCCCCATTGATTTCTGGAGCCCCACCACCCCCAGCCTGCAGGTCACAACCTCCGCCCCGTTAACCTTCTCGGCGGGCAGCCTCTCGCCCCGGAGCCACCCGATCAACATCTCCTGGTTTACCAACGGACAACCGGTCCTATCGGCCACAAACCGTGACTTCCCTTTCGACCCGCGCTCCCTCGGAAACGGCCCGCATACTCTGAAGGTCACAGTGATCGATGCCACTCCCCTGGTTCGAACCCGGCCGGAAGATCTTCGCATCACCAATTCCTGGAGCCTTTTCCTGAACTACCCTGATCTCCGCCTCCAGAAGCCGACGTTCCCTGCCACTAACCGGATCTCCTTCGCTATCAGCGGGACCATGACCGGCCTGTTTGCGATCCAATTCTCGACCAACCTTTCCAACTGGAAAAGCCTCACGACGAACAAGCTCACCTCCGGCACATTCCAGTTCACTGAAACCAACTTCCCCATGCGACCCACGGCTTACTACCGCACGATTGCTCCCCCAAGGTGATGCTCCTGGTCGATCTCCTGTTCCCTACCCTCCACCCGCTACCGTTCCGCGGGCACCTTTGGAAACCTTTTCTTGCCTCACAACCTGCATTGGGTTCTCATTATTCTGCCAAGCAAAAGTGAGAGGATCGCCCCGTGCCTGTGTGCAGGCTCTGGCTGAATTGGATTCCTTGTGTCCGTCCAAAGGCGAAGGCGGAGCGGGAGGTCATCCTCAATGGACAATATTTTTGGCACCAATGGCTATAATGCAAAACAGGTCGGACTCATATCGTGCATGGAGATTCGCCGGATTGATTGCGCTGGCGTTCATCCTGCTCATCACCGCCGGGTGCGGCACCGCAGGTATCCAACGGCTTCGGCCGGATGGGCCTGAATGGCGGATCCAGCAGGGTCAGGCTGTCTGGCGCAGGAGCCACCATGCTCCCGAGCTTGCAGGGGAGCTGGTGCTGGCGAGGCGCACCGATGGGGCCTGTGTCTTCGATTTTTCCAAGACCCCGCTTCCGATCGCCTTCGGCCAAACAACCTCGACCAACTGGCTGATTGGATTCCCCGCCATCCACATGTCCTTCGGCGGCAGGAAAAGCCCTCCCGGCCGCTTCACCTGGCTCTATCTGAACCAGGCACTCATGGGGGAACCGCTCCCGCCACGATTCCAATTCTCCCGCTCCGGTGACGCATGGAAGCTCATGAACCTCCGTTCCGGTGAGTCTATCGAGGGGGTCCTGGCCCCGTGATGCGCGGTCTCAAGCGATTCTGGTGGCTCCTGCTGGCGATTCCCGTCGTCATCGGGTTGGTCCGCCTGAAGTTGGATGTGGATGTGCTGAATCTCCTCCCCACGAATCAGGCGGGTGTCAGGGGAATCCGGCTCTACCAGGACCATTTCTCAAATGCTCGCGAACTGATCCTGACGGTCCGCTTTCCCGATGGGGATTCCGGGGATCGTCTTGCTGCGGAACTGGGAGCAACCCTTCGGGCAGAGACAAACCTCCTTTCCACCGCCTCCTGGCAACCCCCATGGATGGAACAGCCAGCTCTGGCTGCTGAGATCATCGCCTTTCTCTGGTTCAACCAACCCCCTGCAGTGTTTGGTTCCCTCACAAACCGGCTGTCACCCCAAAATCTGGCAGCCACCCTGGGCGAGTCCAAACAGGCTCTGGCCACATCCCTCTCCCCAATGGATATTGCCCGGCGGGCGTTCGATCCGTTCAACCTTCTCGATCTCCCGTCCCTCTCCGATCTGGGTGGCATTTCCCCTGAGCAGGGCCAGCAGATGTTTGCATCCTCCGATGGCACGTTCCGGCTCATCTTTCTGGAGGCGAATCGGGATCTGCCCGCATACCGTGACTGCGTGCAGTGGCTGGGGGAGGTTCGTAAAGTGGTCGAGGCGTTCCGCACCGGAAAGCAGGAGTGGAAAGATGTCCAGATCCGCTACACGGGCAGACCCGCGTTCGTTGCGGAAATCGCCACCAGCATGCAGCGGGACCTTAGCGGATCGATCCTCGGAACGGCTGGCATCATAGCCCTGCTGTTCTATCTCACCCACCGGCGCTGGCTGCCCATGCTCTGGCTTTTGGCGCTGCTGGCCCTCATCCTGATCGCGACCATGGGAATTGGCAGCCTGCTCCTTGGCCCGATCAATGTGGTGAGCCTTGGCTTTGCCGCAGTCCTGCTGGGGTTGGCAGTTGACTACGCCGTTGTCCATTATCAGGAGGCCCTCTCCCATCCAGAGCTGGCAATCCCGGAAATTCGCCGGGCCATCGCCCCGAGCATTCTCTGGGCCGCCATCACAACGATCACCGCCTTCCTGGTGCTGAACTTTGGCGCCCTGCCCGGCCTTGCCCAGCTTGGTTCACTCGTCGCCATAGGGGTCGCCGTTTCGGCCCTGATCATGGTTGCGGTGTTTTTACCCCCGCTGTTTCCAGACCGCCGGAAGCCGGTTTTCCCCGGCCCTCAACACGCCTGGTGGACCTACCTGTTTCCGCCGATCTCCAAAAGCCCCCCGGCAATGCTTCCCACCCCTCGCCCGGGCGCCGGAATTCCGATCTGGCTCACGGGCGGTCTGATCATCCTGACCCTGATATTGCTCACGCTCAGATTCCCGGGCATCGACCGCACGGGGAACGCTTTGCGCTTTGCCCAGACGGAGGCGGAGCAGGCGCTGAATGAGATTCAATCCTCCATGGGAATCCCGCAGGACTCCCTCTGGTTGATCGCCCAGGGAAAGACAGAACTGGAAGTCTCCCAGCGCCTTTCCCGGGCCGAGGCCCTGCTGGGTGCGGCACGCTCGAATGGATGGGTCCAGGGATATATCATCCCCACTGCCCTGTGGCCGCGCACCGATCATCAGGCTGCCAACCGTGACACCACCCGCTGGGTATCCCGCCAGGGGGAACGGCTCCGCGAGGCGGCACTCCGCGAGGGGTTTCAAACCAATGCCCTGTTCCTTACGGAGGAACTCCTCAAAACCTGGGATGGATTCGCCTCCACTCCGGGAACCGTCTGGCCAACCAACCGCATGAGCCAGTGGCTGCTGAAGCGGTTCGTAGCCCACTCCACCAACGAATGGTTGTCCATGGGAATCGTCCATCCCCCCACCAATCAAGCCGCCACGGAGGCGATGGCCTCCCTGTCTGAAACCTTCGCGCAGGAAGGGCTGTCCCTCTCCGGATGGTCGCTCCTCGGAACTTCCACGCTAAAACGGGTCCGGGAACGCTTGTGGTGGATGATCCTGCCCATGGGGATGCTCGTTCTGCTCTCGCTCTGGCTGGCCTTTCGAACCCTTCCGGAGGTGCTGCTCGGTCTGGGGGTTCTCCTGTTGAGCGGCCTCTGCCTCCTCGCCACGATGGGACTGGCGGGCTGGACATGGAACCTGCTGAACCTCATGGCAGTGCCGTTGATTCTCGGCACAGGTGTCGATTACGGCATCTTTATCCAACTCGGGCTCCGCCGCCATCAGGGGGATACCACGCTGGTCCGCCGCTCCATCGGCCGGGCACTCCTATTGTGCGGGGGAACAGCCATCGCTGGTTTTGGGTCTCTGGCATGGTCCGGCAGTTCGGGAATGGCCAGCCTCGGAAAGGTCTGTGCCACAGGCATTGCCGCCAACATGCTGATCTCCATTTTTTTACTCCCCTCCTGGTGGCTCGCCATTGCCTCACGGAAATCTCCCATCGACAAGGTATCCAGCCCGGAAAACGGCCCATCATCCTTATACTCAGCTTCCCTTTGGCGGATGAGCCTTGTCATCACACGCCTGCTTCCCTATCCGGTTCTCCGCTGCATCTCCCTGATCGCTGCGGAACTCTATCGCCTCACGAACAGCCGACGCCGCGAGATCGTCATTGCGAACCTCCTGCCCGCTCTGGCAGGCGACCGCCCCGCTGCGGAACAAGCCGCGCGCAGGCTTTATCGCCAGTTTACCCTCAAGTTGCTCGACCTCTGGCGTTATGAAGTCGGCATCCAGCAAAAGGTCGATGTTCAGGATGAGAACCCGCTCGATGCCCTTGGGGAGGCTCGCAAGCAGGGGCGCGGGATCCTCATCGTAACCCCGCACCTCGGCAACTGGGAGATCGGCGGCCCCCTCTTGAAAAGCCGTGGAATCACCGTGCTGGCCATCACGCAACCGGAACCGGGCTCAGGCCTCACCGAACTGCGCACCGCCTCCCGTGCCCGGTGGGGGATCGAGACCCTCGTGGTCGGCAGGGATGCCTTCGCATTCGTCGAAATCATCCGCCGGCTCCAGGAGGGGGCCGTCATCACGCTGCTCATGGATCGCCCCGTTTCAGCCTCTGCAGTGGAGGTCGAGCTGTTCGGTCGCCCCTTCCTCGCATCCTCCGCCGCTGCGGATCTTGCCCGGGCCTCCGGTTGCGCCCTCTTTGCCGTCACCGTCACCCGCCAGGCGGATCGATATACAGCCCGGATGTTCCCGGAGATCACCTACGACCGCACCACCTTGAACACACGGGAATTGCGGCAGCAATTGACACAGCGAATCATGCGGATTTTTGAACCGGAAATCCAACGGGACCTCGACCAGTGGTTTCACTTTGTGCCTATCTGGCCTGAGCCACCACACTCCACAACGCCCAAGACCCAATGAACACACCCTTCCCCAAATTCCTGACGGGGATACTCATCCTCGCAGCCTTGATCCGCCTGGTTCCTGCGGCGGAGCCCCCCCCTTTTCTGGATACCTGGCTGGCGGCGCAAACCAACATCCACACCTGGACTGCCGATGCCATTCAAACCCGTTCTATCAAGACCTTCGCCCAACCCCTGGTCTCCACCGGGAAGGTATGGGTGGTCACCCCCAATCATTTCCGCTGGGAGCTGGGCCAACCACCGCAGACCATCGCGATCCGGCAGCCCGATGTCCTCTACCTCCTTTATCCCAACCTGAAGCGTGCCGAGAAATATCCACTGGGCGGCGCGCAGGGTGGCCCCTGGCGCGAAGTCCTCGCCCTTCTCGATGCCACCTTCCCCCGGAACCGGGGTGATCTGGAATCGCACTTCACCTTCGGCACCACCACCCTCTCCAACGGCATCGCCGAGCTGGTGCTCCAGCCCAAAAGTTCCTTCGCCCGCAAATTCATGACCGAGATCCGCGTTGCCATCCGAACCAATGACTTCACCCCGACCTCCACCGAGCTGAGGCTCTCGGATGGGTCCACGATGCGGAATGACTTTTCAAACTCGATCATCAACCAACCCATCCCGGATTCACAATTCCAGCCACTCATCGGCCCGGACACCCGGCTGGTGGAACCGCTCAAGAAATGACACCAGACCCCTCAATCCTTGAAGCAGCCCTCGGCGTGCTGCCTCACGGACCCGAGTTTCGCTTTCTCGACCGGTTGCTCAGCCTGGATCCGGGAAAAGAGGCTGTCGGGGAATACGTTGTGAAGGGGGATGATAGCTTCCTCAAAGGCCACTTTCCCGGGGATCCGATCTTCCCCGGGGTCCTCCTCGTGGAGGCAGCGGCTCAACTGGCGGGCGTCATCGCACAAAGCGATCCCACCCACCCACCCCTGCCCGGCCTGAAACTCACGGCCCTGAACAGGGTCAAGATTTTGGGCACCGCCCGCCCCGGGGAAACCCTCAGGATCGAGGCCAGCCTCTCGGGGCGTTTCGGCATGCTCGTTCAGAGCGAGGCACGGGTCCTCGTCGCCGACCGTGTCGTGCTGTCCCTCTCCCTTACCCTCGCCGGAACCGAACTCCCGCTCAACCGATAACCAAACCGTTCAGCGGCTCACAGGACGCCGCATCAGAATCCGGGTCGCATTCAGATTCACCGGCTCCCAACCCTCCTGGGCGAGCTTGTTTGCGGCCCACGTCAGGCAGAATTCCTCGTCGTGAATGTCAGGTGGCTGGGTCACCCCTGTTTTGAAAAGCCGGATGGCTTCGCTCTTCTGCGGCGTGATCAGTTGCAACTTGTCCGGCCCATCCCATTTGATCATACCCACTTCCCAGCGCTGGGCCCCGGTCCCGGGAGATTGCGCCACGGACCGCGTGGTCATCGCCGCCAGCACGAGCCCC
This sequence comes from uncultured Verrucomicrobia subdivision 3 bacterium, assembly GCA_903913865.1. Lineage (GTDB taxonomy): Bacteria > Verrucomicrobiota > Verrucomicrobiia > Limisphaerales > UBA8199 > UBA693. Next base: position 24,272 of record CAIWMU010000017.1, read on the forward strand.
GCGGCACCGAGTATTGCGATATAGTGAATCCCTTTCATGTAAACCACCTTACTCCTTTTGGCTGCCCCCTGACCAACTCTTTGTTGGCGCGGCTCCTGTGCGCCCCCTGCCTAGACACGGCGCCGTAACGTTCTGCGCATCGAAACCATGTGAGGCCCGAGAAAGGGGCATGTCAGGAACCTGCCATGCGCAACTGTTTATGATGCGGTATCTATCCACAGTCCAACAACAACAACCCCCTGTCCCGGCCGGGAATCCCAACGAGGATTCTGGCACAAAGCCCATGGTTGCACCACCGAGGTGCTACCATGGGTGAATGGTAGACAACCAAACAACCCTGGAAGGGTTGTGCCGTCGTAAAACCCGGGGAGGTTGGCAGGAGGTGGCTCAATGGGGCCGAACGGGCACCGCGCCCGATTGATTTGCATCACCACGCCACAGCCGCTGCGGGTCAAGGCACCTGTTCGATCCCCCGGCACAACCAC
>CAIWMU010000018.1 GCA_903913865.1 uncultured Verrucomicrobia subdivision 3 bacterium
GATTCCCGGAGGGAAAACGGCGATCGCCCGACCTTGGGCGTTTCCGGATGGGGAAATTGGTCCGCGCCCATCTACGCCCATCCCATCCACGTCCATTCGCGGTTCCCCCTCCGCAACGCCAAAGGCGTTGTGCCCCCCGTCCATCGCACGGCCCCGGAGCGAATGGGGTCATGACCCCTTCGGGGTTCCCGGGAGGGGTACCATTGGACCATCAACTATAAACGGAGCCGTGGCGTTCTGCGAATCGAAACCATGGGAGACCCACGAGAGCGGCATGTCAGGCACTTGCCATGCGCAACTATCTATCACGTGGTGTATAGAAATGGGTGGGGTGGAGTGCTTCTCAAATCGATATAGGCATCCTTGATGTCTTTGGATATCCTGGATTGGCAGGCGGGTTCGTTGCATCGGTGCTTCATGAGGTAGTTGCTGATGTTGCATCCGACTTGGCACACGAGTAGCTATACATCGCCAAGAAGTGAGAAGGCCAATAACAGAAAATGTTGAAAATCAAAGCTATGGGACTGAATGCCAGCCGGAACCGGGTTGGGATTCTGCCGTGACGCAACGCGCTGACATTGCAATTGCACTGCGTTCGGGGGACGTGAAGGTGCAACGTTTTACCCTGGATGGGAGCGATTCCCTGGAGCAGCATCTGGGCTCCGTCTGCGAGGAGGTTGCGAAGGGGGTTCTGAGTTTGATCGGGGAGAGCAGGCTGGAGGGGCTGCTGCTTGGGGGGGGATACGGTCGTGGGGAGGGAGGGGTGCTTGCGACCAGCACGGGGGACCAGCCCTACAATGATCTCGAGTTTTACGTGTTTGTGCGTGGCAACAGGATTCTCGCGGAGCGTAAATATCGTGCCGCGCTGCATTCCCTGGGGGAGCGTCTCTCCGTTCGCGCAGGGTTGGAGGTTGAGTTCAAGGTGCTCACCATCAAGACCCTGAGGCGGGCCGAGCCCTCCATGTTCTACCATGATCTGGTGGTTGGGCATCGCCGGATCATTGGGGGGGAGTCGCTTCTCTCGGGGTGTGAGCATCACCGGGATCCCAGGCGGATTCCGCTGCATGAGGCCACGCGGCTACTGATGAACCGTTGTTCCGGGTTGTTGTTCAGCGCCGAGCGGCTGGCCCGTGAGGAATTCACGTCTGCGGAGTCTGATTTTGTTGGGCGGAACCTTGCGAAGGCCCAGTTGGCGATCGGGGATGTCGTGCTGACGCTTCATGGGAAATATCATTGGAGCTGCCGGGAAAGGCGGGTCCGGCTGGGGGATCTGCGCAGGGTGGCCCGGGAGGAATGGCTGGCGGACATGCTTCAACACCACTCCGCCGGTGTGTTGTTCAAGCTCCGGCCGATCCGGTCCAGGGCAACCCGGGAGGAGTTGGCGGAGCGGCATCGCAGCCTGGTGGAACTTTCGCGCCAGGTATGGCTTTGGCTTGAGAAAACCCGGCTGAACGAGGTTTTTTCCGACACGGCGGGTTACGCGTTTTGCGGGAGTGACAAGTGCCCCCAGACGAAGGGATTGCGAAACAGGCTGGTCAACGCACGGGCATTTGGCCCGTTTGCGGCGGTGAAACCGGGAGCCACCCGGCATCCGCGCCAGCGGTTGCTCCATTCGCTCTGTCTTCTGCTTTGGGAGAAGAATCTATTGGAAACTCCAGTCCTGCTTCGCCGGGTTCAGCGGGAGTTGGGGACGAAAGCCTCCGACTTCCGGGGGTTGGTGGCGGCCTATGAGAAGCTCTGGCATCGATTCAACTGACCATGCGCATTCTGGTTGTCTATCCTTACATTCCGTTTCCCGTGGATCGCGGCACCTACCAGCGGACCTTCCACCTCCTGCGCTCGCTTGCGAGGGATCATGAGGTCGATCTGCTGGCCCTTTCAGAGAACTCGGAACGGCTCGATCAGAAGGCCGTGTTCGGGGAGTTCTGCAGTCGGGTCGAGTTTGTTCCATTCCAGCATCCCCAATGGCCCCGGTTGTTTCCAGACCGGTTGCTAAGCCCCCTGCCCACGACCGTGCGCCACTGGTGCCTCCCTCATGTGGAGGAGGCGATACAGCGTTTCGTGGCCGGGAGGCAGTATGACCTCGCACATGTTTGCGACATCGTGATGGCCCAGTATTTTTTTGGCAGCCTCTCCCATCTGCCTTTGGCGGTGGATCGCAGCCGGGTGGATTTGCAGTTCCAGCTGGCCCAGCGGGAGGCCATGTCCAGCGGGATGCGGCAGACGGTGCTGGACTGGGAGAACCTGGTGAAGCTGAAGTGGTTCGAGCGTCGCATCGCAAAGCGTGCCTCTGTGGAAGTGGTTTGTGGCCCGGACGATGAAACATTCATCCGGCAGTCGATCAGTCGAACCGTGCCGGTGGAAGTCGTTACAAACGGGGTGGATTTGGACTACTTCGATCCGGGTGCATGCCGGGAAGCGCGGAGCGCCCAGCCGACCGTCCTGTTCTGTGGCGCGATGGACTACACCCCCAATGTCGATGCGTTGAGGTGGTTTTTTGGCGGGATCCACGAGTCCCTCAGGCGGTTGGTGCCGGACCTGCAGGTCTTGATAGTGGGCAAATCACCTGTTGCGGAGGTCACGGCTTATGCCCGGCATCCGGGTGTCACCGTGACCGGCGGTGTGCCTGATGTCCGGCCCTATTACCGGCGGGCGTGGCTGCAGATTGTGCCGCTCCGGATCGGAGGGGGGACCCGGCTTAAGATCCCCGAGAGCATGGCCATGGGAACCCCTGTGGTTTCGACAACCATAGGGGCCCAGGGGTTGGATTTGCGACATGGGGAGGACATCCTGCTGGCCGACACTCCTGAGGCGTTCGCCCGGGAAACGGCGCGGGCTCTCGGGGATGGTGCACTGCGGAGTCACCTTGAGATTACCGGAATGGCAACGGTCCGGGAGCGCCTTTCCTGGAGGCAGCTGGGGAGGCAGTTGAGCGAGTTCTACGCGAATCATTTCAACACCCGGGCTGGAGATCGAAAGGGGGGCTTGTGAGCACTGGTTCCACAGGATCGTTGCCATCGCAGGGGGGGATCCGTCCGTGGTGGAAATTGCGCCGTGTGAGATGGCTGCTGGCGGCTGTTGTGCTCGTTTCCGGGGCATTGTTTGACGCCGTGATCAGTTCGGGAGTCTCACGCATCGTCGTGTATAACGAGCTCGGCGTTGCTCTTCCCGAGTTGAGCATTTCCGCATGCGGACAGACGAAGGTCTTTCACGATTTGGGCGACCGGGAATCGGTTCGCGTCAAGCTTGCCAGCATGGGGGCGGCGAGTGACATTGTGGTCGCCACGAACGGGGCCACGCTGTGGCAGGGGGAATACATTGAGCCACGGGGTGGCTATCGGGCGATTCTGAGGTTGCGCCGGGATGGACAGGTGGAGTGCTCAACGACCATCTCGTGGTTGCAGACCTTCTTTGCAGAGAGCGGATCAAAAGCACCTTGAATTTGATGACTATGCCAGAACCCAAGCCAGTTGCAGGGTCGGTTTCCAGACCGGTCGAACATTCAGCCACTGCCGGAGCTGGAGCGGCGTGTGATGCTGCCAGCGGAGGGCCCGCATTGGACGAACGGAGCAGGAAGGTTGATTCCGGGGTCGGAGTCCCTCCGGAACAGCCGCAGGTGATGAGCCTTCCGGTGCCCATCGCGATGCTCGGTGTGCCTTTCGACAACGTGACACTCTCGCAGACGGTGGATGTGATTGCCGGGATGGTGGCATCAGGCCGGCCGCATTATGCCGCGACGGCCAATGTGGATTTTGTGGTGCAGGCTTTGCATGACACCGAATTGCGCCGGACACTCGTGGATGCGGACCTGGTTCTGTGCGATGGGATGCCTCTTGTATGGGCGAGCCGGTTCCTGGGGAACAGGCTGCCGGAGCGGGTGGCCGGCTCGGACCTGATGCCGTTGCTGCTTGAGGAGTCGGAGCGCCGGGGGTGGAGAGTTTTCTTTCTGGGTGGGGCGGATGAGAGCCTGGCCCGGGCTGCCGCGAACGTCCGGAAACGGCATCCGAAGCTGCAGTTGGTGGGGGTCTACTCGCCACCGTTCAAGCCGCTGCTCGAGATGGATCATGAGGATATTGTTCGCCGGGTGCGTGCCGCCAGGCCGGACCTTCTGTTCGTGGCCTTTGGATGTCCGAAACAGGAGAAATGGATCAGCATGCAATTCCGGAATGCCGGTGTGCCCTTGAGCATTGGAGTGGGGGCGACGATTGATTTTCTTGGGGGGGCTGTCCGCCGCGCGCCGCGCTGGATGCAACAGACGGGGCTGGAATGGGTATTCCGGCTCCTGCAGGAACCGCGCCGGCTCTTCAAGCGTTATTCCACGGACCTTTGGGTGTTCGGAACCGCCATCCTGCGCCAGTGGTGGCAATTGAGGCAGGTTCGCAGCCATTCAGCACAAGGCAGCGGTGTCACGGCACAGGCGACCCGGAACGGGATGTGTGTGCTGATTTGCTTTGCCGACCGTGTGGACGCGCTCACCATTCAGGAGCATGCCAACCTGTGGCGCCGCATTGGTGACAGGCAGGGACATGTCATCCTCGACCTGTCGCAGGCGATGTTCATGGACAGCACCGGGGTTGGATTGCTGGTGCGGATGCAGAAGCAGTTGCGCGGGCAGGAGCGGCAGATGATTCTTGTGGCCCCAACCCCTGCCGTTCGCAGGGCACTGGATCTCATGCGGTTGACGGGATTCTTCCCGATTGTGGAGGACCTGGCGGCGGCACATCAACTGGTGAAGGAGCGACAGAAGGAGCAGAGTGTGGTGGTGACGATGAATCTTGGCGATCGAAGTGAAGCCATGGCCTGGCAGGGGGAAGTCGTGGCCAGCAACGCCGAAGCCGTCTGGCAGATGACTTTGGACCATATCGCCCATGCGCAGGGTCGCGACGCGGGGATCAACATCAGCCTGGCCGCTGTGCGATTCATCGACAGCACGGGGGTGAGACTCATGGTGCGCCTGTGCAGGGAGGCCCGCCAGCGGGGCTTGCAGGTCCGGTTCACCGCACCGCAGGAGGCGGTGCGCAACGTGCTGAGGATTCTGAACATGGACAAGTCACTTCTGGCCTGATTCATCCATGCGCATCGCCATCTCAACCTCGGTCCTGCAGCGGGGCAAATCCGGTGTCGGCCAATACATCCTCGCCCTGGTGCGTGCCCTCCTGAAAGAACCGGGAGACCACCGGATCGTGCTGTTCGTGCTGGAGGAGGACCTGCCCCTATTCCAGTTCGTGGCAGGCCGTGCCGAGATTGTCACCGTGCCGGAGCGATACCGTCCGGCGGTCAAAAACATCGTCTGGCACCAGATGGTGCTGCCATCACTCCTGCGCCAATGGCGTGTGGATGTGTTGCATGTTCCGAGCTACCGGCGTCTCCTCTTTCAGCACCCCTGCGCTCTGGTCGCTACGATCCACGATCTGGCCCCCTTCCATATCCGTGGAAAATATGATGCCGCACGGATGTTCTACGGGCGGGTGGTGGTGAAGCAACTGGCGAGGCGGCAGGATGCGGTGATCGCCGTCAGCACCAACACAGCGCGCGATGTGGAGCGGTTCTTCGGCATTCCGGTTGGCAACCAGGATCTGGTCCTCAACGGCATCGACCACGAACGGTTCAACCCCGGGAATCCCGACCAGGCCCGGGAGGAGGCAGTGCGGCGATGGGGGTTGGAATTCCCATATTTTCTTTTTGTTTCACGGCTGGAGCATCCAGGCAAAAATCATGTGCGCCTCATTGAAGCCTTCGGAAGGTTCAAGAAGGAGACCGGCTCGAACCGCCTGCTGGCGCTGGGGGGGAGTGACTGGCATGGAGTGGAAGCCATTCGTGCTGCAGCCGCACGGTCTCCCCATGCCCGGGACATCCGGTTCCTGGGCTTCGTGGATGATGCCCTTCTGCCCAATCTTTACCGCGCGGCGGAGGCCATGGTGTATCCATCTCTGCACGAGGGCTTTGGCTTCCCGCCGATTGAGGCGATGGCCTGCAACTGTCCGGTGATCAGCTCAACACGGGGTTCCCTTGCAGAGGTCGTCGCGGATGCCGCCATGATCGTCAATCCTGAAGATGTGGGCAACATGGCGGAAGCCCTGCGCCGCATCTCAACCGAGCCCGGACTGGGGATCCGGTTCAAGGAGGCAGGTCTGCTCAATGCACGGAGATTTGACTGGAGTGGTAACGCACGCCAGGTTCTGAGCGTCTATCATCGTGTGCTCGAGAAGCTGAAGGAGGTGGGATAGAACCTTGCTGCCGCGTTGCAGCCGCCATGTCGGATACTTGGCACGAAACTGGCTTATGAGAGCACATCGTGATCAAAGAAACGACACAAGTAACGTGTGGCAAAGGGTTTCAATCATGCCAGGTCAACAGTTCTGCGGCTGACCTGACTGGTGTGAAATGCTTTGGCATTGCGTATGCAATGCCCCTGTCTCTTTTCATCTGTTCATGACGATGGAACCTGCGAATGTTCCATCCCCCTCTCCGGTAGCATCCGCATCATCGGCGGTTGGGTCGACTTCTTCAGCCCCTGCGGGATTTGAGCTTCCGTTTGATCCGTTGCGGCTCGTCGCCGCGATCTTGAGGAAGTGGCATTGGATTCTGCTGAGTGCGGTTCTTCCAGCCCTGCTTGGGGGTGCTGCGGGCTATTTCAAATTTGAATCCCACTTCACGGCCTCGACCCAGCTGATGCGGCAGGAGATGTCGGGCTCGTTCCGGTCATCCGAGTCCGGGGAGGCCTTCAAGCCCCGACAGGTTTCGGTGCCGACTTTGGTCAGTTTGATGAAATCGGCCACGCTCCTGCAGCGGGTGAGCGAGCAGACGCAGCCCCGGCTTGCCCCCCGGGCGATTCTGGGGGATTTGACGATCACGCCGGAGCGCAACACGGACTTGATCACGGTGACCTTTCGTTCGGCCCGCAGCGCTGAGGCGGCACTGAGGGTGCTGAATACTCTCGGGGCGGAGGTGGTGAAGATGGTGCGGGACATGCAGGCGCAGGAGGCGGCTGATGTGAACCGGCTTTACAAGCAGCAGATCGCCAAAGGGGACGAGGATTTGCGGCGGATCAATCAGGAGTTGCTCGCTTTTGCGAAGGAGGCCGGGCTGGTGAGCGTGGACAAGGAGATGGATGCCCGGTTGGGCAGGTTGGGGAGCCTTGATTTTCGCTACGAGACCTTGCGTATTGATTATGAGACCCTTGATTTGCGGATCCAGGCACTGGAAAAGGAACTGACACAGCACAACCCGCTGGCGGAGCGGCTGGATGCGGCAAAGGAGAAGCTGGCCGGGTTAAGATCGCAGTTCACCGATGCAAACCCGGCGGTGGCAGATCAGATAGACCGTGTTGCAGAGTTGGAGCGGATGCTTCCGGATGCCGGGGTAAAGCAGATCCTGCCTCCCCGGCAGGGGGAGAGCGCCATGGCGGCGAGCTTTTATCAGGAGTTGCTCACCCTTAGAACGCAGAAAGAGGTACTCGCCGCGCAGTTGGAGAAGCTCAAGGCGGTGCGGGTCACAGAGGATGCGAAGCTTCGCGAACTACCTGAGAAGGGGATGCAATATGCCCGGATCAAGGCGAGGGAGCAGTCGGTTGCAGCGGCGCAGGCCCTGTTGGCAAGCCGCCAGCGGGAAGCCCAGCTCTATGAGGAGAACCCGCCGGGCTACTACAAGTATTTCGAGGCCAAGCCCGATCAGGTGGAGATTGCGGGCCGGGGAAAGAAGTTGATGATGGTTTCAGCCGGGGGCGGGGTGCTTGGCCTGTTCCTCAGCGTCGCCTTCGTCTGTCTTATTGAATCGATGGATGACCGGATCAAGACCATTGCAGATGCGAAAAGGGCGACCAAGCTGCCGCTTCTTGCGGCGTTGCCGGATTTTGCGGGGATGGATGCAGTGGCACAATCTGACTGGGCTTTTCGGACATGGATGGCGTTGCAGGCGAGGCTGGCGGGTGGACCCAACCAGAGCCTGGTTTGCGGCATTACTGCGGCTGCAGACGGGGAGGGATGTTCCACGTGGGTTGAACTGCTGGCCCGCGCTGCCGCCCAAAGAGAAAACCCGATTCTGGCTGTGATTGACCGGCAGCCCTCAAACGGGGTGACGATGGATCTGGCAGCAGCGCTGGGAGCCCCGGCGGAAGTTGTGCGCAAGGCGGGTTCCGTCACCTGGCTTGTTACCCCTCAGGGATTTAGATGGGACCCGGATTGCCGGCGCCAGTGGTGGATTGCATTGGAAGAGTGGCAGAAAACGCCAGGGTTGGTTTTGCTGCTGGAGATCAAGTCTGTTGAGCAGCCCGAAACGCTGCTGCTTGCGGAAAGGATACCGCAATTGATCTGGCTGAGCGGGGGCAGTCTGGGTCGGGTGCGGTTGACAATGCAGCGGTTGGAGATTCTCCGCCATGCCAAGTGCCGGTTTGTCGGAATGGTGTTCAACCGGGAGAAAAAGCTGTTCCCCTCCATGAGAGTTTGATGATGAAAGCAGGAAAATGTTTAGCATTGAGCATGGTCCTGATTTTGGCTCTGGTTGCATCTGCGGAGGGCTCGGTGGGGGAATCCCCTGTGGAAGTGGCCGGACCCGTTCCGGGAACGGGTCAGGGCAAGCCGGATGCGGGTGGGGAAGCCGTCGCCCCGCTGGTCTTTGCCGGATCCAATGCCCGCACCAAGAGTGCCTGGCAACAGCGGCTGAAGCTCGGCCCCGGGGATGTCGTTCATTTCGCGCTGTATGGCAGGCCGGACCTGACGCGGTCGGATGTCGCTGTCGAACCGGATGGCCGGATCAGTTATCTTGAAGCTCAGGGGATCATGGCAACCGGCCTTACGATTGATGAGTTGCGTGAGGTGGTTACGGCCGAGCTTTCGAAGTATCTGAAAAGGCCCCATGTGATCGTGACTCCCGGGGCGTTCAAGAGCAAAAAGTTCTTTGTTCTTGGCAAGGTCGTTAACAAGGGGGCATTCGTTCTGGACCGGCCGCGCACCGTCCTGGAGGCGGTGGCTCTGGCGTCAGCGTTTGAAACCGGCTTGTTCCAGCAAAACAATGTGGAACTTGCCGATTTGCCGCGCAGTTTTCTCATCCGGAATGGCCGCCGTGTGCCGGTGGATTTTGAGAAGCTGTTTCTACATGGGGACCTTTCGCAAAACATCCTTCTTGAGCCGGATGATTACATCTATTTCCCATCGGCGATTGCCAGCGAGCTCTATGTTCTGGGCTCCGTCAAATCGCCGGGTGTACAGGTCTTGACGAGCGGGGCCTCAGTGCTGAGCGCCATCACTCTTGCTGGCGGATGGACCGAAAAGGCGTGGCAGCAGCGGGTGCTGGTGGTTCGCGGTTCGATCAACGAGCCGAAGCGGATTATTGTGAATATGGCCGACATCCTCTCGGCGAAGCAGAAGGACTTTCGACTTGAGCCGCGCGATATTGTCTATGTGGCCGACCGCCCGTGGGCACGGGTTGAAGAGCTGACCGACATGGCGACAACGGCATTCATACAGACCATGTTCACCGTGTGGACCGGGGGCAACGTGGGCCCGCTGCTGAAACAGCCCATCCTGCCGACGATCAAGTGAGCAGAGAGCCATGGACATGAGCCCGAACTTCAACATGACGCAGCTTCAGGTCATCCGCCGGATCGCCCGGATGCTCCCCATTCTCGCAGTCCTGATTGCCGGTCTGGCCTCTGTGGCGGGGTGCAGGACAGCGAAGCCTGTATTCGATGAGAAGGTGGCCCTGGGCACGAACGCGCCCGGGACAGGGCTGGCAAACTTTGTCCCTGCGGGTGGGACGAACCGGATCAAGCCGGAGTGGTTGAAACCATCGGCCGAGCCGTTTCGCCTGGGGCCCGGGGACCGGATAGAGATCGAGATCATGGGCTCTGCGGGTACGCGGTCGATGACCTTTGTATGCCCTGACGGAAAAATTTACTACGACCTGCTCCCGGGACTGGAAGCCTGGGGCCTGACCATCGCGGAGCTGAAGCAACTCCTGGAGCGGGAGTTGTCCGCCTTTTACAAACGGCCGAGAATTGCCGTGAACTTGCGGGGAGTTGAGAGCAAGTGCGTTTGGGCGTTGGGCAGGTTGAACAAGCCGGGGTTGCTTCCACTGGCCCAACCCATGACGGTGATTGAAGCGGTTTCGCAGGCGGGAGGTCTGTACGCTTCGCAACAGGGCGGAACCACGGAGGAGTTGGCGGATCTCAGCCACAGCTTTCTGATTCGAAACGGGGAGATGCTGCCTGTGGATTTCCAGAGTCTGATCCGCCATGGGGACACCTCCCAGAATGTGTATCTCCAGGCTGATGATTTCATTTACATCCCGTCCTCCCTCTCCAAAGAAATCTACGTCCTTGGTGCCGTCAATAAACCGTGCATGGTCGGCTACACAGAAAACATCACACTCCTCTCGGCGATTGCCCGGGCTCTGGGTCCGCAGCCTCAGGCGCATCTCTCGCAGATTGCGATTGTTCGCGGGTCTCTCGCCCAGCCGAAGATTTCCGTTGTGGACTTCAAGGCGATCCTCATCGGGAAATCCCCAGACGTGAGGTTGTCCCCCAGGGACATCGTTTACGTTCCGTTGAGCCCCTACCGCACCCTGGAACGATACACGAAGATGATCACGGACTCATTCGTGCGGACGGTTGCCGCCAACGAGGGCGGGCACGCCGGGGCCACAAGCTTCTCGGGTATCGGGGTGAGCAACCCCATCCAATAAACCACCTGACTGTTTCCATGAAAAATCCATCCCCGACTCCTGATCCCGATCTTCACGAGCAGATGATGTCCCGGTTGCTCGCCGCGCAGACTCCATGGGGCCGTGCCCGGTTGAACGCACGGGTTGCCTCGAAGCGTCTCGTCTGGAACATCGTGCTCAACGGCGCCTTTTTCTTCAAACGCCTCTTCGACATCGTTGCGAGCGTCTGCGCCCTGCTCGCGTTTTCCCCGGTCTATCTTGTGATTGCGATCATGGTGAAGCTGGATGGGGGGCCGATTTTTTTCAGCCAGAACAGGATTGGTCTGAACGGGCGCCCGTTCAAGATGCTCAAGTTCCGCTCCATGGTTGTGGATGCCGAGGCGAAACTCAAAGACTTGCTGGCGAAGAACGAAAAGGCCTCGGGAGTGACGTTCAAAATGAAGGATGATCCGCGAATCACCGCTGTGGGCCGGATCCTGCGGAAGACATCCCTCGACGAGTTGCCGCAGTTCTGGAATGTGCTGGTGGGTGAGATGTCCCTGGTGGGGCCCCGGCCGCCACTTCCCCGTGAGGTGGCCCTCTACAGCCAGCAGGACCGGCGCCGTCTTCTTGTCCGGCCCGGAATCACCTGCCTGTGGCAGGTCGGGGAGCGCCATGGCGGGGTGTTTGAGATCGGTGACCGCAATTCGATCGATTTTCCGGAGCAGGTCAGTCTGGATGTCCGGTACATAGAGTCCCAGACCTTCTGGGGAGACTTCTGGATTCTGCTCAAAACGATTCCCGCGATTCTGTTTGGCCGGGGAATGTAGGGGATGGGCGTTGACCCGGTTCGCGGTGGGGTGAAGCATTGAAGTGGGTGCGTTGGCCGATTTTCCGGGGCGGGGTCTTTTTGTAAACGGGACAAACAGGGAGACCCGTTCGTTCGGTGTCTTTCCTGTCCGGGAATCCCAACGGGATTCTGCCATAAAGCCCGGGGTTGCGCCGCAGCGGCGCTACCCCGGGTAAAGGCCAAAGACATAAACAACCCCAACGGGGTTGCGCCGAAGGATCGAACTGGGTGTATGTGAGGTGTGTGTATTTCGGGGATATTGGACATACATTCCGGGCGGGCTCCTCTTCCGCACCCGCGAACCTGATTCCATTACGCCCTTTGATATCGCACCCCCCGGCGGGCACGAACGGCACAACCCCTTGCGGGGTAGGGAACGCGATGTGGCCTGGACCCGGGGTAGCGCCTCGGCGGCGCAACCCCGGGCTGTATGCCACAACGCCTTTGGCGTTGGGGGGCGAGCCCAGAAGGGGTCATGATCCCATTCGCTCCGGGGCCGTGCGATGGACGGGGGGGCACAACGCCTTTGGCGTTGGGGGCGGGGAACCGCGAATGGACGTGGATGGGATGGGCGTAAATGGGCGCGGACCAATTCCCCCATCCGGAAACGCCCAAGGTCGGGCGATCGCCGTTTTCCCTCCGTGA
>CAIWMU010000019.1 GCA_903913865.1 uncultured Verrucomicrobia subdivision 3 bacterium
CTTCCATACTTCTGCACGTTGGAAGTCGGGAGCCAGGTTAACGTCACCTTCCCGCATACGCTTAATGAGTGTGTCCATGCTCATTTGCTGCGTGCGGATGTTGATTAACGTAGGATTGAACGGTTTTGTAATACCCGTATCTTCGTATTCAGTGCCATCCGACGTCTCTTCGGACGATTCCTCCTGAGACAGGCCGTTCGACATCAACATTTCACTCACTGAGCTTTTTTCTGAGGACGCCTCAATCGCTGTGCGTTCATCGATAGGGCCCACGAAAGAAGAGCTAACATCATCTATTCCGTTCATTACATCTATTCCTCTCCCAGTCTGGTCACGGCCTGATCATACCACATGAGCAGTTTCGGGTCTTCCTGCAGCACATCCTCAGGGATGCGCTTGGCAACGGTGACAATGGTGCGGTAATCGCGGTTCTGCCAGCAGTATTTGAACCCGGCGCGAACAGCTTCCATGCGCAGGACGGTCATCTTTTTGCCTTGAGGTATCTTGACGCCAGCAGCCAGCATACCAGGGAGCTCGGGCTCCTGGTGCTCAGGCTTCGTTTGCGGTTTGTATCCGGCGGGTAGGTAGGCCCAGAACTCCCGCAACAGTGCCCGCTCCCGGAGTTTCTCCAGATCGCCAGCCTTTTTCGGGTCAGGCACGTAGTAGCGGTCTTTGGCGTGCACCTTCAGGATGGAATCAGCCTTGGCCAGTTTGCGGCAATCCTTGAAGTTCGTAGAGAGGTAGCTGTGGATTTGCGGCGGGACATCATTCTGGCTGTCGTAGCAGAGGAAGTTTTGCTGGAGGATTTCTTTTAGTTCCAGTGGCTTCTCGTGTTTCTCCCAGCCGGCAATTTCTTTCATGAACTGCGGCGTCAGTTCGGAAAACGTCTGGGGTTTGCTCTCTAGTTGACGCCGGAGCCACAAAACGGCCGAGGCTTCGTCAGTGATGAACAACTCGAACTGGATGACGCCATCGGCGAGACTGCGCTTCTTGTCATACTCCGCCACCTGATCTGGGAGGAAGAACATACCGTCGCGCTCGGAGAATCTTTGGGTTACGCCGGCATGGAACTCGGTCACTGACATGGGGACCGTCACCCCCCGCTGCACATGGAACGCAACCATACGGTCGAAGAGCATGAAGTTCTGACGCTCAGCAACGATTTCGACCTGTTTATCCTTTGTTACGAACACCGGTAACTGGCGCAGATGAGTACGGACAAAATCCCAAACACCGTTTTCAGTGCCGGCTTCAAGTTTGAACCGAGATTCAAGACCGCCGTCCGGCTTGTAGGCGGAGATCACCAGATCCTGTTTCACAGCCGTGCTGGTCACTTGGCGGTACGATCCCTGTTGTTTGTCCAATGTCCGGACGTCAGCCACCACGAACCCGGCGCTGGTCATGGCCTCTTGGATTGAGGTCCATACGGCATTGCGGGAGTTGTGGAACACAACCGTCATCCAACGCCCCGGCTTCAGGACCCGGCAGTACTCGGCGAAGCAATTACGCATAAGGTGCTGGTACTCGGGCAAGCCCTTCTTCTTCGCCTTATCTACGGTGGCTTCGGGCTTGCTATTTGTCACAATCCGGTGCCAAGACTCCACGAGGTAGTTCAGATCGGCATAAGGGATATTCTCGCCGAACGGGGGGTCGGTAAACACATAGTCCACTGTGTCAGCCGGTACGTTCAGAGACGCTGCGGTCCCGGTAGACACGGCCACCGCAGCATTGTCAGTGCGACAAGCCCTGAACGTACTCGGAAGACGTCTCAACTTGCCATCTAAAATATACCAAGGGCTGCATTCCGCGTGTTGAGACGCAATATAATATACGCCGGTAAGGTACTGGCTGACTTGGGAGAATCCGGTTGGGCGATAACGGTTGAGGACGGAGGCGGTCCACATGGCCTGCTCCACAAAGAACAAGAGCATGTGACGCAGCCGTGGGTCTGGATACGTGTCGGCCTTATTCCATAGCGCGGCCATCGCATGGGCTGCACGGGGCAGGAAGAAGTGATGAACATGCGTGAAGCCCTTTGGCGCGATCCGGGAACCGTGTCCCATTTCCTCGACAGGAAACCTGTTGGTGGGGACACCACTGGGCAAGGGCATTTCCTCGATGCGCTTCAGCAGTCTTAGATCGGCATCGCTGGGAACCTTTCGGTGAGTCTTCGCCTTGACTGTGTAGAATACGAGTGAAGGTCGGAACTTAACACGCTTCCACGGTTTGCCTGTGGCGGGGTCCTTCCGGCTTTCGAACACCCGCTCCAAACTGTCTTTGCAGAGGGACGCCGAGCAGTGCGGGCAAGGGAACGAATCGCGCACTTTATGCGTTTTTTCATCCAACGCTTCGTCTAAGAAAACCACCTCTCCTGCGCATTCGGGGCAGGTGAACACCTCACTCCACACGGTAAACTCGATGCGTCCCTTGGTCTTGCCGTCTGTGTGTAGCGTATCGTACATCCAGCCGATTTCTGCTTCGACATCGGCAAGTAGTCTAGCCCCTGCTTCCGCGAAAGCACGAACGTTGAACGGCAGGTTGTAGTTGGCTGCAATGAACGTTGCAGCAGGGGACAAATCGTTGAGAACGACATGTCGTGGCCCCCATACGGGTTTCTTCATGTCCAGCTTCTTGAACCGCTCCTCGATCTCGGTCTTGTAAGCCTTCGGCGCTGCATCACACCACTGCGTGGCCACACCGGTCATCCCAGAGCCAGCGAAACCATCCAAGACGATATCGCCTGGCTCGGTATAGTGTAGGATGGAAGGCACAATGGCCAGATGCGGCACCTTGGTGTGGTACGAATGCGCCCTGTAGAGTGGATCTGTTTTCCCCTCGCTTACGTCCACGGCGAATGGTTCCCGGCGATAGTGCGCTTCATGCTTGCTGCCGAGTTTCTTGCCGGCCCACTCCTGCACGATTTCGCCGAGCCAGGGATTCGGGCAAGCGGTGTAGTACGGCGGGTCGGACAGGGCGAGGATATCCTCATCACTGCCGATGGGGAAACCCTCGATCTTGCGGAAAGCAGGGTCCTTCAGCTTCTCGGCCAGCTTCTTGAGGAAATGCTCCCGCCGCGCATCATCGTTCGGGAACGTGACACCCAGGCATTCGACCGGCTGTTTCGCCCGTGCTTGCAGTTCCTCCTCGTAGGATTGTTCGAATAAATCGTTCGCCGGTTGCTTCATAGGTTGGTCATGACTTTAGTTGAGATGTCGTACCATGGCACTCCCTCACCACATATGGATCGATGCAATCAAAAAGCCATTTATTCTTTTTATGCCATCAATAGAACTTCACGTAAGATTGATCTCACATGGCAATTTGCTCCCGCCAAAGCTGAACGACACATGAAGCGCAAACGGCCTTACCCCTGTCAAGCGGTTCTCAATCACAACCACAGGATTCTCAGCCAAGACAGTCCGGAGATCCTCACGCATCTCCAAAATACGCCTCCAGTTTTCACTTTCCTCTTCGGGCACCTGATAGTCAACCGTCATCGTTACCTTCGGTTTCTCCGGACCGGATTCAACCCTGAAATCGACAAGCTCGGCGCTCTTCACGCGAACGGTCCGCTTTTTCCCTTCAACTTCAATCTCGTACTCCCTGTCCCAAGCCTGTAGTTGATCGCAAACAGCCAAGAGACACCCCAGCGGGTCCGTGCCCCAAGCAATCTTGTGTTCCCCACGTTTGCTGGCGCTAAGATGGTGGAGCATTATGGCCCTGGCCGCAACCTTTGTGATTCCTTCTATTTCGGAGTCCACCTTTCCGTCCAGCCCGAATATCTTTGCAGCTAACAACGCTCCGCCGACCACCCCATGATCATGTTCATGATCCTTGGCAATTGCTTGGAGTGAAGCAACCCTCGGCTGCGCCAACGTCTGTTCCACAATGGTCTCAACACATGCTTTGTCGACCTCCTTGGCGCATTTCGAGACCGCGTCTGAAAAATGCGGGCGAAGGCTCTGCAGGAGCTCGGCACGGTCTGTGAGAAGTTGAGCAAGATCACAGCATGCTTTCCCAACATCGTGAAATATGCTGGCCAGAAACCACGCATTGTTGGCAAGGGTCTGTGTATCGTAGATACCGCCCACTTCTGGCATTTCCTTCTTTACCTCATCGGCTATTGCTCCGCGAAGTCTCTCATTTGCGCTACTATTAAGAATGCAGTACCCGAGCCAAAAAACATTCACCGTATGCCGAACATGAGCTCTTTCACCAAGGCCAGCCCCCATTCCAATGGGTTCCCATGTGGTAAATGCACGCCACAGACTCTGTCCTGCATCAGAAATTCTAACCATTCTTGAGATATCCGAAACGGGATTCTTGACGCCAGCAACCTGCATTGCGGGCGTTCCCGCGCGCATGTATGCCTTGGCCATGGAGATCACGTGTGGATGCCACTGCACGGGTGAGTTTGTTTCCTGAACATATCGCGCGAGGCTCGCGCCCGGGCGTTGGCCACGCAACCGGATAGCCAGTTTATGTATACGCCATGCAATGGTATCCACAGCCGTGCTCTTCTCCCATGCGTCATATATTTGATCCAGGTGAGGCGCAAGATCGTTCAGGGCTCCACGATTTACGAGGGTCGTGTACAGAACAACCGGGAAAGACCGCCCAGCAAACTCGTGGTCACGTTCTGCCTTACCGATCGTGTTCAATATCAACCTGACATCGTCTTGATGCTTGCCAGTATACTCTGTTCCCTGGGGCGTTGGCCCTTCATGGTGTTGGAACAATACATCAGCCACCACTAGATCGAACGATTCGTCGAGATTAGCAAGTATTTCCTTCGGCTCGGTAACAGCGACCACATCGACCCCTGCCAAGGGAAACCCTATAGACCCCGGACGCTTTGCTGATTCACGCAACTGAGCGACTTCTACATCAAACTGTTTTGGATCCACCCATGAAGATTTCATGCTGAGTTGTAATCGTTGCGCAATCGAAAGCAGCACACTGCGGTCGTGCTCAATTAGCATCACTCTGGCGTTCATTTTTATTTCTCCTTTTGAAAAACCCCTCCGGGACTATGACGTTCACTGTGGAATGAAACCCGGCACCCTCGACATCACCCACAGCACGTTCCAAAACAACCTGCACACC
>CAIWMU010000020.1 GCA_903913865.1 uncultured Verrucomicrobia subdivision 3 bacterium
CGGCGCCCCACCCGTGCAGGTCAATGTCACGCTGCCGATCCATTCACCATTCTTCAGGCCTGTCGGAGTGAATTTGTTCGTCATTCCCACACCGAACACATTCGTCTGCCCATAGAACTTGGTTTGATTGTCGGCGGCGATGATCAGATCCGCCTTGTTGATCGTCAAGGTGGCGTTGACTGCGGCAACGGCGTAATTGCCTACAGTCGATCCTTCTGCCTTGGGAACAATCTCGTAGGTGCCGACCGGGCTGTTGGTGCCGGCCAGGGTAGTAAAGGTAAGGTTGATGACTTCACCGTTCTTTCTCCCAGAGATCCTTCCCGTGAAAACGGGATTAACCACACCATAATTGCGGTTCGTCGAATTAGCCGTAATTGTCAGGGCTGCTGGTGTTACGGTCAGAACACCGTTCAAGCTCGAAACAGTGTAATTGCCAAGAGTGGCCCCCGTGACAGATGGCACGATATTGTAGGCGCCAATCGCGCTGTTGGTGGTGGCCGGCGTCGAGAAACTCAAGGTGAACAACTCACTATTCTTGATCCCGCTTACCGCTCCGATGAATTCAGGGTTCGGATCTCCATAGATTCGACTCTTTGGATCGGCAGCGATCCCCAGTGGGGCCGGATTCACCGTTAATAGTCCGCTGGTGTATGTCACCGTGTAGTTGGCGGGATCAAACACCCTCCCAATCGCCTCCGATACTTTGATTTCGTAACCTCCGACACCGTTAGTCGGAGCGGTTCCCGGAGATGCCAGGGTGACGGAATCAACGCGGTCAGAGTATTGCAAGCCACTGGTGATGAAATTGGTCCAACCAGCCCCGAAGGGTAAGGCATCACCGTAAACCTTGGATTGTGCGGTGGCTGTGATCGTCAGTGGTCGCGGGAAAATCACCAGCGTGACCGCGACCCGGTTTGTGGCAGCCGACATCTGCGTGCGGGTGTCACGTGACTGCGCATAGTAGAGGTAGGCACCCGCCGGGACGTTGGTCGGGGTGAAACTTGTCGAACCTTTGAGCAGCAGAGTAGTCCCTGCGCTGTCATACCAATCCACCGTTTCCCAGGAGGGGTTCGCATTTGTCGCGGTCAGTGTGGGATTCGGATCGCCATAGCCAACCCCTTCGGCGTGGGTCCCCCCGGCCGGCGGGGGATACGCACCGCCACTCTGGAGCATGGTGCCATTGGCACCGACGATCACTACCGTGGCGGGCTGGCTTCCGATTGGAGAACAGGCCACACCCAGCAGGTTGTTGGTGGTGTTGCTCACTTTTGCGGCCCAGACAAGCCCGTTCGAACTGGTCAGGATGGTCCCGTTATTGCCCACAGCAACGAAGTCCGTGCCCGTGTAGGCCACAGCATTGAGGGTGGCCGTTCCATTCGTCCTGCCCGTCCATGAGGCGCCTCGGTTGGTGCTCACCATTGTTTTGCCCCCCACCCCCACCGCAACGATTTTGCCGCCACCCTCAACAACCCCCAGCAAGTCCAACTGACCAGCTGCATACGCGACAGATGGGGTCCAAGTCAGTCCTCCATCCACCGATATCCGCAATCCGCCGGAAGTGGAACAGGCAACGAAACCCGTGACCCCGAGGCTTGTCACCCCGCGATACACTTCAATTTTAGGTGTCACAATTGAGACATTCGCCCAACTGTAGGTAGAGACGTCCGCCCTTCGAATGATGAGAATCGATGAGGATATCCCCACCAAAGTCTGCCCGTTGCAGGCCAACCCCACCAGGTCGCTCGTATCCGCGAAGGCCTTCCCTCGCGATGTCCATGTGCGTCCATCATATGAATCGAAGACGATGTTGCTCGACCCTCCCGCAATGAACTTGTTGCCACCGAAAATGACCGTTCGAAGGTTGATGCCGCCGACCGGAATGGTGTTCGTGCTCCACACTCCACCCTGCTGGCACAGCACCGTGGAGTTGGATCCCACAACCACCAGCGTATCCCCCAACCCGCTGAAAGCAGCCGCATTTAATTGGGCAGTGGAACGGGTTGTCAGGATGAACTGCAGATCCCCACCCCGGGCTGTGCCACCACCCAACAACCCCGCAAAGACCCCCAGCACCAGCAGGAGATGGAGTTCAGCCCGGCGTCTTGCCGGAAGCCCGAATCTCCCGGGCTGGCCCATCAAAATACGATACAAATATTGAACCATAGTAGCGTGCCAAATCCTCCAAAAACCACTCCGGCGGCATCCCAACCGTCTGCAATAGGATGCCATCCTAAATGAATGCGCGGTAGATGATGCTTAGAAACCACGCACTCACGATGATCGTCAAGGGAACAACGATCACAGCAATCCTCTCCGGGATTTTCAGAATCCGGGTCGCCCCGACATAAAGCACCAAAATGCTCAGGCAGAGTGCAAAGAGAACTGCGGCACCGAGAATCTCAAAATTTCCAAGGCCAAGAACTCGGGCCGCCAAAAACACCCCTCCCCATGGAAGGACCGCAGCACCAGCGATGAACACATCGTAGGCAATGGCCCCCTGCCCGCGCAGGAAAAAGCGCACTGCGGCGATGGCCAGAGCCACGGTCAGAAACTGGACGAATCCGTTCAGGAACAGGATCCCTTGTCCAAGGGATGACCTGATTCCAAATTTGGAAAGGACTTCGCTGATTTCGGCGGTGACACAGAGCGCAAATATCGCCCCAAAGACGAGGCCGACTCCCAGACTGCGCGATTGTCCCAATTTCTCACATGAGGCAGCCATGTTTCCAAGAGGATCCCCAACAAAGGCCCTCATCACATCAAGGGCATCCCCGGATGTGAGCCTGAGCTGGTCTGCGATGAGGGATGTTGCTGTCGGCCCCCCGGGCAACGGCGCAGTCCCTTGGGACCCGGCAGCCGCACTCCCGGCCGCAAATGCCGACCAGGGCTTCCATCCACTGGCACCGGTGTGCCAGACCAGGGTTTGCGGTTGCAGATCCCCCGTTGCAACCCGCTGTGCCAAATCATCCCGGGTAACCGGCCCCATCTTCTTCTTGTTCACCACATAATACCATTCCATACCTGTTCCTTTCATTGGTTCCAGAGCCTTGCCACCCTTGCCACCCGGAACATTTGATCATCCTCAAAGAGGCTGATCTACGAAAAACCGGCACGAATCACCTGAACACGCGGGATGATCGTCCCCGCGACCGGAGCGGCAGGAACGTGCGCATGCCACGCCCATCGTCACGTCCGTGAATCGGCGAGTCCACCCTTTTTCAGGACAAGGGTTGTGACAATTGTCACTAGAATCGTGAAGCACAAAAGTGCCACAGCCGCAAGTAACCATCCTACCCCCTCACCAGAGTTGTAGGGTAACAGGAGAACCCAGATCAACAGGCTGCTGAGCCCCTGCCAGGACAAAGCCGCGATCCTGGCTGCATCCATCAGGCTTGCGTTGGCCACAACCAACCCGAAAACGAGATGGATCGCACACGCGCCGGCGGCAAAGTAGGACCATGGTTTCGCCGCAGGATAGACCCAGCCGCACACGAGTGCGAACAGGGCTGAGACGAGATACACCGAAGTAAGAATAATATTCATGGGGAACAGGCTTTTGTGGTTAACCGACCGGCGGTGGTGGTGGAGGCAATGGCGGCGGGGTTCCCGGGGCTGGCGCAAACAAAGCTCCCAACTCTGGAATGGTGGCAGCCATCTGCCACCCTGCCAACCCTTGCCGCCACACCATGGTCGCAGGGGAGAACGTGCCGGCGGGGATCATTTGCTGTAAAACAGAGATCGGGAATGGGCCCAGCTGCTGCCCGTTTAGAACCACGTGGAACTGCGGGGCGGGAGGGGCGGCAAAAGGAGGCGGAGTCGCAGCCCCCCCCGGTGGGAGTTGCGTCATCATCTGCCCTGCCTGGTTTCCAATCTGGCTGCCCATCATGGCCCCCATCCCCATCCCGATACCGGCCTGCATCGCCGCACCGCCAGTCCCCTCATTCCCGGCCGCCGTTTTCAGCACATCCATGCTCTTGTCATATTGGTAAATATCCCGCCCAATGACGTTCAATTCCGCCGCCTTCTCCTTGATCTGCTTGAGCTTGATGTAACTGGGATCTGTCGACGGAACATTGATGGATTCAAAGAAGAAGTTGACCAGTTCGAGCCCATACTTTTTGAATTCGGCCGAAACTTTCTCCCTGCAAAACTCGGAAATCTCATCAAGGTGGGCCGCCATCTGCACAATCGAGATGTTCTTCTGACCCAGCGCAGCGCCGATGTTGGATGAAATGGCTGACAGCACACGGCCCCGGAAATACTCGACGATCTTGTCCGCCCCGAAAACCCGGGCTGTGCCCACCAGCGTTTCAAGGAACTTTCTCGGCTCCTGAACCCGCAACCCATACATCCCAAATGCCCTGACCGGCACGATCAGGCCATACTTCGGATCCTCCAATTGCAGGGGACTGGAGGTTCCAAACCGGTTGTTCAGCTTTGTGAGCTTGTTGATGAACCAGACCTCTGCCTGGAATGGGGTGTTCCCCCCAAACGGCAGGCTTATGAGCGATGTTAACAACGGCAGGTTTCCTGAATGCAGGGTGCATGTGCCTTCGCCGAACACATCGAGCATCCGGCCGCCCTTGACAAAAACAGCCCACTGTCCCTGCTTGACGACCAATTGCGTTCCGGACCGGAGATTCTCTGAGGGAAATTTCCAGACAAACTGGTCCAGACTTCCATCCCATTTTACCACATCAATTAATGCCATAATCTGTTCTCTTAAAACGTTCTCAGACAGTAAATGCAAGCACCCATGCCCTCTCTGGGAGCCCCGCATCCCGGGCACTCCCTGACATCCATGCCAGGACTGACCCCGCCGGACTGACTCGGGACAGCGTCCGGCTTCGACAACCGGGCCAAATCCATGACAAGGGCCCCGAGCTTCTCATGGTTGTGCCTCTCGTGGATGTCAATGCAGTTGAATGTCACGAACTTCGTCCCATTAATCATCAGTTCCGGGGCGAAGCTTCCCACCACACTGACCGTTTTCACTTCCCTGATGGGAATACACCGGCAATCATCCAGCATGTCGTGAGCGTGAATATGCTCACTTGTAATCATCATCCCATCGCCGCAGCCACCCCACACAGTGTTATCCACAAGAAGCAGGATCTGCTCCACTGTCACACCGCCTGCATAGGACCTTATCGCCCCCTGTGCCTTGGCCAGGGGAATGCCCGGCGCAAACCATATCCTGGGGTCAATAATCAGTGACCGGTGCCCTGCGACCGCTGCGGCGACATCCGACATAGCTCCCCTTAAAACCACTCCTTTTTGCATTGGACATAGAGGCGATGGAACTCCTCATCGCTCTTGGTCAGATAGATGATCCCCTCTATGAAGCCAATGGGACCCATGATCAAGCCGCCATAAAAGCAAGTGAAGACGGTGATACAGAGCATGATTGCCCCTGCCTTATTGTTCCCGAGAACGAACTTGTGAACCCCAAAAGCCCCCAGAAAGATGCCGCACAACCCGGCCGGCACCTTGTTGGAGCTGCCAACCGAGCCCTGATAGGGTGCAGGCGGGGCTTGCATTGTCGGGGCAGAGGCCGCCGTCGAAACGGCAGCCTGACAGTAGGGACACTGCGACGAGTTATCAGCGATTTGTGCGCCACATGCTTTACATTCCATAATTTTTAAGTTCCTGTTTGAATCGAAGGTCACCCATTACGCGGTTTGCATATTTGTGATTATTTACATCCCGGGATGTTCCACGCTTACCGGGGTGGCGGTTGCTGCTGACTCAAGAATCCTGCCACATCCTGTGTCAACGGGTTCATCCACAAGCCGTGATGCAGTGTTTGAGCCAGACGCGAACCGTTCCCCGATTTCTTTCCTCCCCCTGGTCACGACCACCACTCCTAAAGCGAACAGAACGAGCGAGATGCACTGGGAAGGAGATAGTCCCGCTGTATTGAAGGGCAATTTGCCCCGAAAATCCCCTCTGGCGAATTCCAGAAAAAACCGGGCAACGCCGTAGGAGATCATCCAATAACCCGCACAGGATCCTGACTTCCTCTTCAAAGTGGAACCTTTGCCTAGCAGGCAGCACAATATCAGGGCTTCCACGCTACTTTCGATCAGGGCTGTCGGAACTGTGAAGCTCCACTTCAAAATTGGATCCAATGTGATGCTTTTTCCATAACAACACCCCCCAAACAAGCAGCCCAACCGGCCAAAAATATGTCCCGCACACATTCCGAGACAACCGGCATCCAGAACCGCCAGCAGGTTAAACCCGGCCAATCCAGCAGTCACAGTCAACGCAACGAGCCCCAATGCCACCCCCCCAAGAAATGTGTAGGCAGGGTGTTCCCAGGAATCGGTAACGCCAGTCAACCAACTGAAGGAAACAGCCCCTGCCGCTCCAAATGCAAGAGCGATGAGAAAGAGCTGAGGCCAGAAATCGTGCTCCCTGCGACCGATCAATGATCGCTCACCGACGAGGAGGGCGGACGCCACTCCGATTCCGGCAAACGCGTTGTAGAGCGGGAGATGCATGATCCCATTCAGTCCTTCTTCATCATTCCGAACATGCTGGAGACCAGGAGCAACAGTGCCACAAAGACACTGATCGGATTAAGTGTCAGGCAAGTCAGAAGTGTCATTCCGAAGGCGACAAGCTGGATTATGGGCCCCGCCTTCCCCGGCTTGCTTGTCAAAACCCCTCCCACGATGGCAAGCACGGCAGCCACCACCCCGAGGAACATGAAGGCACCTCCAGCAGAATCTGATTCAGCGCTGCTCGAATGTGCGCCGCCCGAAAGAAGGACGGCGCAGGTTCCTGCACATACGGCCGCCGGCAACCCCAAAAATCCTGCTATTATAGAGATGATTATTGACGCGAGTTTCATAGTTGTTGTGGTTTTTCCATCTGTTTTCTTCCTGGGGCGGGGAGGAACTGCTGCTCAAATTTGATTTGTAGCGCCTGTTTCATGCCCATCAGGATCTTTCAGGGTTACCGAATTGAAAGAATCGAGGCTCTCGACAGCAAATCGTTCCACCGTATCCGATTGACGTCTGTTTTCCTTTGCCGAGACCGGCATTTTGAACACCTGCCAGAGGCGAGCCATTGACGGCATGGACCGTGGATGTGCACCGGATGCGGTTGGAAGGGGGCCGGACATGCCCTGCCTTACACATGTGAGCGGACCTGAAGCCTGCATCGCTCGTTCCGGTCAACACGGCGTAAGCACCGTGGGCGGTGGTGATGCATCCTACTTCCGGGAAGCCATTGGTTCTGCGTTCCCCAAAGCCAAGGCAGCCGCTACTGCTCAATCGGATACTCATATGTCTTATGTAAACCGAGCCCGACAGGAAACCTTACAAGCTTTCTCCAACTATTTTGTGCATCCCGAGGACTTTGAACTTTACGTCGAATCCTCTCTCCTGCTGAAAGTAACAGATCCTGGTTGGACCTGAATCAAGGTCCGGCTTAGAGGCTGAGATTCCCCTGAACTGGGACTCGACCATCAGGACACTCGAGCATCCAGATCCGGATCCACCACTGCAAACCGCAAGCGAGAGTGCGGTCTCATCCGACTTCCAATCAAATCCAACCCGAAGCTGAGGTTATGTTCCTCTCCCGTTCCATGGCCAACCGACTGACGACGCAGGGCGTCCTCGATTAGCGGACTAGGTGTAGCATCTCCACTGGCTGCTGCTGCGCTTTTGAAAAAGTCCCCATCCGGGTCACGGATGGGGACCGGTCATTCCGTTACCATCAAGGATTAACTTGAATCGCCCGATAGAATCGCTTTGCAGCCGCCGGATCGATCAGTTCGAACGTTCCATTCGGCCCCGTAGAATTGGTGCTCCAGGGCACCCATGCTGCCAGATCGCTGGAGATGTCCACTCTATAGGGAAGTCCCGCTGCGCCAACCCCACTGACTATCAGGTTGGTTCCCGCA
>CAIWMU010000021.1 GCA_903913865.1 uncultured Verrucomicrobia subdivision 3 bacterium
CGGCGCCCCACCCGTGCAGGTCAATGTCACGCTGCCGATCCATTCACCATTCTTCAGGCCTGTCGGAGTGAATTTGTTCGTCATTCCCACACCGAACACATTCGTCTGCCCATAGAACTTGGTTTGATTGTCGGCGGCGATCAGGAGATCGGCCGGGGTGATGGTTAGGGCGCCGCTAACAGGGGTGACCGTGTAGTTGTCCACAGTGGTCCCTGCGGCACTGGGCACAATGTCGTAGGTTCCAACCGGGCTTGCGGCGGTGGCCCGAGTCGTGTAACTCAGAGTGAAAACCTCCCCGTTCTTGTTACCGCTCTGGCTACCTGTGAAGCTGGAATTATCGGCGCCATACTTCCGGATCTTCGAGTCAGCCGTAATAGTCAGGGCGGCCCGGGTCACGGTAAGGACCCCGTTCGTCTTATATATGGTGTAGTTGGCAACAGTCGCTCCCGTGACATTTGGAATGATGTTGTAGGGTCCAACCGGGCTGTTGTTTGTGGCTGTCGGCGCGTGAGTCAGGATGAACTCCTCGCCGTTCTTGGATCCATACACGGATCCCGTAAAGTCAGGGCTAGCATCTCCATAGACCTGACTCTTCGAATCCGATACGATTCCGAGTTCAGCGGGCGTCACTGTCAACAGTCCGTCGAGATATTCAACTTGATAATTGGTGATGTTGAAAGTTCCGACAACAGCGTTGGTGACTGTAATAGGGTATTGTCCAACACCAACGTTGGTTCCCCCACCACTGCAGGCAAGCGTAACAGACCCCACGAACTCCCCGTTCTGCAGCCCTTTCGCGGTGAACTGATTGGTCCCGGTGCTGAATACAAGTTTGTCGCCATAGGTCTTACTTTGTGCGCTGGCTGTCACCGTGAGAGGTGCTTGAGTCACTGAGAGGCTGTTGGGGACGTAAGTTATCGTGTAGTTTGTCAAATTCGAGCCCACTGCAGAGTTGGCCACAATGCTGTTGGTGTAGGTTCCCACAGCAAGGGTCCCGCTCTCCAACGCGTTCGTCAGCGTGACTGATATGACCGAATCCCCATTCTGTAGTCCATCCGCGTTAAACTTGTTTGTCCAACCCGGTCCAAAACCAATCGGAGTGCCATACGCCCGTATTTGTCTTAGGGCTCTAACGATCAGCGGCGCATTTGTGACGGTCAAGTGCCCTTCGGCGTAGTTGACAGCGTAATTTGACAGGTTGGCAGTCCCTCCAGTTACAGCACTTGGCGTAATTATATAGGTGCCAATAGAACTAACTGCAGCTCCCCCGAGGCCTGAAACAGTCACAGACCCAAGAGATTCACCATTCTGCAGCCCGACGGACAAAAAGTTCGTCGAGCCGGTGCCAAATACCAGCGTTGATCCATAGACCTTGGTTTGCGGCGTGGCGGTAATGGTCAATGCCGCCGGAGTCACGGCCAATGTCCCAGGTGTATAACTCACAGTGTAATTGGCCAGAGTGGCAGTCCCGCCGGTGACGGCACTCGCGGTAATCACTTGGTTGCCCACAGCGGCCGTTGTGGCTCCTCCTGGGGATGACAAAGTGACAAAACCCAAGCTCTCGTGATACTGCAGGCCGCTGGATGTGAAATTGGTCCAACCAGAACCAAACGTGATGGATGTTCCATAGACTTTTGTTTGATCATTGGCGGTTATTGTCAGCGGTCGTGGATCTATCTTTAGCGTAACAGCGACCCTATTCGTTGCGGCCGAGAACTGGGTGCGAGTATCACGCGATTGTGCATAATAGGTGTAGGAACCCGCCGGAACATCGGTGGGCAGGTAAATTCTCGACCCCCTTAACAACAAGTTGGTTCCCGCACTGCCATACCAATCAACCGTTTCCCAAGTGGGATTCACATTAGTGGCAGTGAGTGTAGGATTCGGACTACCATAAACAACCGATTCCGTGTGGGGCACCCCGGCGGGCGGGGGATTGGTCCCCCCTACAAGAACCGTGCCATTGGCTCCAACGGCAAGAACGGTGCCGGACAGGCTACCAGCCGTGGCATAGGCAACAGCAAGTAAGTTATTGGTGGTCCCACGGTCCTTACTTGTCCAAGTTAATCCATCGGTAGTTGTCAGGATCACGCCACCGTTCCCAACAGCCACGAACTCAGACCCGGTATAAGCTACACCATTGAGTGTCGCTGTTCCGTTCGTCCGGCCTGTCCAAGTGTTCCCTCCATCGGTGGAGACCATGGTCTTCCCGTTAGCGCCAACGCAAACCAACTTGCCACCCCCCTCTACAATTCCAAGCAAATCGGATTGTCCTGTAACGATGGGCACGGCGACACTCCAGGTTAATCCGTTCGTAGAGACTCGAATCCCTCCTGAGAGTCCGCAGGCGGCAAAGCCGCTCGAGCCAACTGTAGTCACCGCTCTGTAGCCCTCCAATTTCGGCGTTAAAATGGTGGCATTTGACCACCCATAATTGGCCAAATCGGCCCGCCGAATCAAGAGAAGGGTCGAAGAGATAGCGACCAAGTTCTGGCTGTTCGCGGCCAACCCCATGATGTCACTCGAATCAGTGAAAGCCTTAGACCTGTTAGTCCACGTTTTGCCATCCGGCGATTCGAACACGGTGTTGCCCGCCCCCCCGGCTATAAATTTGCCGTTGGCAAATACTAAAGCCCGAAGGTTAACTCCGCTTGAAGGAATTGAGTTTGTGCTCCATGAAAATCCATCAAGACTATGACCTACGGAGACATCAGTCGAGTTACCCCCAACTCCGACAGCATTTGTACCATTGCCGAAAGCTACGGCGTTTAATTGAACCGCCGAGTTTGTGGTTGGTGTGAAGTGAAGGTCTCCTGCGTGAATCTGGGGCAATAAACCGGACAGTGAAGCCAAAAGAATCGAAAGTGTTCTATTCATAATTTGTATGATTTGATTGTTTTAGAAGGAGTAGCCAAATCCAATGCGGGTGTAGGGACCCCATAGTAACTCATTTGAACTCCCAAGATCTTTATAATTAATAGTCGTGTATTTTCCTTGTACACCTATATCGGCAAAGGCTCTCAACCGCCCGGTTTCTCCGAACCGGTGTTGATAACGCAGGGTGAACCGGCCAATTCCGCCGACCAACAGGTTATCAACGGTGGCTGCCTCATCATTCGGCAGAAGGCCAGGACCTGAGAACATCTGCTCGTTCAGTTTCTGAGTCCGTTGCCCTGCGAATGCCTCTGCCTCCAATTGCAGCGCGAGTCGGGCTCGAGGTCCAGTGAACAAGGTATACCCCAACCCAAACCCCAAATTTCCCAAAAGGTCCTGCGTCTTATCCTGCTGGCTGTAACCAGCCCCTGTATCTGCCAACGCAATGGAATCGACCAGTAAGTCAGCCTGAGAGTAAGTAACACCCAACCGCATATAGGCACCGAACCGCTTGCCCCGTAACCCCGGAAAGTTGTAACGAACGTAACCTTGAAAGGTAGTTTCGTCGACGGTGTATTGAGCAGCTTCGTCCAAGACAGGAAGAAGCAGTTGACCACTAGAATTCCCCTGAGCGTAGGAGGCATCAACATACCAAGCCTGACTCACAGAGTAGGAAAGGGATCCCCCGAAAAAGCTCGACTTGCGCTCTGGCTTCAGGACTTCGGCTGGGACTACGTTAAGTGGCAACACTCCGGTGAAATTGAAGGGAACCCCCACGTGTCCCAGCCCATACAAATAGTCGGCTGAAACGGACACTTCATGGCGAACAGCTTTCTGCACTTCCGCCTTTTTGGTGGCATTCGTCTGCGCGGTCGCGGGGGCCGTCCACGTCTGGGCCTGCAAACCTGGCGTTATCCCCAAAAGTGCCAGCAGTGGCAGCTTCCTGGAATAGCGTGAGCGCAGGAAGCGCAACAGGGGTGGATATGTATGAGATAGTTTCAGCTTGGTTTTCATATTCGAGACAAGGAGGTCAATCGCAGTTGGATGTCCCCCACTTTGCATGTGTTTCTACGAGTCCACTCATAGTGTTGTGCATAGTTTTCAGAAAATGTCCTGACATGTCAACCTCAATCCATTCTTTAAGCAGTGTAAAAGGAAGGCTCTTTGCAGGCATTGCATGCGACCTGATGGTCCCGATGGAAACCACAGGTAACACGCTGTCCTGCAGACTATTATGGATGATATCTTCAGCGGGGTGCGGGGCACGTTTTGATCGGCGCCCAGCGGCTCCGACTCCTGTTGGACGTGCTCTTGAAAAAAATATTTTCACTATTTGGAATTTGTAATGCCCGGCTTGTGGTGCTGCGCGTGGGGGGTAATATGTACGTGTGTTGCTGCATTACGCTGTAAATCAGACCAGCCTCCGTCGCACGCTGCCACCCGCTCTGGAATCACGCCTCCGACCCGTGCTGAAGGGGCTGCGACCGCGGCTCGTAGACCAACAGCGGGGACCAGTAGCGAACCGTTTCTTAAATTTTCCATCCACGCCCAGCCACTCCCTGCCGGTCCGCTCCGGCTTTTCTGCAGGTCGGATTGAGTGGGGCCTACACCCAAGGCGCACGCGCGGACGACACTAGAGGATCTGCCCAGACAGCCGAATTGTCGATTGCGCAACCCCTCATTTCGAGTCCTGGGTGTGTTGTTTGGCACTCGGCACAGTGTGCAGCACGTTTGGCGGGAGCAGCTTACAGTGGATGGCACATCGAATGCTAACAACTTTACAGCAGAATGCGGCATTGCTCGCATTGTGTGGGTTCGGCGATGGCTTGTCATCCACACTCCACGCTTGTGCAAACCTGAATTCGAAGGCACATGAAGCCCAAGAAATCCGAAGGCTCGAACTTTTTTGAGGAGTTTGTTCCCCTTTCCCCCCTGTCATGAATTCCCCTACACCCACCATTCCAGAATCCGGACACGGCCATCCAGGCGACCGCCGGTGACAGGCACAATCCCCCGCAAAATCTGTGAGAGCCTGCAGGGCACTCGTTGGGAGGAGGCAAATATAGGGGAGGATGACCACCCTGTTTGGAGCACCACCCCCAGTTTTTATTCCCATCCATTCCCATCCGGTCCTATCCGTGGTAAAAATCCTGACCCCGTTTTGGGTTGGAATTTCTTCGGAGGGTCGCGGGCCTTCCCCCATCCCCGCTTTTCGAGTTTCAGGAGCATTTTCAGTTGTCAATCGGGTCGAACATTTGGAACTCATCCATTCGCCAATTCCCGGGCGAACCGCTGAGCCTGCCTCTGAACCGCTGGAACTGGTCTGCATCCTTCCATGTGAACTTCCCGAGGAAATCGATGCGCCCGGCCTTCATGCTTCCGCACAACACATTGGCCTGCCCCGGCACACCTGCCCCGCGCTCCACGGCCCGCCGTATGAACGACTCGGCAGATTCATCCCTGGCCGGAGCCTTCGCTTCGGGCTTTTCAGGCAGCAGCAGACAATCGTCAGACCCCCCGGTGCCCTCAAGAACGATGGCTCCAAGGTTGTTCAGGAGACGGAAGTGGCGCGTCGGAGTATAACTGTTGCCCTTGTAGGTGGCGACAAACTCGCACTGGATCCGGAGGGCGGAATCGTTCTGTTCAAGAACGGTCGGCAACACCGGGGCATAATCAATCTCCGGCCCATCCCCCAGAACCGCCGCCTGATGCCAGGAGACCGACGCGCCTGAGATGACAAAGCGATTTCTTGTCGCGGGAACAAGGACCGGCTTTCCGAACGCTTCAAGCCGGGACCCATCCCTGCCGCGAATGCCATACGCCGGAACGATGCAGCTGTAGGAACCCCAGAACTTCCTGGGAATGACGGACCTATCTACCGCTCCCGAAATTGTGGGCTTGGGTGCCTCCCGCCCCAGATTGATGACCGGCTGGCGGGGGGCGGGAGTTGGCGATGCAGGCCCTCCCTGAACCTCCCGAGGTCGCGGCCTGGATGTCCCCTGCCCCTCCCCCGGCTTGGGAACCCGGATGGGCTGCCTGACCGCTGAGTCATCCGCCCTCGCCAGCAGGATGGGGGCGGGTGTCGGCGGAGCCGGAACTGCATTCATCGATGCCGTGCCTCCCAGAGCGCAGCCAATCGCCACAAAGCAGAGGACCGAAGTGCTTTTGACTTTCATGAACAGATGCCTCTACACTCTGTGGGTGTGACTGGTCCTAGTTAGAATAGGCATTAATTGGATCCCTTACCTTTTCGATGGATGCCCACGGCTCCTTCTTCTTGTCCATCGGGATGCCGGTTGCTTTCGTGTAATCACTACCTATTTTGTCCAATTGGGCCTTCCATTTCTTGAGAACAGCTGGAGATATGAACGCCGCCCCCTCCTTCTTGTAGTCCGTCGCAAACTGGACCTGTATTGCAAAGGCCTCCGCCATCGCTTTGGATTCCAAAGAGTTCGTCCCGCTGAGTGATATGGCCTGATTTGTTCCGCCCAAAGCGGCTGGTGGAGAATCGGTCCCCCCCTGCGGACTCGCATTCGTAGGCGCGGTCACTGCCACAGCCGGTGGGGAGATTTTTGCCAGATTCATCGTGAGTTCGTTCCTGCCAGCCCGAAGGTTGAGGTTGGACTCCTGTGGTGTGTGATTGGTGCTGGATACCTTTACATCCACCTTGTTCAAGGCCTTCAACCAGTCCGCGACAATGGGACTGTTGATTTTGCCCTTTGCGATATGGGAGGGATCCAGAGTCACCTCAACATCAGCCCCTTCGGGGGTGCCTTTGACCAGAATGGATGCCTGCGACTGTTTCAAGTTAAGAGTCACTGTCTGTCCGGCCGGATTTGTGAGGGTCACCGTTCGATAATCCATATCAAAGCCCTCCCTTGTTCCCACTACGGTGACCAGCTTGCCCAAAGGTATGTTCTCCAAACGCCGGGGGGCCATCAATGGTGTTTTTGGGCCATCTTGAATTTGGTAGTTTATACTGGCATCTGGCGGATTACATTCCACTTGCAGCCAACTATTCGTAATCAGTGGTGCAAGGCGGCCAAGATCCCACTCCCTGTTCTCACCGTTTCCAATCGTCACATTGGCATTCAGTGGGACATACCCCGGGGCTGTGGCAGTGATGTCCAACCGCTCATTCGGGGGCAGCTCGGATATCTGCTCCCCGACGGAGCCATTCGTAACCGACCCAAGGCCCCAAACCACTGAAATCCGCGCATTCCCAGGAACGAGCTTCACGGTAAGTTTCGCGGGAATGGGCTTCAAATCAACATTGGTGGTAAACAGTGCGGAAGGGGCAAGGGTGATGGGGAA
Organism: uncultured Verrucomicrobia subdivision 3 bacterium; assembly: GCA_903913865.1. GTDB lineage: Bacteria > Verrucomicrobiota > Verrucomicrobiia > Limisphaerales > UBA8199 > UBA693. The sequence goes on from CAIWMU010000021.1 coordinate 7,189, forward strand.
ACTACTGGTTTGGTAGCCCTCAGCACTAACCACCACATTGATGGGACTGCTGGCCGGCAGGTAAAGAAGACGATCACCAAAATTGCCCTCCCCAACCAGATTTGTCACGTTGGAGTAAGCCTTGATCCCCCCGCCTTTTGGGGTCCCGTTGACCACCAATGTGGCAGTGGGGGCGGGTTTTGATTCCCGTGACTGCGGCTTGGGAATTTGAAAAGGCTTTACTGGCTCTGCCGATGCATCACAGAGAGGCAAGCTGATGAGAACGGCTCTACAAATCCACATCCTGACGGCCTGTTGACGACGAATGATTGACTTTGTCATAAATAATATCTGTAAAAGTTCTTCCCAGACTAGCGGGTTGCCATGCTGACTTTGAGTCGTTCGATGGAAATCCACGGTTCCTCCCGGTTGTCCATCTTCCTGCCAGCCGTCAGCGCGTATGACTTCCCGATTGCCTGAAGGTTTTTTATCCAGGCATCGAGATCCCTGGAGTTGACCACGGAGCCCTTGCTGGCGGGGTATTTCGCCTCGAACGCCTGCCGGACCTCTCCCACGGCATCGAGTGCCTTCTTCAACTCGCCGGTGGCGGGTATGGGTGCTGTGGGCGGGGTGGGGGTGACCTCAGCCTTCGCCTGAACTGTCATTGGGACGGCCGAATTTGTTTGGGCGGGAGCCACAGACTGCGGTTGGGCCGCAATAACTGCCTTGGGAGTGGCGCCGGGGGCCTGCGATTGGGTGGAAGCTCTATCGGCCGACTCCGCGGCGGACGGTGCCGACGCCGCCGGCTGCAGATCCAACTGGGTGACATTCCTGCCCGGCTGGAGTACAAACGAACGCTCAGCCGACTTGTATTGGGGACTGGATGCCTTGACCGTGACCCTTCTTTCAGGGGGCAGGTCGGTGATTTCCTCATTTACTTTGCCTTTGGCAAGTGCCGTTGGACCATCCATCACCTCGACCAGGGCACCGGCCGGCACTCCTGAAACCAGGAGGGTTGCCGTTTCGGATACACGCTTGCTGAGTTGGAACGAAACCATTTGTCCTGTGCTGGAATTGATGGTGACTGTTCGGGTGTCGGACCGATAGCCCTCCTTCTCCGCCGTGACACTGACCCAGTTTCCAAACGGAATGTCCCGGAGGCGCCAGGGCGGGGGCAGGACCTTCCGCTCCCCTCCCTGCAGCTGGCAAGTGATCTCGGCATCCGGCGGGGTGCAGGAGACTTCGATCCATCCGTTCGTGATCATGGTGGTGAGGCTGCCGAGATTCAATTCCCACTCCTCCCCGGGCAGAAGTTGGACGCGGTTTGTCAGGGAGGCGCACTGCGGTGCGAGGGTTGTGACTAGCAGCTTCCGCCCGGAAGGCAACCCGGTGATGGCCATCCCGGTGCTGTTGGTCCGGGATTCACCCTCCCAGGCCACCACAAATTGGGAAGGTTGCGGCAATGCGTTGACTTTCAAGCTGGCAGGCAGTGGTTCCAGAACCACGTTCGTTTCGAAAGACTTTCCGGGCTGGAGGGTGACCTGGACCCATCTCTCAGCATAGCCACTTTGAAAGACCCTGACCCTGAGTGGCTTGGAGGAGGGGAGTTCGGTGATCGGAACATGAATCCGACCCAACCCGAGCCGGGTCTGGTCCAGAAGGACTTCGACCTCTGCAGTTTTCGGCACCCCCTCCACAACCAATGAACCGGGAGCATCCGCCCTGGGTTCCCGCGTCATACTGGGGCGCGGGATCTGAACCGGCGTTCTTGGGGCTTGGGCCATCGCCCATTGAGGAAACATCCCAGCGGCCAGAAGGAGATATCCGACCACCATACAAACCCTCGCCCGCTTGTTTTGCCGAACATCCAGTGTCTTCATAAGTTATAGTCTCTTTTCATTCAACCCTTCACCTGAGATTGTGGTATTCCAATTCATCTGCCCCCTGCCCTGTGGCGTGAAACATCGGGTCTCGTTGCCGGGGGAATTTCTCCCCGATTTGAGAGGGAACCACATAATTCCCCGGACACGCGAGATACCCGCGGAATAAAATGGGCCCAATCGGATTGGCATTCTTGGATTTTTTGTGATTTGGTTCATTCCGCATAGCCGGTTATTTGCTGGCGGACCTTTTCGATTGAAACCCACGGCTCCTTCCTCTGGTCCATCGGGATGCCGGTTGCTTTCGTGTAATCACTACCTATTTTGTCCAATTGGGCCTTGCATGCCTGCAGAATAGGTGGAGGTATGAACGTCGCCCCTTTCTTCTTGTAGCTCGTCTCAAGAATGACCTGTATTGCAAAGGCCTCCGCCATCGCTTTGGATTCCAACGAGTTCGGCCCGCTGAGTGGTATGGCCTGACTTGTTCCGCCCAAAGCGGCTGGTGGAGAATCGGTCCCCCCCTGCGGACTCCCATTCGCAGGCGCGGTCACTGCCACAGGCGGGGCCGGGATTTTTGCCAGATTCATCGTGAGTCCATTCGTGCCAGCCTGAAGGGTGAGGGATGACTCCTGTGGTGTGTGATTGGCGCTGGATACCTTTACCACCACCTTGTTCAAGGCCTTCAACCAGTCCGCCTCAATGGGCCTGTTGATTTTGCCCTTTGCGATGTGGGAGGGATCCAGCGTCACCTCAACATCAGCCCCTTCGGGGGTGCCTTTGACCAGAATGGATGCCTGCGACTGTTTCAAGTTAAGAGTCACTGTCTGTCCGGCCGGATTTGTGAGGGTCACCGTTCGATAATCCATATCAAAGCCCTCCTTTGTGCCCACTACGCTGACCAGCTTGCCCAAAGGTATGGTCTCCACGCGCGATGGGGCCTTCAATGGTGTTTTTGGGCCATCTTGAATTTGGTAGGTTATGCTGGCATCCGGCGGATTACATTCCACTTGCAACCAACTCCTTGTGACCGGAGGATCGCATCGGGGGAGTCTTCCGAGATCCAACAGAACTTCGCCCCCCCTGGAGAACTGGACATTGGTCGTCAGGGAAAGGCAACCCGGGGCCATGGCGGTGACCTCGATGCTCCGGTTGAGTGGCAGACCGGTGATGGCCTCCCCGCTACGATTGGTCCTACTCTCCCCCTCCCAGGCCACCACAACCTCCGCTGAACGGGGTATGACATCCACCGTGAGAATGGTGGGCAACGGCCGAAGAGTAATATTGGTGGTCAATAAGGTCCCCGGCTTTAGGAACGCCACGAAGGTGACGGGGTCATATCCTGAATCATAAACCCGAACCCTGAGTGCCCTCGAAGCCGGGAGATTGTATATCGGACCACCCACACGCCCTGCTCGCACATTCCCTTGTGGGTTCGTGGCATCGAGGATCGCGATGGAGGCACTTTCGGGACAGCCGGTGACCAGTAGTGTGGCCGTTGGTTCTGGCCTTGGTGAGTCCTGCCGTTGAACCGGAGAGCGGGGGACGCTGATTGGTGAACGGGGTGACTGGGTTGAAGCGTTGCACAGGAGGAGCCCCATGCCGAACAGGGCTACTCCGGCGACGCACGACCCGATTTCTCCACGATTTAACATACAAAACCAACGCCGAGACAGACAGAGACCACCAACCGAACTAAAACCCGTTAAAGCTGTTTATGATCGAGAGGCTTAGATCCTTGAAACATTTCTCATGAATGGGGTTCAGAAGGTTCGCATCCGCAAACCGCTTTTTGAGCTGGATCACATTGGCCTGTTCCACATCAACGCTGCCCTTGGCCCCCAAAGCCTTCGCAGTCGGCAGCTTGCCCCATACCCGCTGAAGCTCGGCGGAGGGTTTAACCCCAAATTGCGCCATCTTGTCCCGCAGCTCAGCATATAGTGCCGTGGAGGCATCAACAGCGGAGGATACGGAAGCCGGTGGGACCTCAGTGTTTATGGTGGGGATCCTAGGTTCCACAGAGTCAGGCTTTGCAACAGGCTGGGTAGGCAATTCCAGGTTCAGATCGACCGATTGGCCTTCGAGGCTTGAGATCGTTATCGCGTTTTCAGCCGGGACATACCCTGACTTGGTTGCTCGAACCTTGACACTCTTTCCCAATGCAATGTCCTTTATCCGACTCGCCCCCGACAGGTTCTGTGGCTCCGCACCATCAATCGCATAGGTGATTTCCGCGTCCTCCGGCGAGCACTTGACATCCAGCCAGCCCAGTGCCAGTCCCAAATTTCCCATGTTCAGAACCCTCACTTCCCCGGAGCGCAGAGTGATATTGGTTGAACTCGGTGTTCTGCCTTCCGCCGAGACGGTGATAGCCAGTTCCTGACCGACGGGCTGGTCGGTAAAGGTGTCATTGACCCTCCCACGAATGACGCCACCTTCCTTTTGGTTGCGGATCGCGACTTCCGCCCCCAATGGTGAGGCCTGCACACGTATGGAGGCCGGTTGGGGTTGCACTTTCCTGAGCTCGAACTTCATGCTCTGGCCAGTCGTCTTCTGGAGCTTCGCCACCTGGGTCTCTGAATCGTAGCCCTCCCGTTGAGCGGTGACCTTGACCTGGCGCCCGATGGAGATCCCCTGAATCCGGCCGGACCCTGGCAACTCCTTCGGAGAATCCGAGTCGATCTGATAGGTAATCCGCGCCGTATCGGGGGTGCATGAAACATCGATGAATCCCGCCACCGGTGGGAGTTGCCCGACGTTAAGAACCCTCTCCTCAGCCCCCTCCAGGACAAGGTTGGTCTCCACGGGAAGGCATTCCGGTGCTGATACGGTCACTGTGAGGGTCTTCCCGGCAGGCAGATTTGAGGCCTCCCCCTCGTTATTGGTGAGGGACATTCCCGGGCCGGAAACAACCAGTTGAAAGGGTTGGGGTTGTGCCTTGACCACCAGTCTTGCCGGCGAGAGGCGCAACGCAATATTCGTCTCGAAGGTTCGCCCTGACTGGAGAGAGACCTCCAATGTCCTTGAGTCGAATTTCTCCCGAAAAACGCGAACCTTCAGGGGTCTGGAAGCCGGGAGCCTCGTGATCGCATTCCCCATCTTGCCGCCACCCACCGCAGCCTGGCCATCGAGGACCTCGATGTCAGCATCTGCCGGGGTTCCATTCACGGTAAGCGATCCAAGCACTGGCTCGGGTTTGTTTGGTGCCTGAATTTGAGTCTTTGGAACTATTTTAGCCAAAATCTCACGAGCCTTGCGCGTGACTTCATCGAAGTGTTGCATATCGGGACGTTGACAAAGTTTTAGGGCATCCTCGAGTTGGCCATTTTTTGAAAGATTCTCAATGTCGTCCCATGTGTCACACACATCCTGAAGCGGCTCGACAAGGCTTTTCTTGACCGCTTCGTATGGCCTCCATGCCAGGGACGACTCCCTTGTAGTCACATTCTTGCCCTTCTTGCATGCATCGATGCTTGAACCACTTACCAGCTTTTCTAAAGCACCCCTGATTTTCATAAGCGAACCAATGTCTTTGATCCTGGATCGAATCTCACCTTGAAGCTTGGTGGAAGATGAGGACACTTCAAGGAGTTTCGCAAGGTCCTCAACAGCGATGGAAAAGGAGTGCTTTTCAACCAGACCATCCGTCTCACGCACCTTTGCAACAATCAACTGCTGGATGCAAATCACAATCTCATGGGAATTCCGGTGAGGCGAGACATCGGCCTCATCAATTTGCAACGTGGCCTCTCCGCGAACAGTGTCAACTTCGGTGACCCACCCTTTCGCCTGATTACGTTCCTTGTTGTTGTTGTCGTAAAAGTAGTCGCACGAGTCATTGATCGCCGGGGCAGGCACTACTCCTTGGATATTGATGCAAACCGTTCCCTTCCAGGCCCCATCACTGCCCTGCGTGCTGGGTTCCTCACTGAGAGGGAATTTCCTCAGAAACTGCTGTTTGTAGGCATCTATTGCGCCCGTTCTGGCTGGCAGCAGCAGAAGCGTTCCCAAAACAATAAAAAGTATGAGGCCTTTTGATCTCATCCAAGAACCTTGAGTATCTGGCTGCCTGACGGCCTCCGGGATGGATCGGGTGACATCATTTGAGCGATCATCCGGGCTTTCTCCTCGGTGAGACCGCACTGGAGGAGCGGCTCAACCACACGCGGGGCCTGAAGGTGCTCCGCACGTGTCTTGAAAGGAACCTCCCCGCAGATGATTTCCCATGCCGTGATGCCCATGGCATACCAATCGGCTGATTCATTGATCTTGCGAATCCCTCCCGACCATTGCTCAGGGGGGCCATAATTCAATTTGCAGATGCGATCGTTGCTGATGTTCAGCCAAAAGTGCTTGAGAGGCTCGCAGTAGGCGGTGCCGAAGTCAATGACCCTGACCTCTGACACAGCATCCCGCTTGATCATGATGTTATGGGGGGAGAGATCGGCATGGATCACGTGGCGGGAATGGAGGGTGTCCACCTTTGCAACCAGAGCCGCCACCATCATTAGTGCCTTCTGTAGTTGCACCTCCGTTGCGACGGGCCCTTTTCTGGTGGCATTCAAATCCAAAAGGGGCATCCACTGCGACTCGTCAAGGTATTCCATCTCATACCAATAAATCTTTCGGTCCTCCTGCTCAGTCATGTGGCGACCGAACACCTCCGGTTGAACGCCGCTGCCTTCGAGGTGCTTCATGACAGCGTATTCATTTTCAAAGAGGGGCACATGCAACTGTTGACCTTCGGTGCTCTGGGGCTTCAGAACCTTCAAAACCGTCATCCGGTTCAACTTGCGATTTCGAGACAGGAAGATCCAGGCCACCCCCCCCTCCCGGTGAAACTTCGCATTCTCCGCATCCCAGTAGGAGGGAATCGTCTCCGCCAGCCAGACTGGCAGGCATTTCTTCGATCCTGCGTTCGTCCTGACCTCAGTGGAATGTTTGGCCGGCTTGTTCCTACTTCGCATGAAGAGCGCTCCCGCAACCACGGCAATCGCGCCAACGGTCACCAAGGCTGCGACAACATGCAGCCCACCCTGCCCGGTAGGTGTTTCCTCTGTCGGTGGCGTAGCCGTGCTTCCACGATTATTTGGTGGTGGTGGTGGCAGCAGGGCAGTTCGAAAGGTGATTCTTTTTGTTTCTTCCTCGGAAACGACAACGCTTTGTGGCTTATAAAGCTCAGTTTCACCTTTCTTGACGGTCACAAAATACTCCCCCGCCCTGGCAAGCTGAAGTCTGACACCGCTGTTCGGGGTCGCTTTGAGGCCGGTAGCCCGAAGACTCTCAGGCGAATCCCCACACCATATTTCAGCCCCATCCCCTTTGGCATCCACCCACACGTAGAGCCCAGTCGCCATGGTGACGCTCTGGACAAGCAGAAGGAAAGCCACCACCGATAGGCACTTCATCAGGTCAGCAGTGTGACTGTGTGTTTGAGCCATGCTTAGAGTTACTTTGGAGTTCGCGCCGCGGTGGCGGGCGCGTGGTGGTCAGGAGCTTTTTTTTGCGAAGAACGGTATGGGAAGATTCCGTCCCTTGGGCTTGTTTAGATTTTCAATTGGTTTAGGATCCGAAGGGGTAGCGGGGGTCGCATTATATCGTTTCAACACGCCTTCCAAGATTACCGCCTCTTCATCCACCCACGGGCTGCCTGCTGCCCCGGCCTTTTTCCAAAAGTCAGCAATGGCAACTTTGATATCTTCCAACTGGTTCGCCGTACGATAGTTTCCCCAACTGATTAGCGCCAGATTATCCTCGAGAGGACGTCCATTGCCCCGCGGATTTGGGGACGAAATCAGAATGGCAATTCTCCGCAGGAGATTGGTCTCATTATTGGCTAAAGCCACAAAGTCGGGTGCTGGTTTGGTCGCGACGATGGCTGGCGCCGAAGTGCTTGGCGCCGCCAAAACTGGAGTAGTCAATGGTTTTGGAACTGCCACCTTGACCTGTGCTGAACTGTTGCTTTGAAAGGCTATGGCTGTCACAGCATTTGATAAAAGAGTCGCACCTTCTCCGACCTTGGTCCTCTCCTTATCCTTGTGGTGACTTTTCCCCAGCATTCCAATGGCAACGATCAGAACCAGGAGCGACACCATGCCAAGGGAGAATAGCGCCGGGGAGCGTTGCCATAGCCGGGCAACCGCTGATGAACGATCAGGTTGTCCGGACGGCTGTTTTGCGATGGGAACCTGCGGTGGGGTGTCATCTGCCGCGCCAGCCCAAAGGGGTTGGGATATGGAATCCCTTAGAACAGCTCCTATATCCAGAGCAGCGATCGTCACGTTGTCATCGTTCGGATTGCCCTTGATGCCTATGTTCTGAAGCGCCTTGCCCACGCAATCCGTGCAGAACTGCTGCAAGTCCCCCTTCGTCCGGCTGAGCAGTCCCATGATTTCGCGTTCTGAAAGGTAACCATGCAACCCATCCGTCATCACCAGGACGATCCCGTCCTGATTGTCAATAATACCTCGAAGGTCCTGACTTTCAACCCCCAGACGGGTGACGGGATTCCCCAGCCACCGTGTCAGTCCGGCGTGTCCGGCCTCAATCCAAGGCACTGTGTTTGAATCCTGCCGCCTGAACGCGTTGGAGATGTTATGTTCCTCGGTCAGCCACGCTCCGCGTTGATCCCGCCGTCCGGAGTTTCTCACATAGAAGGCCTTCGTATCCCCGAGATGAAAGATGACGTTTCCCGAATGGGTGACCACAACGGCTGCGAAGGTGGTCATGGAGTGGGCATCCCCCCGGCGATGTGCTAGGAGGCGCTCGTTCAGGGGCTGGAAGAACCCCTCCTCTATCCCTCCCGCCAGTTGCTGTGCGGAGGTGCACTGGGTGGTTCCCAGATAATCAAGCAGGGAGCGGAGTGCCTCTCGCGAGGCGAATTCTCCTTCGAACGAGTTGGTAATCCCATCGGCCACGGCCACCACATGCATTGTGAATTGCGCCTGATTTTGAACGGTGGCGCACAAAGCCGAATCCTGATTTACCTTCTTGTAATTGCTGTTTTGTTCAGAAAATGCGAACGCGTTCATGCAAGTCATCTCTATTCGATCCCATGCCTCCGTCGTGGTTACGCTGCCTCCGAAAAGGTCGGCCATCCAAACCGGAGCCACCGACCAGAACTGGCCGATGGCTCCAAGCTAATACCGTCCCGGATGGAACCGCTCTATCCCTGTGGATTTCCGACACAGAACCGGATCTTGTGCGGCGGGGCGCTCATCATATCAATCACGTCCCCATCCCGCAGTTCCACATCCTCCGATTCCTTCAGTTGCTTCCCATTGACGAATGAACGCGTGGCAACTTCCGGCTTTCCATTCCTGAGATAGAAGCTCCCACCCCGCTTCTCGATCATGCTTTGCTCACTGCTGAGCTTGCGCGGGGATGAATGGTCGGGAAATCCTACGAAGGACCGTCCTTTGGCTTCAGCCACGCGCCTGCCGTTTTCCTCCTCACCCAGCATGATGGTGCTGCCGTTGCTGCAAAGTTCGAAGACCCTGCCCGGTTCCGCACCCTCGACCACCTTGAGAAAGGCACCCCAATAAGCCACAGTTCCCTCCGACCTGTGCATCGATGCCCGCAGCCGTTCGACCTCTTCTCTGGGAACGGTGGTTGTATCGCTGGGCACCGGAGGCGGACCTCCTGCTTCTGCTGGCGCCGGAGAGGCGGCGAAAGAACCTTGCGACTGGGGAACCGGTGCCTTCCGTGAATTCATCGACACCACGACAATGATGATAACCAGCGCGGCAACCACGATGATCAGATACAGGTAGTATTGTTTTAACAGGTCGAGCAAACCATCCTTGCCCTTTTTGGTATCGGGAAAGATGGCTTTTCCATCCCGGTCGAATCGGTCTGTCTCCTGGATTTCCTGGACATAACAACGGTTGTTGTCACTGCCTTTTTCCCGGGACAACTCCCTCACAATACCCCTAAAGCCCCACTTTTGCTGGAGTTTTGGAACCTTGCCAGCTGTGCAAACGAGCAATTCGTATCCATAATCATCCTGAACCACAAAGTAGGAGGCATCCTCGGACATCTCCTGACGGCGCATCACCATCGCCGTCAACTCTACTTTGGCCCCAAGCATTGTGACACCCCCCATCGTGATGGTCCTTACATCGGTGTTGGTCCACTCCTGTTTGACGCCAGGTGTTCGATTTATGGATTCCAACGCATTAGCCAGGGCTTTAACGGCCTCGTCATTCTGGCCCGCCTTCTGCTCTTGAGCATTGCCGGCAGCGGGCAGCGAAATCAGCAGTGCCAGGATTAAGCCGAGTTGCCAAAACCATGGCCAGGGGCTGAATGGAATATGCGGTTTCAAGTATGAGTTTTTCATTGGTTTGTTTTGTCGTTTTGATTTTCCAAAAGGAAAGGATAGTTAACGATATCTCAGTCCAAGACGCATGACGCCCTCGCGTTGAAAAATGGGCTTGGGCCGACCGGCGACCGTCTCCCAGACGCCAAATGCACTGCCCAACTCGACCACCTCACTACTGCCCAATGGACGGGGAGCGAGACGGTATGAACTGTTCACTGCATTTAACTTGGCATCATCCCTGATTTCCGGTCCCAGATCTGCCGGGGTGACAGCCAAAACCTCGGCTGGTGCCCCCCCCTTCGCGACGAGAGAATACAGACGAATGTCCTGAGGCATCGCATTCAACACGGCCTGAAAGGCCTGAACCGGATCGAAAGAGCGCTTTGCCAGGTAGGCTTCTCCCAGGAATGTAAGTGCAGCACTTGAAAGACCGATGAAATCAGGGCTGTTCACCATCACAAGCGGAACCGGGGCATTGGTGGAAACTGCGAGATGCCGGTTCACCCGGTCTCCGAGTTCATCAAAGGAACGTCCCTCGACGTCGAATGCCAGCATGGACCCGGAACCCGCAGGAAGGTAGCAGTGGTAAACTGCATACTGGTAATGGCCATCCAACTTCTTGATTTCGGTGACAATAATGGGATTGAGAGGAGCCTGTGCCGCCATTTTGGCAACGAAGTTGGGAGCGGTTTCGGGTGGAGTGGATACAACGGCCGCTCCAACCGTCAACAAGGCCAGGCGTTGCGAGTTCCAGAGCTTGTCAGTGGTCGCCTTGACGATGGGTAGAATCTCAGCGGGTGTCATCCCTCCGGATTTCACCACCTCGGAGACCGCCGCAAAATAGACGAGAGCGCCCTGCAGGCGAACCAAGCCTGCATAGTCGGCATACTCCTCGCGTTTGCTGGTGAGACCTGCTCCCCGCCGCTTGATCAGCGGTTCTATATCTCCGGTCGCAAACTCAAGAGTTTCGAGGGTTGCCAATCCCTCCTGATTTCCCTCTGTTACCAACGGCAACAGGGATTCTTTTGCAGCAGCAAGCGACGGAAGTATGGCGGCCCGCCCCAACAACTCAACACGATTGGTAGACATGACTAACCACTTGCCAATCAGGGGGTAAAGCTCTATCATGCTCTCCGGATTCCGGGAGTGCAGGACTGATAGCCATTCTCCGACAACCAAACTAAAATCGATACCTTTTGGCAGACCCGCAGCCATCACCCCTTGTATCATTTTCAGGATCCTGGTTGGAGGTTCCTTTGCTTTACCAACAGAGAACCACTCGCCAAACGCCTCGATAGCCTGAGGCAAATTTCCTGCCTTCAGTGCGGCAGTTCCGCGAACATTTCCAAGAGAGCACCGGAAGGATCGACACTGCTCGGCATACTTTGGTCCCATGACGGGATTTGTGCCCAAATACGTTGTCAATTGATTGAATGTCTCATTGGCAGCGTCCAAATCCCCGGCTTCGATAGCCTTTTTGATCGTTACCACCCAATTGTCGACCTCCTGGGTTGCACAAACGGCGTCCAGGGATGTGTCGGCTGGGAAAAGCTGCTTGTATGCGACTACGATTTCTTTACAACGGTCCACACTCCCCCTAGCCCCTTCGGTCTCGATGAGATGAGTCCATTCCTGAGAGATGGCGCTTCGAGCTTCCAATCGGTGGGCATCATCCAGTTTCGACAATAGCCTGGCAATTTGCGGGTCCTGACGTTTCGCCAAGAGGATTACCTGTTTGAGCCGTCCATCGGCAATCTGACCGGTGATTGATTCGATCTCCGCACCGTGTTTTGCCTTAAGCTCCGGGTAGGGCTTCAGCAAGTCTGACGTCTCGTGTATTCGATTTTCTGCCTCATCCAAATTGTTGGAGCTTAGCAGGATACGTGCCTTTCCTATCAGGTCTGCCACCTCTTGAGCAGCACAGACGGAATCAAGCGTTCCATCATTCTGAAAGAGCTCCTTGTAAGCCGAAACGACTGCTTTACATTGAGCCAGCTTCCCGGTCTTGCCGTATGTTTCGATGAGTTTGGACCACTCCTGGGTGATCAATTGTCTGGCAAGGCGGCCGTGAACCTCATCGAGCTTTGGATACAACTTGGAAGTCGCAGCCAACTCCCCCGACTTTGCAGCTGCAGTGATCTTCGACATGACCCGGGTCTGGGAGTCTTCAACCATCTGCGCGGAGGCTGGAACGGAGAGCTTGAATTGCTTGTCTCCAGCAACGAGAAAGTGGAAGACGCGGGTGATGGAACGTCCCTCATATGCACTCCCAAGGTTGAAGAGGGTGTAAGCGTTGAGCCTTCGACTCAATTCAGGGCCTGAGATCATCTCCTGCAGGGCGGCTTTGACGTCGCCCGGCTTGGGGGTGACGGGAAGAGACTGACAGACAACACCGACCTTGCGCATCTCCCTTACTGGCCTTTCCTGTTCGAGTTGGAGAGATTGTGCATCCTGCCACCTCCCACTGGGTCCCACAGGATTGATCCTTCTCTGGAAACCCAGAAGTGAGATGGTCTCGCTCCCAAAGTTCTCATTACCTAAGCCATCCATCTTGAGAGCCCCTAGATCACCTGAGAGGAAAATAAGGATGGGCTGTGTTCCAAAACGGCCTTCCTTCCCCAAGGCTTCCCTCTCCGAACGAGCAACACAGTCCTTAAGGACCGGCAGAACAGGTATGTTACCTTTTACCTGGATACCCAGATCACGAACTGAAACGGTCGCAGTGGAAGCGAATTTTCTCCACTGAGCGTCCTTATGCCAGAATTCGACGGCGATCCCCTGCCCCTCCAATTCAGAAACTGCTTTCCTAAATTCATCCCCCCGAATAAGAGCGTCCAAGTGGGCGGACTGGCTCGAAACTCCAGGATCAAACAAAGGCACAAAAACAACTTTGACTATCCTCGACGCGCGTTGTTGTTTGGCTGCAAGTCCGACGACCAACGGGAGGATCCCCTCTTTGGGAGAGTTTGGAGCAACGACTGATGCGATGTTATCGGGATCCAACTCCGTGACTGTGACCTTCTCGATAAGGGTGGGGCCCCGATAAACAAACTGAAGGTCATTTGTTCCCTGTAGAAAGTAGACACCCTCCACAGCTCCGGATCTTCCCATCAGGGAAAACGTAATTATCAGGAAGGCGCTCCATTTCCACAGCAGGCCAAAAACTCGCAGCTTCGTAAGAACTACAGGCACTGGGGTGAGAATTGGAGATGACCCCTTCATGATGGTATTCATAGCCCACACTTTTAATCCTGTTTCGATATCCATAATCGCAGCCTTCTATTCGAAGTTTCGCTCTCAGTAAAGAGCACTGTCTGAGGTTGCCCCGAATTGACGGACAGTGAATTAAGGAAGACACTGAACCATGAAAGCGACCATACAAGTGCCGGAGAGAGTCCAACGGAAATTTGATCCTGCATTTAAAGCCCAAGCCGTCCAGAACTGGATGGAGAGC
>CAIWMU010000022.1 GCA_903913865.1 uncultured Verrucomicrobia subdivision 3 bacterium
CCCGTAGGTGTCTGGACCGTGTCTCAGTTCCAGTGTGGCTGGTCGTCCTCTCAGACCAGCTACCCGTCTTAGCCTTGGTGAGCCGTTACCTCACCAACTAGCTGATAGGCCGCGGGCTCATCATGAAGCGCCAGGTCTTACGATCCCCAGCTTTGAAAACCAAAAGATGCCTCCCAGTTTTCACATCCGGTATTAGCCCCGATTTCTCGGGGTTATCCCTTACTTCATGGCAGATTACCCACGTGTTACGCACCCTTGCGCCGCTCCAACCAGAAAATATTGCTACCTCCTGATCATCGCTCGACTTGCATGTCTTATCCACGCCGCCAGCGTTCGTTCTGAGCCAGAATCAAACTCTCCGTTAAAAATAACGCTAGTTTAGATTCCTGCCAGGCCTCACTAAAAGCCCGGCTATCGTCTCTAATTAAAACTCTCCAAATCCATCCCACTAACAGAATGGACCTGAAGGGGCTCCAAACTTATCGCACAATTCAATTTTCAATGAACCAAGGACGCTTACACGTCCCAAAAATCTATCAAATAACCCGTCAATCCTACCCCGCCTACCCCTCTAGGGGACAAAAAATCCGAGAGCCGATTCTCTTTTCCCAACTCGGCCTCGCAGACCTCAGTTATTTGTTACATCAACAACCTACCGAAACCCACCCGAACTGTCAAAACTTTCTTCAAGTTTTTTTCGAACATCTCCAACCGCTTCCCTGTCCACTCCCATCACCTTCCTCCACCTCCCTAACTCCCCTCTCCTCGCTTCCCCGCGTAACAGGACCAAGAATCTATCCTACCCAAAGATTAACACAAGAACTTTGTGAAAGTTTTTTGAGGTTTCTGCATACGCATGAGGATCAACAAGGTGAGGGACCCTCACCACCGGCAATCCAGAGAGCTCTTCCAGGACCTCTACATTGCCATCCCGCACCGTCCCACAAGCCACTTCATCCATCAGGACGACGCCGGAACACCCCACTTTTGCAGACTCTATCCGATGTATTGTCAACAGTGCATGGTTAATGACACCCAGCCTGTTTTTTCCCACGACCACCATTTTTCCGCCCACCTCTTTGGCGATTTCCAGCAACCCGTAACCCTCCCCAAGTGGCGATAGGACTCCCCCGGCCCCCTCCACGAGAAGATGTTCACACCTCCTCGAAATCGCCAAAAGATGTTCAACCACACTTTGGACTGGGACCTGCCTGCCCTCCAATCGGGCAGCGAGCATGGGGGTCAGCGGTTCCCTGAAGACAAATGGCGTGATCTCCCCGATGCTCAAAGCCCCTCCGAGCGCCCGATGCAACTCATTGGCATCCTCGATGCCTCCGCTTGCGAATGGTTTCACTGCAAGGGCGTTCACCCCGGTCTGGCGGAGGGCGTGGACAGTGTTGGCGGTAAAGACAGTCTTGCCAACCCCGGTGTCGGTTCCGGTAATAAAGGTTATTTTTGTGGCTGGAATTTTCAAGATACCTGGGTCCGGACGTCCACTCAATACAGGCCTCACCCGCGGGGACGTCTGAGCATGGGGAGGGTAAATCAACCACCCCGAACCGGCAACTTCCTGCTTCCATCATTTCTGGCTTCAGCTAATCCGGACAGTCCCGGCACCCGGTATGCCCCGCCGGGTTCCCCAACATTTCATGTGGCTGTTTGAAGAGGATACTCCCACTGCCGGAGCAAACGATTCGACTCAAATTGTCCACTTCGTCGAGCAGACCCCACGGCAAAGCCGTTCTGATAGGCTTGAATTGCCTGCCGAATTTCGAGTGTTCCAAAAAAAGCCTCTCAAAGAGGATCTTTTAACGGGGCTCAGCTGGGGATCCGCCCGTCGGGTGCTGCTCCCGTTCAGCCCAGGACGTCGCGTAGCGAACCAGATCGGCTCCATCCTGCAAATTGAGCTTCAACTTCAACTGCTCGCGGTAATATTCGACCGTCTTGACACTGATGCTCAATTCCCGGGCGATTTCACCCGTTTTCTTCCAACTCCCGATCATTTGGAAGACCTCCATCTCGCGATCGCTCAGTTTGTGCACCAGAGACTCACCAACCCCGGTGGACCCGCGCACCTGATTTTGGACCATCCGGGCTGATTGCGCCTCACTCACATAAATCTTGCCACTCAAAACGCGACGGATGGCGAGAATCAGCCTATCCAGAGCCTCCTCTTTCATGAGATAGCCCAACGCGCCGGCGCGAAAAGCGATCTCTGCGTAAATCGCCTCGTCATGAACGCTGAGGACTAACACCGGCAGTTTGGGGTATTGTGCCTTGATGTTGCGCATCAACTCCAATCCACTGCTGTCCCTGAGGCTGATATCAGCAATCACCAGGTCAGGATTTGTCTTCCCGATGGCTGCAAGAGCCTTGGCCGCGTCTTCCTGCTCCCCACAGACCATCAAATCGTCCTCACGATGGATCAACTGGGACATGCCAAACCGCACCACTGCATGGTCATCCACCAGGAGGATACGGCTTTTTCCGGACGGTTGATTGTTTTTTGTAGCCACGTTGATAAGGATCTCGGTCCTTCGAGGGATAATCTTCTGCAGCGGGTCGGTGTTGCGCAATTAAAATACGCTCCCTGTTTTTTGCCCGACACCCTTTTACCCTCCGAAGTTCTGGTGCAACTTGACGTTCCAGGTCCCCGTATTAAGCTGATCAAATGTTTATGAACATCAATTTTCGGGTCGGGGTTCTTCTTACCGCATGAGAAAAGCATCTGTTTTGGTCATTTTTTTGACGGTCTTCATCGACCTCATTGGATTTGGGATCGTTGTGCCGCTGGTTCCGGGTTACAGCGCTCACTTCGGAGCACACGGATACATGATCGGAGTGATCATCGCATCCTTCTCCGCCATGCAGTTTCTTTTCGCCCCCGTATGGGGCAAGCTCTCGGACCGGCACGGTAGACGCCCCATTCTCCTCATCAGCACGGCAGGAGCAGCCATATCGTATGTGCTCTTTGCGCTGGCCACGAAGATCGAGGATCACAGCATGGCCATTTGGCTCATGATTGTTTCCCGTTCCTTCGCAGGACTTTGCGGGGGCAACATCGTTGTGGCCCAGGCCTACATTGCCGACATCACACCGCCGGAGAAGCGCTCGAAGAAGATGGGCTTGATCGGCATGGCCTTTGGGCTTGGGTTCATCTGCGGCCCGATTCTGGGAGGCCTCAGTCTCCGGCATCTCGGCCAAAGCGGTCCCGGGTGGGTTGCCGCCGCACTCTGCGCATTCAATTTCATTCTCGCTCTCTCCATTCTTGGCGAAAGCAAGGCTCCCGATTCGTCACCCGTCGCGGACCGTCCGCATTTGCACCAATGGCGCCACACGTTGAGCCAACCCGGGGTGGGCACACTTGTTGTGGTATTTTTTTGGGCAACCTTTTGCTTCAGTTGCTTCGAAAGCACTCTGCCCCTGCTCGTCAGCGACAACTTCAACCTCGATATTCGCACCCCTGAAACATCCTTAACCACCATCGTTTATCTGTTCGCCTATTGCGGGATTCTCGGTGCCTTTGTTCAGGGAGGCATGATCGGCCGTCTGGTCAAGGCCATGGGTGAGGCTCGGTTGATCAGTCTTAGCCTGATCCTCACAGCGGTTGCCATGTTCATGCTCCCCTTCATCCGTGGTGGCAATCAGCTTTCCTGGAGTATTTTGATTCAGCCCCAGGGCATTCCCTGGATCATCATGCTGATCGCTTTGGGGCTCCTGTCCCTCGGCTCGAGCCTAACCCGCGCACCATTGTTTGGCCTGCTCTCGAACCTCACCCCTCCCAACGAGCAGGGAGCCAATATCGGGGTCGCTCAGGGCGCCGCAAGTCTCGCCCGTATTATGGGCCCCATTTTTGCGACGACTCTTCTGGTGATCAAGCCGGCCCTCCCCTATGTCCTTTGCGCACTGATCCTGCTCGCAACGACCGGTCTGGCGATCCTTCGTCTCCACAAGCCCCTCACCCCACCGCCCGCAACCTGACCCGGGGTTATTGGTTGGCCCTCTTTCTTTGAGGGGGCAACCGGACCAGAGTCTGTTGACACCCTCAGAAGTCCGGCCTTCCGTCCCGTTCCGAAGGCAGAGCGGATGGACGGTCCATGTCCGCCCGATGAGTCCCTTCGAGACTGACCGCGTCCCACCGCGCAGGTCGGGAAGGAACCCGGACGCTCATGCCAGGCCACCTCCAGTGCTTGACCACCGCCGGAGCAGTGATCTATTCTGACAACACAAAACGATGACCTGACATGGGATTTTACTACCGAAAATCCGTGAGTGTTGGCCCCTTCCGGGTCAATCTCAGCAAATCCGGCGTTGGTTATTCGATCGGCGGGAAGGGATTTCGCACAGGGGTAAGCGCGGGGGGTAAACGCTATACCACCTTCGGAATTCCCGGCACGGGTGTGGGCTATCGCACGAATGGCTCCACCGGTCAGGGATGTCTGCTGGTCTTATTGGGATTTCTGGGATTGCTTGCCCTTGCGATCCTGGCTCTGGATCGAATTTTTGTATGATTACCTGGAAGCGAACCTTGCGCACCCCCTCCTCCGAGCGGTTTCTGGCCATCAAAGATGGCAAGGATGCCGCCGCCGTGGACCTTCACTATCTGGCAAACGGCACGGTGGCGGGCACTGTGATCCTGCTCAAGGAATCAAACTGGAAGGACGAGGATGTGCCCGTCCTCCTCAAATCCTTTGACGAGGATTTCCTGCCCGATGTGGATCTCGCGCACGGTACCCTCACCTACACTGTGGTCATGGGCGAGGTCCTCGGGAATTTCGAGGCGAATCTCGACGAATCCAGCCAGCCCGATTCCACGAAATAGCCACCGGCTGGGTGCGCCACCCGGCCGCACTTCTGGACACCTCCCGGGACCAATCCTTTTGAACTATTCCCCGGGAAAACTGCCAATTGACAGGACAGCGGTCCCAAATATGATGCCGGCGTGCCAAGTGACTTGCGACCCGTAAAACCCTCCAGATGTTGAACCCACTCCAGCAATCGCTCGCCAGGGCGCAGGACCTCCTCAACCGCGAGCGTTGGGATCAAGCCCGGGAACTGCTCCAACCCCTGGTGCGGCAAAAGCCCCAGTGGGAGGAGGGACTGTTACTGCTCGCACAGGCCAACTACCAGCTGGGCAAACTCCCGGAAGCATTCCAGGGGGTGCGTCAGGTGATCGGTCTGGGTTCCCGGAATTCGGATTGCTACCTGCTTCTCGGCCACATCCTCCGTCAGGCGGGTCACGCGGGTGATGCGACCGATGCCTATCGGGCATGCCTTGAGCTCCAGCCTGACCACGTCACCGCACTGATGGCTTTGGGCAATCTCTCCCGTGAACAGAGGCAAACCCGGACCGCAAGACAGTTCTTTGAAGCCGCCCTGAAGCTGCGACCGAATGACCCCAACATCCTCACCAATCTGGCCACCGTGCTGGGCGATGTCGGCCTCATTCATGAGTCGATCCAACTGCTGGAATCAGCCCTGCGTGCCAATCCTGCAGCCAGGGAGGCGCACAGCAATCTCCTTTTGACACGCCATTATGATGCGGACACGACACCGGAGATTCTCGCACGGGAGCACCGCCTTTGGGCGGATCGCCACGCCTCCGGCATCCCGCGACTGAAACTCCTAGTGGATCGCGATCCGGAACGGAAACTCCGACTGGGCTTCGTCTCCGCCGATTTCAAGAACCACCCTGTCGGCCGCCTCATGGAGGTTCTCTGGCGCCACCTGAGCCCCGAGTTATTTGAGATCTTCGTCTATGACTCAGGCACATTGGCAGACAGCCTGACGGCGCTTCTGCGTCCCCGTGCGCCTACCTGGCGAGCGCTGGCAGGGATGGCGGATGACACCGCCGCCACCCTGATCCAACAGGACAGGATCGATGTTCTGTTTGACCTCTCAGGCCACACCGCAGGCAACAGGCTCCTGATGTTTGCACGCAAGCCTGCCCCACTCCAAGTCACCTGGTTTGCCTATCCAAACACCACCGGTCTCCCAGCCGTTGACCTGCGCATCACCGATGATTTGGCAGATCCACCCGGACTCTGCGAGTCGCGCTACGTGGAAAGGTTGCTCCGGTTCAAACGTATGGCATGGCTCTACCGCCCCCCGGATACCGGTCATTCCGTCAAACCCCTTCCCCATACCAGGGGACATCCATTCACCTTTGGCTGCTTGAACAACCCCGCCAAGACAAGCACAGCAAGCCTGGATGCCTGGGCGGCAATTCTGCGGGGCTGCCCCGCCGCACGGCTTCTTCTCCTGGTGCGGGATGACTCCGATTACCTCGCCGATCTGACCCGGCGGTTCGTCGATGCTGGCGCACAAGCCGGGCAGCTGAAATTCGTCCATTCCGCCCCCCCGACACAGTTTTTTGATTACCACTACGAGGTGGATCTGATTCTCGATCCCTTTCCCTATAATGGCGCAGTCACCACTTGCGACGCGCTCTGGATGGGGGTGCCAATGCTCAGCCTGGCTGGGAACAGTTATGCCTCCTGCCAAGGTGTCACCCTGCTCACAAACCTCGGCTTGGAGGAATGGATCGCCGACTCAGTCCCTGACTACGTCCACAAAGCCATCGAGGCCGCGACCCATCCGCAACCACTGGCAGCACTCAACACCGAACTTCGCGGCCGTTTGACCGGCTCGGAGGTGATGAATTACGCGGGATTCTCAAACGAATTCACGACACTCGTCAGGGAGCAGTGGCGTGCCTACTGCGCCAGCCCGGCATAATCGATCCCGGGGTGGAATCCCTCAATCTTGACTCGCCCATCCCCGCGTCGCACTCTGCAGGGCATGAGCAGGACACTTTTTGAAAAGATTATTGCGAGGGAAATTCCGTCCACCGTGGTCTACGAGGATGATCTTGTATTTGCCTTCAAGGACATCCACCCACAGGCCCCCGTGCATGTGCTGGTGATCCCCAAGCAGCCCATTCCCCGCATCGCAGAAGCACTGCCCGCCGATCAGGCAGTGCTGGGCCATTTGCTGCTCAAGGCGGGGGAAATTGCACGCAGCCTCGGACTTGAGAAGAACGGCTTCCGCCTCGTGTTCAATAACGGCCCGGATGGGGGCGAGGCGGTGCCCCATCTCCACTGCCACATCCTCGGCGGCCGCCAGATGGGCTGGCCGCCGGGATGATTCGCGCAGGAGAGGGAAGAGAGAGTGGGACAAAGCCCCTTCACCCGGGTGAAGGGTTCGGAGCTCCAACCCCTACTTCGCCCGCTGATGTTCCAGCAACCACTTGTAGAATTCCGGATTCTTGTACGTTTCCGTCCAGGAATCGTGATTAGCCTCTGGATAGACGGTGAGCTTCGGATTCAGCCCCATTTTCTTCAGGGCGTTGACCATGCGCTCCGACTCCTCCAGCGCCACAACCGAATCCTTGGCACCGTGGAAGGCCCAAATGCCCATGGTCTTCAAATCATCCATACGCCGTCCGGCGAGGAGCACATCCAGAATCTGGCCACCGCCACAGATGGGGGCGATCGCCGCAAACCGCTCGGGATGACGCAAGCCCAGGCTCCAGGTTCCGAAGCCGCCCATGCTCAAACCGGTGAGATAGACACGGGTGGTATCAACAGCGTGAGCGGCCTGGATATCGTCCAGCAACCGCAGGAGATCGTCGCCGTTCCATGTCTGGTTGTCGGGGCACTGGGGTGAGACGACGATGAACGGAAATTCCACAAGGTTGGTCGCCTGCTTCGGCGGTCCGTGCACCGCCACCTTCCAGATATCACTCCCCCGTTCCCCGGCTCCGTGAAGGAACAGCATCAGAGGCCATTTCTTCTCCCCCTTCGCCTCGTAGCCCTTGGGCAGGAAGAGGAGATAGTCGAGATTGCAGCGAACAGTGCGTTCGTAGGCGAACTTTTGTGGTGTTTGCATGGGTGGATTTGCCGCAGCTGCGACTCCCATGAGGAGAATCAGGGCGGCACCGGTGATGAGTAGTTTACGCATAATTTTTTTTCCAAATGGTGAAGGTTGTGCGCGCCGGTATCAAGTTCCCGGGCTAGGAACCCTGCGGTGTTTCGCGCCGACCCCAAGTGAACCAGGCGCACACCAGCAGGAAGAGTAGGTTGCAACCACCCAGCACCTGGAGAACCATCACCAGACTTTCGTGGAACCGGGTGAGTGCAAACATGTAGCCCAATGCAACCAGCAGGACCGTGGATGGGAAAAACCGGGGGATCACCGGCCGGGCCAAAAGGTTGTTCAGCAACACATTCCCCATGGCCAGCGGCACCATCGCGAAGGCATACCACGGCAGCACGGCGGAACCCACAGCCACGTAGCTCTCCTTGTAGATCAACCGGGTCAAAAACGGCCCCAACACAGAAAGGGATGCGGCGCCCGCGATGGAGAGGATGGCTGTTCCGCCCAGCACCAGCCCCATCAGGTTGCTCTTCTCTGACCGTGCCGCACTGTGCACCAGCCGGGGGAACATCACGGCAGCCAGTGGCAGAACGAGCCACATAAGCGCCCGGGACATCGTCCCGGCACTGACGTAAAAGTCGGCCTGAGCCTGGGTAAAGTAGCTTTTTACAAAGATGGTGTCCGCCGTGAAGAGGATCTGAAAGCCAAGAAATCCCATCAGCAGCGGAGTGATCTGGCGCATCAGCCCGCGCCAGTCGAACGCCTCGGCCGGAACCCGCCAGATCTCACGGGTTTGCCACACCGAGATTAGGAACGAGAGCACAAGCCCCACGAGCACACCCACAACCATCCCCGTGGCATACGCATGGAGCACCAGCACCGCCAGTGCCGCCATGGACAACCGGCCCAGCCCATTGGCCAGCATGCTCCAGCCGAGCCAGAGAAAGTTCTGTCGCCCCTGCATCGCCCCCCAGAGGATCGGCTGCCACAGGGAAAGAAGGATGACCGGCAGGGCCACGTAAATCCCGGTCGCGTCCCCCAGTTTTAGTTTCTCCAGAATCGCCGCCCGCCCAACCCAGACAACAAGTGCCCCAACCACCCAGGCTGCAAACGTGACCAGCGCCATCATCCGGAGCACTCCGGAAAGCTGTCCCGGCTTCCCCTGCGCCATCCCTCGCGCCGTCTGCTGCGCCATGATCATCTGGATCGGGATGGTTGGCAGAACCATCGCCACGGCGAGAAACGCGCCAAAATTCCCATACTGCCCCTCCGGAATCGCCTTCGCCAGCAGGTGCACCACCCACATCAGCATCCCGCCGCCGATGTTCGCGATCATCAGCCAGCCGCTCTGACGAAAAAAGGAGGCGCGTGACTGCTCCGCTGAAGACCCGGCCGGATTGGACGTCGAATTTGACATGCGTGTTCTTGAAAAATCAGGATAGACCGCCGAAATAGGTTTGAAGCATCCGCGCAGCACTCTCCAGGGAGGCGCGGGAAATCCACTCATCCGCAGTGTGGGCCTGGGCGATATCCCCCGGGCCAAAGACAACGCTGGGAATGCCTCCTGATGCGAGAATCGCCGCATCACAAAAATAAACCGCCCCCTCGGGCACTTTTTGCCCGGCCACAGCCATGAACTGCCCCACGAGCGGGAGCGAAGGATCGGTCTCCAGCGCCGGGCATTCACCGACCTTGATGGATTCCACCCCGGCCTGAAGCCCCTGCCCTTTCAGACAGGTTTTGATGCCCTTTATCACGCTCGCCTCCCTCTCCCCGGGCAACGTGCGACGATCCACAATGATCTCGCAGCTGTCCGGCACAATGTTCGCCTGCCGCCCCCCGGTGATGACGCCGACGTTCACCGTGGCGTGGCCAAGGAGGGGATGCCGCAGTTCCCGCAAACCGGCCGCGTAATCCGTCTCCAGCACACCCACCACCCGGCTCATCCCATGTATCGCATTGACCCCCAGATCCGGTGAGGCACCGTGGGCTGACCTGCCCTTCACCTGCAGCCGCAGCCAGAAATTTCCCTTGTGGGCCGTCACCACCTTCAACCGCGTCGGTTCCCCCACAATCGCCAGATCGGCCCGAAACTGCTCCGCCGCCAGCGCCCGGGAGCCGATCTGGGCAAATTCCTCGTCCACCAGGCCGGCAAAAACGATCTCCGTCTCCGCCAGTGCCCCCCCGTTCCGGGCCCTCTCGCACAGGGCGAACAACATCGCCGCCACCGAACCCTTCGTGTCGCAGGCACCCCGCCCGTGGATCCGCCCACCCACCACCCGGGGGGTGAAAACATCCGGTGAACCATCCACGGTATCCAGATGCGGGGCCAGCAGGATTCTCCTTTTGGCCCTGCCGGAGGCCCCCAGCCGTGCAAAGACGATCGAACGGCCCGGAGCCACCTCCTGAAAATGAACGTCCAACCCGGCAGATGCGGCGTGGGTCACCACAAGCTGCCCCACCCGCTCCTCCCCCGCATTGGGATCACCCTGGCGTGCCAGCATCGGGTTCACGCTGGGCACCGCAATCAACTCGCAGAGCAGCTTTTCAACGGGTGATTTTTTGGTCATGGGCAAACTCCGGTAAACAAATGGCTCTCAGCGCGGTAGCAGGCGGCCCCAGGCGTGTAAAAAACGCAACGCATAGTGCTCATAGGCGGTGAGCACCCGCCCGTGGGCCAGAATCTCGTGGACCCCCTTGAGATCCATGCAAAAATCCAGATCATGCAATGGCCGTGACTTCATCAACCGTTGCCGCCATCGCTGAAAATCGGTGATTTCCTCAAGTTCCACTCCATCCCCGGCCCGCATCGAAATATTCCATCCCTCCTTCGGAACGAATCCCTCATCCCCCGTCCGACCCCGAAACCACTCGTCGCACAGGATCAGACAGACGGACTTTCCCGCATGGGATCCGAGCCGGTAAAACACAAGGGGGCAATCCTGCTCGGCGAAATATTCATAGGCACACTCAGCCGCATTTGGGGGGGGAGGGGTGAATTGAATCTGGAAGGCGGGCAACGGGCGGGGCCTTCCCTCCCCATCGGCCTCAAAACAGAGGTTGTCACTGAACACCCAGATCAACTCCGCCGGCAGTCCCCGCTGCCGCAGGAATGCCTGCCATTCGCTCACCACCCCTGAAAAATCAGGCCTTCTGAACGGATCATTGCTCATAGAAGTTCAGACTTTGCTCCGGTTGAACCATTCCACAAACCGCCCGATACCCTCCTCAATCCCCACCCTGGGCTGGTATCCGAGCATCGCCCGGGCCTTGGAAACATCCGCAAAAGTGACCGGCACATCCCCGGGTTGCGGCGACTGACGGTCAATCACCGCCTTTTTCCCCAGTGCCTCCTCCAGCAGTGAAATCAACCGGCTCAGTGTCACTGTCTGGGAT
This sequence comes from uncultured Verrucomicrobia subdivision 3 bacterium, assembly GCA_903913865.1. GTDB lineage: Bacteria > Verrucomicrobiota > Verrucomicrobiia > Limisphaerales > UBA8199 > UBA693. Next base: position 11,275 of record CAIWMU010000022.1, read on the forward strand.
TCCCCCAAATTGAAAATCTCAAAGCCAAACTGATGCTCTGTGCAGGCCAGTATGCCGGAGAGCGTGTCCTCCACATAGGTGTAATCGCGCGCAGTGGACCCATCCCCGAACACCGGGATCGGCTTTCCCGCCCTGATGAGCCGCGCAAACTTGTGGATCGCCAGATCGGGGCGCTGCCGGGGACCATAAACCGTGAAAAACCGCAACATGGCCACATCCATGCCGTAGAGGTGGTGGTAAACATGGCCCAGTGCCTCGCAGGCCAGCTTGCTCGCCGCATACGGGGAGATGGCCTGGAAAATGGGATCCTTCTCCTCAAAGGGCACCTTCGAATTCACCCCATAGACGGAGGAGGAGGAGGCGATCGTCACCTTTCCCACCCCGTTTTTGCGCGCCGATTCCAACAGGTTCACTGTCCCCTCCACGTTCACCCGCTGGTAGAGGGCTGGTTGCTCCAGACTCGGCCGGACTCCGGCCCGCGCCGCAAGGTGGATCACCTGATCAAAGCGTGTCCCGGCAAACAAACGGTCCAGTCCCGCCGCATCGCACAAGTCCCCATGAACAAACTCAAAGGGACGCCCCAGGGACCGGATTTCCTCAAGATTCTGCCGCTTCAACTGCGGGTCATAGAAGGGGTTCAGGTCATCAAAGGCCCATACCGCATGCCCACAATGCAGCAGCCTCTCGCAAACATGCGAGCCAATAAACCCAGCCCCGCCGGTAACCAGAATATTCATCAATTCGTGTCCCCTGAATCAGCATGGAATCGGGCCCCTTGTCAAACCCAAAGGCACGTGGAAATCCCGGTTTGGATCATGGGATGGTGGCGGCGGGGCATGAAATACCCTGCGGCACCACAGGATAAGCAGCGCAGGTGGAACTTCCCCCCATCGACAGCATCCAGACGTTTACTGTTCGGCGGGGTTGGCTGCCGAGGGGCCGATGGCCCTTTCAAGAGCGGCCAGCAGTGACGGAATCTCAAAAGGTTTCAGGAGCAACCCCATGTTGCCACTCTGTTCCGACACTCTCCTGGTTTGGAGAGAGTCCTGAGCGGTCATGAAAATGATCGGAATCTGGTTTCCCTGCGCCCTCAACCTTGAATGAAGCTCCAATCCCCCCATCTCCGGCATGTGGACATCCAGCACAAGGCATTGCGGCTTGAATGTTTCAAGTGAATCCAGAAGTTCCCTTGCCGAACCAAACGCCCCAACCTCATATCCCACAGAGCGCAACATCCTGGAAAGGGATTTGACGATCGATCGATCATCATCCACTAACGCCACAATAGACTTGCTGGGTGCTGTCATTTTTTTAGTGCCGGCTGTCACAGATGGTTCTGCCCCAATGGCTTGAACCCTTCTGATACCCACCGGCTTTTGTCCGCCCACATCAATACCACAATAATCACAAAACACTATGAGACCTTGGTCTCATTCCCTGACTTACCCTGGGAGAAAGCAAAACCCTATGAAAACCTCTATGGGGCCGCCTGATAACCCAGTGGCAAGAACGATGAATTCTGCGGGTCCTCCAGAAACCTCAACAGGTCCAGCGTAACAAATTGGAATGACTTACATTAGCACACCACATCTCTTTACGCAAGTCATGATTTTTCCAAAAAACGACTGAAATCAACCGACGGGCCCGCCACATAAATAGAAGGTGTTGGCTATTTTCTATCCCGTTCCACCAGAGCATTTTACGTCACAGCTCCGAACCGGTTTTCCCGGTGGTTGACGCTTTCTGCTGATACATTGGATTAACCTTCGCACATGGATTCAAAGATGGGACTTTCCCATGAACTGAAACCGGATAGAATTGGATGAATGTTGCCGACGCAAAATCTGCATGTCCGGGAAGTGGCCCAGTTGCTGACCCCCAGGACTTTGAAAGCGGAGCTTCCCTCAACCGAGGCTTCGAACCTGGGCGTGTCCGCCAGCCGCGAGCGTGTGATTCAAATCCTGCGCAGGCAGGATCCACGCCTGCTTGTGGTGGTGGGCCCCTGCTCCGTCCACAGTGTTGGCGAGACCCTCGAATATGGGCGCAAACTCGCCGCGCTGAGCTCCGAACTCGCGGACCAGCTTGAGATCGTGATGCGGGTTTACTTTGAAAAGCCCCGCACCACCATCGGATGGAAAGGGTTGATCAATGACCCCCATCTCGACGGGAGCTACGACATCAACACCGGCTTGCGCCAGTCGCGGAAGCTTCTGATTGATATCACATCCCTCGGTCTGCCCACCGCAACGGAGTTTCTGGACCCCATCATCCCGCAATACATCGATGATCTGGTGACGTGGGCCGCCATCGGCGCCCGGACCACCGAATCCCAGACCCATCGTGAGATGGCCAGCGGGCTCTCAATGCCGGTCGGCTTCAAGAACGGAACGGATGGCGGGCTCCAGATCGCCCTGGACGCCATGGTCTCCGCCCGGAGCCAGCACAGTTTTCTCGGCATTGATCAGGACGGCGTCACCAGCATCATCCGCACGACGGGCAACCCCGCCGGGCACGTGGTCCTGCGCGGGGGAAGGCAGCAGCCGAATTACGATGCCGCAAGCCTGCTCGAAGCGGAATCCAAGCTGACCAGCGCCGGTCTGCCTCCCGTCATGATGGTGGATTGCAGCCACGCCAATTCCGGCAAGCAGCACCAGCGACAGGAGGATGTCTGGAAGAGTGTCATCTCCCAGCGCGTGGAAGGGAACAAGTCGCTGATCGGGCTGATGGTGGAGAGTTACCTTGCGGAAGGTGCCCAGCCGTTCCCGGCCAGGGGGTCAACCCTCAAGCCGGGAGTCTCGATCACCGATGCCTGTGTGGGATGGGAACAGACGGAACGGATGCTCCGCTGGGGCCACCAGCAATTGGCAGCCGCACCCCGCTGAGTCACCCGCGCCCCTTCGCCTTCAAGAGGGCCTCACTGAACCAGTCCGCAGGCTTGGCCGGGGCTGGCTTTTGCGGCGGCCGCGGCCCCGCAGAGCGCGGACCACCGGGGAACACTCCCCCTTTCTGGCCACCCGTCAGATCCGGGTTGGCCTTCATGCTCAAACCAATCCGCTTGCGCGGCAGGTCCACCTCAACCACAGTCACCATCACCTTTTGCTGGACCTTCACCACCTCCGCCGGATTCTTCACAAACCGGTCTGAAAGCTGGCTCACGTGCACCAATCCATCCTGATGCACTCCAATGTCCACAAAGGCGCCAAAAGCGGTGACGTTGGTGACAATCCCCGGCAGTTTCATGCCCGGGCGCAAATCCTCCATCTTTTCCACCCCCTCCTGAAAGGCGAACGCCTCGAACCGCTGGCGGGGATCCCGCCCCGGCTTGGCCAGCTCTGAAACGATGTCCCCCAGGGTTGGCAGCCCGATCGTCTCAGTCACATATTTCTGGAGTTGGATCTTCTGCCTTGCTGCAGGGTTCAGCAGCAACTCTTTGACCGTGGCATTGAGATCCTGAGCCATCCGATCCACCACCCCGTAGCTTTCAGGGTGCACCGCACTCCCATCCAGCGGATGCTCCCCGTCCCGGATCCGGAGGAATCCTGCCGCCTGCTCGAATGCTTTGGCCCCCAGGCGCGGCACTTCGCGCAATTGGGCTCGGCTCTTGAACGGCCCGTGCTCATTCCGCCAGGTCACAATCCCGGCGGCCAGCATCGGGCCAAGACCTGACACATAGCTGAGCAACTGCTTGCTGGCAGTGTTCACCTCCACCCCCACGCCGTTCACGCAGCTCATCACCACGTCATCCAGGCTATGCTTCAACGCCCGCTGATCCACATCATGCTGATACTGCCCCACGCCAATCGATTTCGGGTCCAGTTTCACAAGCTCGGCCAGCGGATCCATCAACCGGCGCCCGATCGATACCGCCCCGCGCACGGTCACATCCTGGTCCGGGAACTCCTCCCGCGCCACATCCGAGGCGGAGTAGATCGAGGCCCCGCTCTCGTTCACCATCACGATCGGGATGGTCCCAAGCTTCAACGCCCTGATGAAGGTCTCCGTCTCCCTTCCCGCAGTCCCGTTGCCAATCGCGATCGCCTCAATCTGGAATTTCCGGCACAACTCCCGCACCACATCCCCCGCCTCCCGCACGCGACTATCCCCCAGCGTGGGGTAAATCACATCATGATGCAGCAGCTTGCCCTGCCTATCCAGACACACAACCTTGCACCCGGTGCGAAACCCGGGATCAATGGCCATCACGTGCTTCGGCCCCAGCGGCGATGCCAGCAGCAATTCCCTCAAATTCTCAGCAAACACCCGGATGGCCTCGAGATCCGCCTTTTTCTTGGATTCAATCCGCATCTCCACCTCAATCGCAGGCCCGAGCAACCGTTTATAGCTGTCCTGCACCGCCAGCCGCACCTGCTCCCCGCCCTTCGCCCCGGGGGCCTTCACCCAAAGGGGCTCCACAATCAAAAGGGCATCGGCCTCGGGCGGAGTCACCCGCATCATCAGGACCCCCTCCTCCTCCCCGCGCCGGATTGCCAGCATGCGATGGCTCGGAATGGAGGACAGCGACTCTGTCCAATCGAAGTAGTCCTTGAACTTCACACCGGCCTCCTGCTTGTCAGACATCACCTTGGATCGCACCGTGGCCTCTTTGAGGTAGAACTCCCGCACCTTTTCCCGGGTGAACGCATCATCACTCACCTGCTCCGCCAGAATATCCCGCGCCCCCGCCAGGGCATCCGCCACCGTGGGGACCTCCTTCGCCACATCCACAAAAGCCTTTGCCTCCGCCTCAGGATCCACCGTTGCCTGAGCGGAGAAAATTCTCTCGGCGAGACCATCCAAACCCCGCTCTTTGGCAATCATCGCCCGGGTCCGGCGCTTGGGCCGGTAGGGCAGATACAGATCCTCCAGCACCGTCAGGGAATCGGCCTGTGTGATTGCCGCCTTCAGCGCATCCGTCAACAGGTTCCGCTCCGTGAGCGATTTCAGGATCGATTCCCGGCGTTGATCGATTTCCAGGAGCCCCGTCAAACGCTCACGGATCGCCATGATCGCCACCTCGTCCAGGGACCCCGTGACTTCCTTCCGGTACCGCGAGATAAACGGCACCGTCGCACCCTCCTCCAGCAACCGCGCCGTGGCCGCGACCTGCCTCGGGTGAATCTTCAATTCCTGAGAAACTTTTCCAATATGCAATTCGTTCATGAAAATAACGGGCGTAAATGCCCAAAAGGGATGCACTCCCCCCCACAGGAGACAGCGTCTGCGCCGTCCCCATTCTATAGGGAAGCCCCGGCAAAATAGGAAGCCAATTGCCGAACAAATTGGCTCACAGCCGGCATCCGCCAGATCCTCCCTTCTTGTTATCCCCCTGCGGGCCGCACTTTCCAAAAAGTGACCGGACCCCTCCGCACCAAACCAATCAACAAACTCCCGCACACACCCTTTCCCCATCTGCGATAATCTCCACCATCTGCGGATTACCCGTTCCCCTTCCCCAGCACCAACCGTGCGCACAATACGACGTATCCGAAAACGGGGCCACTGGTGGAGTTCCCTTTCCCCAGCACCAAAGGTGCGAACCATAGAACACACTCCCGCACACACCCTTTCCCCTGCGCCATCTGCGGATAACCGGTTCCCCTTCCCCAGCACCAACCGTGCGCACAATACGACGTATCCGAAAACGGGGCCACTGGTGGAGTTCCCTTTCCCCAGCACCAAAGGTGCGAACCATACCAGTCTGGGGTACAGCCCCAGGAAATGGTCCATCGAAACACCTCAAGGGCTGTAGGCCCGGCATCATCCCGTTGATCCGGTTACAATACGATGTGCGAATGGGTCGTCCGCCTACAGGCCAACGGCCTGACCTATGTCAGCCCAGGCCAGCGGCCTGGGTTAACCGGAAAAAGAAACAGCATGCCCTGAAGGGGCAAACTACCTTGCCCCCGGGAGCTTCATCAAAGGCGATGTCCGATTCGGTAATGCGTGTGGATGGGAAGGCTGCTTAGGACGCCCCTTCAGGGCTTTTTTATATTTTGGGACTATTTCCAATGGCGCCGCCCTGGGCTGACATAGAGTGCGCCGTTGGCGCGGTGGGAAAAATACCAACCCCCTCTCCCGGGAAATCGGTCATCGCCCGTCCGCCATGGCCTTCCCCCCCGCAAAATCGGTCAACACCCGAGCGCCATGGGGTCAGTTCTCACTTTTTTTGTCGTTTAAAAAAAGTGACGGCACTGACCCCTGGCGCGGGAAATCGGTCAACGCCCATCCGACCACGCCTTCCCCCATCTGCGGTAATCTGCGTCATCTGCGGATAACCCGTTCCCCTGCACCATCCTACCATCCCCACTAGCGTCCATCTGCGTCCATTCGCGGTCCCCCCCCTTCCCCAGCACCAACGGTGCGCTCAATACCAGCCTGGGGTACAGCCCCAGGAAACGGGACATTGAAACCTTTCAAGGGCTAACCCGACTTTCGCACGACCCTCGTTAAGTTGTTGATGATCAGGCCTCGAAATATTTAGGCACTACAAAGTCGTTGTGGTTTGGACTTCCAATTTTGTCTTTGGA
>CAIWMU010000023.1 GCA_903913865.1 uncultured Verrucomicrobia subdivision 3 bacterium
CGTTCCATGGCGGAGATGGCGGCGATTTGTTCGAGCAGGTGTGCTTTTTTGGGTTGGTTCATATATGCCTAGAAGGCTAGGCACACATGACGCGAAAAACAAGCTGAAAAACTCAATCCGAAATTTTTTGTCTCACACCCGTCCTGAACTCTGTTCTCGTCACGGGTGTTGTCTATCTGCTCGGGGCAAAAGGCTCAAAACCAAAACAGGAACGACGTCGGGAAGATCTCCAGGCCTGAGTGCGAACAAGCGTGACTTCAATCCACTCCAGTGAGGGTTTTTGCCCGGTGCACGAAAATACTCGTGGAAACCGAGCGCACCACAGGGCTTGATAACGTTGCTTTACTTCAGCGCATTTTCCCGGAAAGCCTTCCTGAACGAAAGAAGCGAGCGCGAAACACCAGTCTTTCAGGCAAGGCCCAAAACGTCAGATCCAGAGGAAAGCCGCGTGGATTATGGACACAGGAAGATTCACCTCCGGGATTTGATGGGCAGGCGAATACCCTGCATGCTTGCGCAGACTGCGGATTCATTCAGATCCCGACCAATTCATTTAACTCCCTGGCGACGATCTGCTCCACCGGGAACGGCGCACCACCCTTTCCGAACAACGCTTCCAATCGGTAGGCCATCTCCTCCAGCGGGCTGTCGCGGTAGCCGAACTGCTCCAGACCCTCCGCGTAGATGGCGAGGAACCGTTCCGGGCCGAGGAGGTTCCACTGGACGATGTGGACCAGTTCGTGGAAGTGAAGACTCTCGTCATCCTGGTAGTCGGCCTGGACAAAAAACGTATCGAGGTAGGTAATGCCGATGGCGTCCGTGTTCTCAAAGTCAGTAAACCCGGTCAGGCCGAGGGCTGTGAGCGGGGGCAGGGGCACCGTGTCCACGGCAACCACCCTGGCCGCAGAGAGCGTTGCGGGGGTGAAGTAGGAGCGCAGCCGGGGGAAGTTGAGCGATGCCACCGGTCGGGCCCGGGCAGCGTGGGCGGAGAGGGTCTGCTGAATCCAGTGGAGGATCAGCGGAAATTTGGCTCGAAGTTCTTCGGGGTTCATTGGTCGTTCTCCTTTTTGGCCGCGCCCTCAAGCCGTCCGGGCTTGCTGGCCAGGCATTGGATCCTAGCCGTTCCAGTTGTCCTGCCAGACTTTCCGGATGTGCGCGATGGCGGCATTCTTTCGCCAGCGGAACTGGTTCCCGTAGGCACCGCGGTCGGCCGGGTCGGGGTTGGCTGCCCTGCTGTAAAGCTGGTGCCGATTGCCGGGGGAGTCGGCATCGACCGCGATCTCGTCGTGGTGCGGAAGCGAACCCCTTGGTTTGTAATCGGCCTTTCTGGTCAATTCCAGCGGCAGGCTGGTGAAGCCCTCCCAGAAGGTGGCCTTGGGGTCGTGAATCTGCGCATAGCGGCCTGAGATGATCTCGCCCTGCCACTGGGTGGCCTGATCCTGGCCGGTTCCCTGCCAGACGCTCCTGTTGGTCGAGAACTTGCCGGAGGTCAGATCGAACGGGGGCAGGGACGGGTCGGCGGGGGGTGCCCCGTAAGCGGGTGCCGCAACCATGCCCTCGCCGGGTTGGTAAATCACTGCCTGCCCCCCGGCGGCCGCCGGATTCTGAAGCTGAGCGAAATGGACGTAGGAGGAGTGGGCGTAGAAATCTGCGATGGCATGACCCGCTGCGCCGAAGCTGCCCCAGTCGGAGTTGTCGGCTTTGAAGTTGGCCAGTTTCGCGTTCACCCGTGCCCAGCCATCTTTGACATACCCGTTGTCAAAATGGTCACGAGGATCGTAGGTGGCGATGTTGGCGTCCAGGATCAGGCTCTTGCGCTTGATCGCCGACAGGGCACCATCCGGAACGATGCCTTTCAGGGCCGCGTCAAAAATGGTGGAATGGACGCTGGCCGCAAAGCGCGGGTCAAACCTGTTCCAAAGGCTCAGGCGCTTCTTGCAGTAGTCGCCGAATTCCTGCCCGGCATCCAAGTCCTTTGAGCAGATCAGCCAAAGGTGATCCGAATTGAAGACGTAGTGAGGCACATATTCGGTGGGATGCGACGGCATGGAAGCAGTGTGGGCCCGGACCGCCTTACGCTGCACAATTGCGGTCGGTTCCAGGATTTCCCAGACCCCGCCTTCGTTCAAGTACATCACCCAGCAATGATCGTGGCTCTGCACCTTCCCCTGAGGCAGGCTGATGTGGAGCGTGCCAAGAGCAACACGGAGGCAATAATTGCTCACGCCCGCTGTTGCCAGGAGTGCCGCCAGCAGAAAAGCCAGGTCTTCACAATCGCCTCCCCGCTGGTGAAGCGTCTCGTCGGGAAACAGCCAGGCGTCCGGGCAGTAGCGGGTTTTGTTGGCCGACTTCATGTAGCGGAGGGTGCCGAAGAACTCCACGACCTTGTCCACGCGGAAGTCAAAGCTGCCCTGGCTATGCGAGCGAAACAGTGCCTGCTCCACGGGCGTCAGGTTGTGAATGAGTTTGGAGAGGTTCGCGCCTACCACGGCGTTATCAGTCGTGGTGAGAAACTCGCGGATGTCGATATCGTAACGACTCAGCTTTGTGCCGGGAATGGGGCGGCAGGCCGGAATAATCGGTTTGTGGACAATTTCATCGCCCGCCCAGTTCCATGATTGCCAATCACGAACGGCGGAAACCTGTAAACACATGAAACACACTCCGCCAATCCGGGTGGAAGTCAAGGGCTCAAGGAGAGTTGCGGAGTGTTTGCGCCGGCCTGCTGTATTGGAAGACCGGCGCAAGTCTCAACGGAGATGGAAGGAGTGCAGTCGGTGGATCCGTCATTCTCGCGGAGGGTTTGATCCTTCCTTTGTTCCGGAATCTCCGTCCGGTTGCTTGTCAGGCGGACGGAATATCGCGTTGAACATCGCCTTCAACCGGTTGTCTTCGAGCTTTTCCTCAGGTGACAGTTTGGAATAGCAGAGCGCAGTCCAACGACTGGTCACCTGGAACTGTTGTTGATCGTTGGGAGTTTTGCGGCGACGAGGCTGAATACCACCCCCCAACACGAGGAGAAGGGTAGGGGCGATCATTACCACCCAGTGGGCGGTGTTCAACCCGGGCAGCAGGAGGGATTGCCCGGGATCCCGTGGATTGTAATAGACCGTGATGGTATCCCCTGCTCTAAATCGAGACGGGTAAGTGGCGAGCGTTGAATAGGATTGGGCATCCCCGGCAGTGATGTGCGTCCCGTGCCGGCGGTTTCCACCCGCCTCGTAGTCGTATTGGATGTCCACATGCCAATAACTGGAGTCAGGTCCACTGCCGCGTTGAATGTAGCGAACGTCTGCAATCTGGATCAGACCAGACACAGTTGGCCAGGAGGTCGAGCTGCTGGCTGTTGCCAAATCAATGGCCAGCTGCCCGCCCAAATAGAGGCCGAGGAGGGTGCATGCCAAGCCGATTCCTCCAAGCATCCGTCGCAGTATTAATCTGTTCGCGATCATGTGACTACCTGAAAAAAGGGGTAACATTCGGGCGCTTTTGCGTCAAGGGTGCGCCGCTCAGAACCTTGTTTTGACAAATGTAAAAACCGCTACTAGGGTAAAAACAATCAGCGAATGCACCACTTTAGAGTAAAGTGGCGAGGAAATTTTGTTGGGTTTGATTCCCACTCCTCGTTTCGCTGATAATAGAGGAGTTGCGGAAATGTGCAGTAATAGCAGGGCTAAATGCCAACCGTTCCGGTTGTTTTTGGATCAAGCGCCCTCGCTTCCTCCAAAGCAACGACTTTGTTTCCATCCATATCTGACCAAGCCACTTCCCCATACTCCTTTGATCAACCTGCCGACATTCGCAGACTCCAACGATTCCCTCATCATGTCAACGAGAGGCCTGCAGGGAGTTGGCAAACCGGACGCGGAGGACGCTGCACGGAATCAGGATGAAGCCAACCGAGTCCGGGGGAAGGCCGGTCTGGGAGATCAGAGGTTCCAATTCTCCGGAGCGTTTCCACGCAGACCCCATGGTGGGCCTCCGCGAGAAGATTTTGGACAAGCGCAGGATCGGACAGCCAATCCATCGAGCACCAGGACCTTATGCTAGACAGCCTCGATACGTTGATCGCTTTTGTGCTGATATTCGCGATTGTCAGCCTGCTCATTACCATCGTGGTTCAGATGGTTACCTCGCTGTTCAATCTCCGGGGGAGGAATCTTGCATGGGGGATTGCAGAGGCCTTTGAAGCGATCGCGCCGGAACTAAAATCGGGGGTGGGAGAGAAAGGCAAGCAGCTCGCGAATCATCTGCTCAAAGACCCGCTGATCTCAGATTCCCAGGTTAAACAGTATGTTGGCATGGCAAAGGCCGTGCGTCCCGATGAGCTGTTCGATCTTTTGCACCGGATCGCGGTGAGTAGGAAGCCCGGCACACCGCATGAGATCCAGCGCGACGTCATCCATCTTTTCAAGAGCCTTGGTGTGCCGGAGAGCGTATTTGAGCTGGTGGAAAGTGAGAGAGGAAAGCTGGAGGCCTTGAGAGAGGACATCGATGCCCAGCTCGCCAGACTTCCTGACGGGCCGGCCAAGGAACAGTTGCAGAAACTTAAAACTGAGACAGAGGCGAAGCTCGGAAATGCAGAGGCCTACGCAGGGGATGCGGCCACGCGGTGGCTTGCCCTTGGGGAGTCCGAAACTCACAAGATCTATCAAAAGTTCAAACACTGGTTTGAAACCGGGGATGAACGTTCGAAGGAATGGTTCACAACCGAGGCGCGGATTATCACCGGCATTCTTGGTCTGCTTGCCGCGATCGCCCTGCAGCTTGACACCATCGAAATCTACAAGTTCGTGTCCTCAAATCGTGAAGTGCGCGCCAACCTTGTCGCTCGTGTGGGACCTGTCATTGAGCATGGCGAGAAGATTCTTAAGGCAAGCCCCACGGTCATGGAACAGTCTCTAAGGAATCTTGCCGGGACGACAAATGAATCCGACCCAAGCATTGCGAAAAGCGGGCAGCTGAAGGGGATCCAAATTACGGCGAGCGATACGACTGCCACTGTGAAGGCCAAAATCCGGACCGCGCTTGCCGATGCTAAAGCTTCGCAAGCCGAGGTGGACAAGACGCTCGAAGATTTTGACAAAGCAACGGTCAGTGAAGTGAAGGCTCAACTGGCCAGCTGCAGCGTGGATTGGAACGGCCTTGCGAAGTCTTTGGACGAGACCGGTTTTGAACTGTTTCCGAAGGATGGCTGGCGTTGGAAAAATGAAAAGTGCACGTGGCAGCAGATTTTCGGCCACACAATGGGCGTCCTATTCACCACACTCCTTCTAAGCCTTGGTGCACCGTTCTGGTTCAACACCCTGAAGAGCCTTGCCAGCCTCCGTTCCAGCGTCGTCAACAACATCTCCGAGGAAAGCAAGGCGGAGCTGAGAAGTAACAAGGTACAGCAGCCGAGCAAACCACCTCCGACCGTTCTGTGAGATGATTCACAAAACCATGGCGAACCATCAACAAGCCTGACCTTTATGAAGATGAACAAAGTGTATGTGCAGTTCCAGCCTGTGGTCCTGATCCTCGGGCTTTGCTCGGGGCTGCTCACCGGGTGCGGCACGATCAACGGCCCCACTATTCCCAAAGCGCTGGACAGAAACGGGCTGATCTCAACTTTCTCCACCAACGCCTTTCAGGCCAATTTGAAGGAGTACAGGGAAGCGATGGGAAGGAAGACATCCTATCCACGGGCCCAGGTTTTGCGCGACCAGATGATCGGCAGCATCCGGGTGGAGATTGAGATGAACTACCGGATATTTGAGCAGCAGCTCTATAGTGGACGAGCCACCTTCAATACCGCAGCGGACATAACCGAACTAGCTCTGGCGGGGGCTGCCACCATCACGCATGGGGAGCAGGCCAAGACGATCATCGGGGCGGTTTTGCTGGCAACCAAAGGTTCGCGACTTTCTTACGACAAGAACTTCTTCCGTGAAAAGACAACGGAGGCGATCATCGCGTCGATGCAATCAGAGCGCAGTAAGAAACTCGCCCAGATTATCGATAGCATGAACCTGACGGTGCAAGCCTACCCCTTCGAAAAAGCCTGGGTTGATCTGGTGGATTATTTTTATGCGGGAACGATCGAGGGCGGATTGCTGGCTTTGACCAGCGAGGCCGGCAGGGGGGCGGCCGCAAGCAAGGAAAAGCTGCAAATAGTGGAAGCAAGCCGCATCCGACTCCTGAAGGCTTCCGCAGCAGACATCAGAGCGACCGGTGATTTGACCGACGAGCTGGGCAAACTGGTTAACGCGACCGATCAGGCTGCGGCACGGGACAAAGCCCTTGCCATTTTGGGAAGGCTCAAGAGCGATGGAGTGAACGTGACTTTTGATTCCACGGATTCAAATGAGCAGCTTTATCAAAAACTGCAGGATCAGATCGACGCAGCAACCGCCGACTCCGCCCTGAAACCCAAGTTGATAAGGGCTTTTGCAAATTAACCCGTCATGGAAAGGAATCCCGTTATGTCAGTCGAAATTGATGGAACTTACACCTTGGAGGAATTGGAATCGGCCATTCTTGACAAGGAAGCGGCGGCCAATGAACTAACCATTCTGGATAACAATGACGATGTGAGCGATCCCAAAACCCTGGCGACTTTCAAGAAGCTTGGCCCGGGCAGAAGACCCAAGCCGATTCATTTAGTCAGTAGCACGGATCCCCAACCAGCGAACACGAAACTGGTGTGTTCAGGAACCGTTTACACCAGTGGTGCGAAAACCGTGGTGGCGGCCTATCGCGACAAATAACTACTTAACATTCCCAATACAAGCATCATGCCAAAAAAACTTGCCATCACCATTTCCGGAGCCGTCTCGCTCGGCAGCTACGAAGCCGGCGTCCTTTACGAAGTCATCACGGCCATCGGCCAGCACAACCAGGATCCGCGCACGTCCGACGAGGAAAAGATATACATTGATGTGCTGACCGGCGCTTCAGCTGGCGGGATGACAGCGGCGATTGCCGCACAGAAACTGCTGTATGAGGCGGACGCGTTGGCCGACCCCTATGACAATGCGTTTTACCGTCCATGGGTGGCGGAGATCAGCATCGAACGACTATTGCACCTGCACGGGCATGACTCCCCGACGATGTCCATCATGTCCTCGCAAACCGTGGTGGATATTTCGGAGAAAATGCTCACCGGACGTTACGCGAGCCATTTGACACCGCCCGTGAAACCACATCCGGCAGTGGATGGCAAGAACCTGAATCTCGGTCTGGCGCTCGCCAACCTCAACGGCGTTGATTACAAGCTCGACACGAAACCCTCCGGCTCGGTGACATACACCCGGCACAAAGATGAATTGATCCGGCGATTTCCCGCCGCCGATCGGGCCGGAGACGACAACGGCTCCCTGTGGGAGGCCTTGCGCGACGCGGCGGTTTCGTGCGGGGCATTTCCTTTTGCGTTCCGCCCCGTGGAACTGGTCCGCCATGCCACGGAATACGAGCTGCCAGACCAGGCCAGGCCGATGCCCCAGACGCAGAACTTCGCCTATACCGATGGTGGCGTGTTTCAAAACGAACCCATCGGCATCGCGAAGCGGCTGGTGGACGAGATTGACGAGCATTTGAATCTGGAGAAGCGATTCTTCCTGTTTGTGGCGCCGGATCTGAAAGGGTCCGCAGCCAATTCCGATTTCAATGAAGACAACGCCAGCCTGGTGGCAACGGCCGGGAGGTTGGTGGGATCCATTTTCAACCAATCCCGCTTTCCGGACCTGCTGCTCGCCGAAGAGAAAAATCGCGAGGTGGAACTTCTCAACCAGCGGGCAAAAGCACTTGGCGAGATGTTGACGAAAGGCGATACCAGCGCGACCACCCTGGCCAGCGCACTGGAAGCCGCCGCCACACCGCTGCTTTCGGCGCTGTTCGGTGATGACCAGCAGGCAATCGCCGACGCACAGGCGCGGTTGGCGAGCCAATTTGCCACCGATTTTCCCGGCATGGGAGCCCCGACGCGTAAAGCCTGGATAGACACCATTCTGACTCTGGAGCGAGCCGCCGGGCTGGGGGAGACTGATGAAATGACCATCTACTCCGTCACAGCCTCAGACAAGGAACTGGCCAGCGCTGATTTGATGGCATTTGGAGGGTTTTTTGCCCGCAATTACCGTGAGCATGATTATGAAGTCGGGCGCGAGAAGGCGCAGGTGTTTTTGAAAACGCCCGGAATTTTTGGATTGCCTGGCAGTGTTCGCTACACTCCATTACCTAATGCAGGGAGAGACAAGTCGCTCGCTGGATTGAAGATGCGACAGATGGATCGCGACCTTCGTGTAAAAGTCCGGGACCAGATTCTGGACCGGTTCAATGAAATTTTGATTCAACTCGGAGTGAAGGGATTCCTCTGGGGACGGGCGGTGCGCGAGATCGCCGACCTGATCATCAAGCCGAAACTCAACAAGTTTTTGGACCTGTGAGGTGATGCTCAAATGAGGTGCGCTTTACAGGCAGGTTGAATGTCACCCGCAGCGGACTGTGCCGATCGCGGGTTTGTGCGGCTCAGAAGTGATCACGAAAGTTCCGCCATCCGCCGGCATGATCCGTCGAGCGGTGATCAACCCCGTAGTGCCCTGGAGTAGAGGGAGAGGGGAGTGGTTCCAAATCAGCAATTGTGAGCTTGGCTGCCTCTTGTTTTTCACACCAACACACACCGAAAGGCGAAACTGTTGCAGAAATCGCCGGGAGAGCATTTGAAGCGACGTGATGACAACAAGTTAGTCGAACCGTAGTTGCCCCACGAGGCCCCGCGCAACACACGGCATTCCTGCTGGCCATCGTACCAGTCCTCGCACCACTGTAGGACGTTCCCACCCATGTCGTATAGACCATGCTGGTTGGCGTCGAAACTCCCCACCGGGGAAGTGTAGTCGTAGTCGTCCACGCCCAGGCTTGGAGAATAATTGCCAGCCCCTTTCGGTGGCGGGAACTGCGTTCCCCATGGATACACCCCTTGGACCCCCACATTCTTCTCGTCTGGCATTCCTGCACGCTCGCCCTGCAACCCAACGGCCACGCTCCACTCGGCATCCGTAGGCAACCGATATCTTTGACCCGCCCTGATCTTCCCCTCCCGACGCTCTTTCTTTGTCAGCCATGCGCAGAAAGCCTGAGCGTTGTCCCAACTCACGTTCACCGCAGGATGCGTTTGATCCTGCGGAAAGCCAGGTTCCTTCCAACCCGGATCCACCCCGCTGTTTGTGTTCGCGTAAGCTTGGTAGTCGCTTACCCGTGTGTCCCAAATGCTGAACATCACTTCCGTGCCGGGAATCGGAACGAACTCCATCTGCAAGCTGTTCGTCCAGCGTAGACTGTTGGTGGTAGTTGGGTCCACAGAGGTTGCCTGGTCTTTAGTGTTAATCATTCAGGCCCCTCGGAAGTTGCCTGCATCCCGACCGTATTCCTGGCTTTGATGAGCGTCCTTCGTCCAGTTGTTTTGTATAAAAATTCGCATAATTCAGTTGGTTTGCCATGATTTACTTCCCTTGAGATTTGAGGATTCTCACACCCGGATATTGCCCAAAATCTACCTGTGAGGTTTGGCACCGTGGAACACCACTTGCTGGGGGAGCGGGTCAATGGAAAAGCCCCTGCGGGTAGTGCAGTTTCGCCGCCCGCGTGCTGTAATGGAGGGGCTGGAGGGTTATGGTGTCTGCGGACTTTCATGTCAGGAGTGGGGAACATTTTCCCTGGTGCGGGGATGCGCGATCCGGGGTCGGGGTGGATGATGACGGCATCGGTATTGGGATTGAACATTCAGACCACTGACCTTTGTGGGCAACCCTGTCGAGGCATAGGCGCACGTAGCGCAGGAGGGTGATCGCCAGATAGGGCTTTTGGATGAAATGAAACGACCCCCAGCAGGCAGTTTCTGCTCGAAGATGGTCCAGTGCCGTGCCACTGGCGATGATCACAACAAGATCCGGCCGCTCTGTGCGCAGGTCCCGTGCTATATCCATCCCGTTGAGTGGACCCGGGAGAACAAAGTCCGCGAGCAGCAAATGCAGGCTATTCTTGTGTTCGCTCCACAACTCCAAGGCTTGTGCACCGTTCACTGCCTCCCATACCACATAGCCCATTTTGCGCAGACACATCGCTGCAGGTTTGCGCACCCAATCGGCATCCTCAACCAGCAGAATTCCCTCCGTCCCTCCCGTGATCAATTCTGAGTCAATCGTCTTGATGGGTCCTGTGGGTGATGCTGACACGGCTGGAAAATGAATGTGGAAGGAACTTCCCCGTCCAACCTCGCTCTGCACGTCCATCCAGCCGTCATGCTGCTTGACGATACCGTAAACGCTCGCCAACCCGAGACCGGTCCCCTTGCCGCGTTCCTTGGTTGTGAAGAATGGTTCGAAGATGTGTTGCAGGATGCTTGAATCCATCCCGCAGCCGGTGTCGATCACGGTGAGGCGTATGAATGATCCAGGGAGGGCTCCCGGCGTGGTGCAGGTTTCCTCAATTTCCACCCTGGACAGTTCCAGGATCAACTTTCCCCCGCGGGGCATCGCATCGCGCCCATTGAGGCACAGGTTCATCGCCACCTGCTCCACCATTCCAACGTCTGCGTTTACCCACGCCCCCCCCTTCGCGATCCTAAATTCGATGTCCACGTTCTCTCCGATCAGGCGCCTCAACATTTTCAGCAGGTTTCCAATCACATCGTTCAGGTCAACCGAGTCCATCCGCACCTGTTCTTGCCTGCTGAAGAGAAGGAGTTGTCGCACCACCCCGGCTGC
The DNA here is from genome assembly GCA_903913865.1 of uncultured Verrucomicrobia subdivision 3 bacterium. Taxonomy (GTDB): domain Bacteria; phylum Verrucomicrobiota; class Verrucomicrobiia; order Limisphaerales; family UBA8199; genus UBA693. The sequence goes on from CAIWMU010000023.1 coordinate 10,746, forward strand.
CCGCATCGTTTCCTGTTCCAGTTCGGCCAGGTTCTTTCTGACCACCCCCGAAAGCTTGGAAGTTGCCCGTACTATTCCCATCTGCAGGAGCACCGCGGCCAGAATGTTGTTGAAATCGTGGGCTACTCCTCCGGCGAGCTGGCCAACAGCCTCCATCTTCATGGACTGTCGAAGTTGCTCCTCCATCCCCCGCCGCTCAGTGACGTCTTGAAAAAACACAAGGGAACCCTCGCTCTTCTGATACAGGAACGGCACTGCGGTAAATTCCACAGCAAAGGATGTGCTGTTCATCCGCAGCAGAGTCGTTTCCACGTTGCCAGGCTTTTGTTCTTTCCCGGCTTCGAGCAGAATGTGTTTTCTTGCTTTGGGATGCTCCGAGGGGTGGCAGCGATCCAGAACCGGTGTGCCGACCAGTTCGGCCGGTGATCTAGCCGCAAACAGCCTTGCTGCAGCCCCGTTCAGAAACGCAAACCGGCTGTCGACCTGGACAAAAATCCCGAGGGGACCGCTCTCCACCAAAGTCCGGAACTGCTCTTCGTGTGCCCGGATTTGTTCCTCGGTCCGTTTGCGATCGGTAATATCGCGTGCCATCACAAGGGCATGCATTTCGCCTTCCACCTGAACGGCGTCCATCCACACCTCCGCAGACACCTGTGAGCCGTCCTTCCGTCGGAGGTCGAACTGTTCAAACCCGCTTCTCGTGTGCTTCGCATCCTTCTCCAGCATCGTTGCCAGTCTGGACAACTCTCCGGGTCCAAGCACCCCCAGCTGAAGAATTCCATGTCCGACCAAGGCCTCCCGGGAATGGCCCAGCAAGGCTTCTGCTGCCGAGTTGACTTCCAGAAATGTTCCCCGCTGGTTCAGCAGGCAGCAGGCTTGGGGCGCGTATTCAAAAATGTCCTTCCATCTGCGCTCTGAGCGTCGCAGAACTTCTGCCGTCTGCCGATGTTCTGTAATGTCACGGAGCAACCCCAGAATGCGCAATGGACGCCCCTCGTGATCACAGACCACCTCCGCCGATGCCTGCACCCACCGGATCTCCCCGTCGGACAGCACAATCCGGTGATCAAGTTCGAATGAGCCTCCACTCCCGAAGGCGGCCCGCACCTTTTGTTGATCCTCGGGATGAGCCCGCGCAAGGAACAGCTCAGGATCGCCTGTGAGTTGCCCGTTTGGAATATCGGCGATGCGATGCGCCTCCCGGGACCAACGTAGCTGCCGTCGACCGGAGCGGGCGTCCGGGTAGCTGGACCAGCTACCGATCTTGACCAAGCTCTGGGCTTGTTCCAGAACGGCTATTGCTTCCCCTTCAGATTCCTGTGCCCGGATCCGCTCCAACGCCCCCCCGTAATGATCGGCCAGGGACTGGGCCAGATTGAGGTCTTCTCCATCATAGGCATTGGAGTTGTGGCTTTCTATTGATAACAAACCAAGAATTCCTGAGTGGTGGCGAATGGGCACATGTAGAATGGACGCCGATGTCGGTTTGGTGTCTCCAAAAGGGGTGATCCCTTCGGCTATTTCCATCGTCGGTTTGTTGAAGACCATCAGCCCCCCCTCTGCGAACACCTTCCGGGCAAGACAGTCGGTTATCCTCAAGCGGCCTATCTCAACGTTCAACCCCAGACATCCCACCGTGTGCAGGGTCTGCACGGTTTGCAGTGTGCAGCTGCCTTCGTCGCAGAGAGCGATGGAGCAGGCATCCAGAGAAATCAACTGCTGCGCCATCACGAGGATGATCCTTGCGGCATCCGACACCGTTCGTGCTTCCAGAAGATCATAGCCGAGTTTCAGATAGGAGGAGACCCTCTTCTCAGCCTTACTTTGGGTAGTGATTTCTGTAAGAGAGAGAAACATCCGGACCTTCGAGCCCACCTTTCCCGGTGTGCAACTACCCTGCCCGTCGAATTGATTTTTTGCTTTTGAAGCGTCGAGATCCAGATGGATTCCAAAATTCGACTGGCTTTGGCCCGTCGACAACGTTTTGCCCAAGGCCCCACGTACCAAGCACACACTGCAGTTCGGACCATGTCCACACCCATTTGGACTGTCATTCCTGTTCCGGCACCCCATCAACTCCCCGATAGACGCTCCCACTAATTCGCTTTGGGGGCGACCGCTGAAACTTGCAGCGGCACTGTTCGCTCGCACGATTCGCAAATCCCCGTCAAGCAGCAAGATCATTGTGGGCGATCCCTCAAAGATCGTGAACAGATCCGATTCCCAGCCGGGATCGGATTCCTGAAGAGGTGTCGCGAGATGCATATGGGACTAGTAAACAGAAACTTGATAAAAATGTCAATGCGAGACAGGAATATAGACCGAGATGCACAAATGAACCAACGACACAAACAACATGATAGCACTACACCAATAATCCGCAATTCACTACAGGCTGCGCACAAACGCACTACACGACCCTGCGCGCCGAACGGGATAGAAACAAACAGGGTGAAAACGTGATCGTGTAAGCATGCTACACATTCCACTGAAATTGGGATGGGGCAGCAGTAGGAATAGGCATTTGCGTGCTTTGCCGACGTGGGGCATTCGGGCATGCTTGACAATCATTTACCGATGAACGTGTCCCTGAATGAGGACCCCGTTGCGGTTGCCAACGCCGGTAGCCGGAATCCGCAACTGGCTTGCCCCCCCCCTCATACGTCGTGTTTTTCTGCAAGTTCAATAATGCTTGCAGCAGAGTTTCTTGAGCTTAAGCTGGTTGCGTTGCAAAACGAAAACCTCTCCCGTGCCATTCTGTCTTTGCGAGCTGTAAATCAGATCGAGGCCATGGTTGCTTTCTGGGACGCCAACCAGATTTGCCGGTTTGCCAATGACACGCACCAGCGATGGTTCGGCAAGGACTCATCACAAATGCTGAACATGTCGCTCAAGGAGTTTCTTGGCCCCTGGTATGTGGTTGATCTCCCACACATCACAGGCGTTTTAGCCGGAACAACACAGATATTCGAGCGCGAGGCACCCACATCGGACGGCGTGTTCAGATCTCTTCTCGTCCGGTTCACCCCTGAGATTGTGGATGGGGTTGTTCTGGGGTTCTGGGTGCTTACCTCAGATACCACCACCCTCCGTGATCGGGAGCGGGCCCTGAAGAAAGCGCTTGAGGACAGGGATTCTGCCATCGCTGAAATCCGGACTCTGGAAGGTCTTTTCCCACTCTGTGCCTCTTGCAAGGCTGTGTTGGACAGGGAAGGCAAATGGCATCCGGTCGAGGAATATCTGACGAAGTTCGCCCACGCGCTACCCACTCACGGGCTGTGCCCAAAATGTATCCCCAGGTTTTTCCCCGGTTTTCTGGCGTAAATACCAGTCAGGATGAACTGCCTGCTCTCACGAGTCCGGGTGGCGGGCCAAAGCTTTCCCGACCGGTAGCACAGTCGTTGATTCACGCCGGGGGGATGTTGGATTCACCGATTGGATCACCCTTCTTCCGAATCCTTTCGAGAGCTGTGCGATCAACACCGCGCCCGCCCGGATTTTGGTCCCGGATTTCAGCACCGGGATCCAACAAACACCAACCCAACCTGAGGCGTTGCCCGAGCTTGGGTTGATGGCGATCTGGGGGCGGCCCGGTTCAGGAATGGAACCTTGTGACGAACCTTGGATAATAGGGTTGGCAGCGTTTCAAGGATGGGTGTTGTTGCATGCGTTCAGTGTGTGTTAGAAATTCTTGAAATCCTCATCGCTTGGGGTGTTCTTGCGATGGCTGGCCGTTTCAAGAGCTGGCATGGGTGATTTTGTCCGGACCGTCACTGTGGCATGAGACTTTCCGCTGCCGATGCCGGAAGATTTGCCGGGCTTGGCAAGGCTTCCCTTTGTTCCATGGCCGAGGCTTGTTAAGCGTTGGGTTTTTCCAGTGTCGCCTTGAAGGCCCTGTCCACCCACCAGACGCATCAGTTCCGTCACCGCTTCCTTCAGTGCCTCGGCCTGGGCGGTCAACTCCTCGGCTGCTGCGGCGCTTTCCTCCGCATTGGCGGCATTGCTCTGGGTGACTTTGTCCATCTCCGTCACAGCGATGTTGACCTGGGAGATGCCCTGGCTTTGCTCCTCGGAGGCAGAGGCCACTTCTCCGGCCCTTTCATCCACCTGCCGCGCCTTGCCCACGATTTCTTCCAGACTCTTTGCGACCTTGGCACTGATATCTGCACCCCTGGCGCTCTTCTGGACGGCGTCCTCAATTTTCCCGGCTGTCTCCTTGGCTGCCTGGGCACAACGTTGCGCCAGACTCCGCACCTCGTCTGCCACCACGGCAAAACCTGCCCCGGCCTCCCCTGCACGTGCGGCTTCGACCGCGGCATTCAACGCCAGAATATTCGTTTGGAAGGCGATTTCATCGATGGTTTTGATGATTTTGGCAATGTCGCTGCTTGAGCGTTTGATGTCATCCATGGCCGAAACCAGGGCCGACATGTCCTGCACACCCAGATCGCCCGCTTTGCGTGCATCGCTCCCGAGGGTCTTGACCAGACCGGCCGTCTCCGCGTTGCGTTTGGTCATGCTCGACATTTCCTCGAGCGAGGAACTGGTTTCCTCGAGCGAGGCGGCCTGCTGACTGGCCCCTTCTGCGAGGGACTGGCTGGCGGATGCAACCTGGGCGGCCGCGCTCGCGGTCTGCTCTGCTCCGGCACTCAAACTGTCGGAAATCCGTTTCAACACCTTGTTGATCCCCCGGGTGATAAGGATGCCCATCGCCATGGCGACGACCACACCAACGATCATTGCGACAAGGCTCAGGAGCTTGAGGAGGGCAGCTTCACTGCTGGATGTGCGGGTGGTTTCGGTGGCAGCCTGCTCATTGATCTCGACAAGTTTGTTCAAGAGCGATTCCGCCGATCCAAAGGCCACCGCCTCAACCACCAGAGTTTGTTCGGTCATCTTTTTGTAAAGTTCGTTACCCCGATGGTAGCCTTCCACAGTCGCATCGTAGGACCTGGAGAGGGCGACGAAGGTTTCATGATCGGCCTTCCACTTGTCCCACACTGGGACGAATTCCTTCCAGAGCTTTGCCTCTGCCGGGGTCTGCTCGAGCGGTTCATAGACTTTGCGTGCTGCAGCGATCCGCTGCCAGGCGGCGGCGATGCGGTCGTAGCTGGACTTCCGGTCCACCATGAATCCGCTGCGATCGAGCAGGGCGTTCTCGGAACTGTCAATGACTGTCTGCGCCTCCTTCATGGTCAGCAGTGAGTGAATCGTCAGGAGATCAACCTTCGAGAATGTGGCCTGGGCATTATCTGTTTTTGCCCGGTAAACTTCCACAATCTGGTCCAGCAGGACCTTGGCTTTGGCGAAAGACTCCATGTTGAGGACGAGGCCCTGATTCGCCATTTTTCCGTAGAGTTCGGTCCCTTTGCGTTGGGCATCCACTGTTTTGTCGTAATCCTGAAGGATGGCAACGTAAGCCTGATGATCCTTTTTCCACGCTTCCCAGGCTGGAACAAATTTCTTCCAGACGACCTCCTCCTCGGCGGTTTGGGGGAGTGGTTCATAGACTTTCCAGGCATCCTCAGCCCGCTTCCAGGCGGCTGCAATGGTGGCATACTTTTCCTGGCGTGCCTTCATGTCGATTTCCCGGCTTAGCAGCGCGTTTTCGGCACCATCGACGGCGGTTTGGGCCTCGCTGATGATGAGCAGAGATTCTACGCTTGGTAGTCGCACCTTGCCCACCTCCAAGATCGATTTGGTGCTTTTGATGGCACCGTAATAGCCGACGAGACCGAGCATCAGGGTGATGGCTGCGACGGCCATGAAGGACGTGATGAGCTTCTTACCTATGGTCCATTGATTCATAATTTTTTGTGGGGTTTGTTGGGGGGTGGGGTAACGGGATTCTAGTGTGCAGAAATGGCAGGTTCAAGGGAGGCCGCGGTCAGACCCGAGGGGTCGCCGCTGCTGATGATTTTATCAATGTCCAGCAGGGCTTTGACGACTCCTTTGATTGTGGCCATGCCGAGGATGTAATCAGTGTCCAGCTTTGCACCGAAGTCCGGAGTCGCCTCCACATCGACCGTTGCGAGTTGGGCCACTTCCTCGACGGCATCCACGACCATGCCCATTGAAGTGTGCTGGGTGTCGGAGGTTTTGATCTGGACCACGACGATGCAGTTTTGTTCCGTGGTGGTGGCGGCGAAGCCGAAGCGGAGGCGCAGATCCATGACGGGAATGATCTTGCCGCGCAGATTGATGACACCGCGGATGTAATCGGGCATGTGCGGGACAAGTGTGATGTGGGACACCCGGATGATCTCGCGCACCTTTAACACCGGGATGGCGTAGGACTCGGAGCCGAGGGCGAATGTGAGGTATTTGCCGGACAGCACCGAGTCGGGCATATTCAGTTCAGAGCTCATAATTCTTAGTCCGTCTCACGACGGTTCCGTGGTCGGATCAACCGCTCTTGAACTGAACCGGTCGACCCGCAGATGAAACTTTGAACCGCTGGCTGACCTGGTTCTCTCCCGGCGTTGAAGCGATGGCTCTTATGATATCGGCTTAAGGGCAACAGGACTTGAGCTTTTTTTCAGGATTACGGTTCCGGTTGAAGTGTGAGGGCATTGCGGAGTTTCCAGGTCTTGATTTTGTTCTGGAGTCTTTTTTTTGTGGTGAACAGGACGACCTCTGATTCGGTTCGATCTGGAGCGGAGGGACGAGTGGGATCCAATCGATCCTGCGAAAAAAAGATCACAGTTTGGAGCAGGGTTCAGCTCCCGCTTCATTTAGACACGTGCCGTAACGTTCTGCGCATCGAAACGATGGGAGGCCTGCGAAAGTGGCATGTCAGGAACTTGCCATGCACAACTGTTTATGACGCAGTGTATAGCAAAAGTCCACCAACAACACCCCCCTGTCCCGGCCGGAAATCCCGACCGGGATTCTGGCACAAAGCCCATGGTTGCAACGCCGAGGTGCTTTCCATGGGTGAATGGTGGACAATCAAACAGCTCTGGAAGGGGTTGCGCCGCCGTAAAACCCGGGGAGGCTGGCGGGATGTGCCTCGATGCGGCCAGACGGGCACAGCGCCCAATAGATTTGCGTTACCACGCCATAGCTCCTGCGGGCCAAGGCACCTGTTCGATTCCCCGGCACAACCACCTTCAGGGTTCCCGGAAGGGGGACCATTGGACCATCAGTTATAAACGGAGCCGTGGCGTTCTGCGCATCGAAACCAAGGGAGACCCACGAGAGCGGCATGTCGGGAACTTGCCATGCGCAACTTTTTTTGACGTGGTGTATAGGAGCCACTCCTTCAGAAAGTCAGACGAAGGGTCTGGATGATCTCATTTGTAAAACAATCGCCCGCGAATGGCCGGACCCGGAGGTTGTGAAGGCGGTTTTGTCGCACAAGGAGCGCATCAAATCAGGGGCGAGGGAATCGAGTAGATTGCCCCTACGGTCAGCGAGTCTGAAATTATTTAACCGCACTTTCGCCGCTGGGTGGCCTTTTTGAATATTTTTTGGGTCGCCCATGCAAAGCCAACAATAAAGTTGGCCGTGATCTGTTGGACACAAACGGGTGGATTGGCTTTAGAGAAGACGTTTGACCTGCCACCCCTCAAAAGCCCGGTAAATCCATTGGAAATCCAAAAATCGTCCTACTTCTGTACGTCAGGTTAAATTGTGTTTCTTTATGCGGGATCGGTTTCCCGAAGGGCCTTGCGTTGGTCGGGCGTTGCCGCCCGGCGGGCGATCGCGAGCAACTTCACCCTGTCGTAGGCGCAATGGCGGGAAATCAGGGAGGTGATCCGTTCGGCATATTCCTTCGGTCCGGCTGTGGCGGAGAGCACCTTGAACCAGGCCGGCAATATCCTGAGCCAGTCCACGCCCACTTGCCAGGAGCCTCCCTCGTCAGCGAAGAAGATTATGTCGTCGTTACCCTTGTCGATGTGGTCCAGAAGCCCGAACAGGGTATCCATGGCCTGACGCACCTCCGCCGGATTGCCGTCCTTTGACTCAACCACGCAACGTTCCAACAGCCGTTGGTATTCGGCGATCCATGCGCGGGTTCCGGGAGACGTTTCCCGATAATTCCTGGAATTGACGTGGAATGACTCGAAAAAGTCGCCTGCCAGGCTCGATTTCTCGAAGCGTTTCACCTCTTGAAGCACGCCAGGTTTGTCGGTTTGGTTCGTGTCCGGGCGCAGCCGTTCGAGGTCGATGTGTTGCTTGATGAGTTTGTGGAGTTTGGCCGGGGGCAGCAGTGCGATGGCATCGTGCAACATGAGGAAAACTTGCTCGTTCCCAAGTTTGCGAAGTGTGGCATGGAGCTTCCCGGGGTCGATTTGGGGGCGTTTGGATGCCATAGCCGTGTTAGAGTTTATCGATCCGGCGGAGCATGGCCGGGCGGTTTGCGTAACGATCCCGGAATGCGTCGAGCTGCTGCTGAAAGCTGGCCGAGTCACCGGCCTGCGCATGGGCGTCGCTGAGGTCCCTCAGATGGGTGGCCACCTGGTCGTAGGTCGAGGCGGTCTTCTCCGCCATGAGAGGTTCAAGGCCCGACCAGATTGTGGCTGCCTGCTGCATTATGGAGGCAAGATGCTGTTTCCGGCGACCGGCTTTGCGTTCCCGCGCTTCTCTGGCTGCTGCGGCCTCCTTTTTCTTCCGAATCGTCCTCCCCTGGATCGCTTTTTCAGCAAGTTCCCTGCAGGTCATCGCCTGGCCAGCCGGGGGCAGGGCCGGTGGATGAGTGAGCCGGTTCAATTCGCCCATCACACCCGCTCCGCCGCCTTCCGCCACCCGTGCGAGCAGGGCGCGCATTTCTGATATTGAAAGTGTCTCAAGGACTGCGGCCATGGGGATGCGCCCCTGTGTGGCAGCCTCCGAAAGCCCAGCCGCCACGGCAAGCGCATCAGGGTCCACGGGAAAGTGTTCGATGAGGGCCTTCAGCGCGGGCCCAAGCTGAGCGAGTCCGGCTGGAATCGGCGGGATGCTACCCGATTTACCGTCAGATTCCAGCACCTCATCCGGGTGGAAATCTGCAAGCCATCCGAGAAAGAGGGCCCGGTAGTCGCCACGCAGTAATTCCTCGCGGATCCCAGTGAGTCTGTCGATTAGCCCTTCGCCTTCAGTATCCCAATATGACTCCTCTTCACTTCGTTCCCAATAAAGAATACACCTGTCGCCGGTTTCCTTGACCGTCAAGGTGTTCTCATACCGTTTGCCCCGCCTCAGGTATGGCTCGATCGACTTAAGCGCTATCGCGCCTTTTGGAACGGCCAGGCCGAGCCGAACCGTCCCCCAGTTGGCGATATAAAAATGGGCGTCGTAATGTTTGAGCAGGGTGTCAACGCTTCCGCCAAAATCGCCGAAGTGGTAGGTGTTCTGCCAGCGCACGCGAGACACGATGGCACGGCTGGAACAGCGCCGGGCATAATGCAGGCCCTCGTCAGAAATCGGCCGGTCTATGGCCGCGAACTCGTAATATTGATATTCACTCATGTTGCCTCTCAGTTCGCAGGCGATACACCGTGCGAAGTGCATCAAATTTGCTTGAATTCCTGGTTTGGGGAAAGCGGGTTTTTTGGAGGGACGAAGCGAGCCATGGGCCGTACGAGTTGAACGTGAAAAGGCAGGTGCCGGGGGGCTCCCGACCGCCACGGTCGATTGTCCACTGCCAGCCGGTCCGGAGATTTGGCCCCATGAGCGGCCCCCGCTTTGCCGCGCGGTCCTCTGGCTGGTGGTTGCAGCCAAAGTCCGGAAGTGCCTGTGTCCGCACACGTTTCACTGCATCACCCTGAGCAGTTACCGGTGTGCGACCTTGCGCACTTCACGTCCCCAGGACTGCCGAACGCAGACCGGAGAATGTGGAATTTAGCCGGTTTTCGCTGTGGTTCCGGCCCTTTTTCCGGCGCGTAACAGGCTGGACCGAAATCAGTTGGCGGCCTTCCTTGAGGTTCTAAATGGCATGGTTCAATGTTCAAGGAGGGCGGTGGAAAACTGAATCGATCGAACAAGTGTGGGAGGGGCACGCCGGGTCGCGGAGATCGCGGAGGGGGGCTTGGTGGTTTGGCCATATTTTCTCACCGGCAAACTCGAACCCATGCAACCCCAACCGGAGCGTGTCGACACCGGGCGCACGCCGCTTAAAACCCACATCCCCCCCTCCGCACGTGCCCCCGTCCTGTTCCGGTCAAAAATCCTGAATTGACGGTTTATCCCTTTGCGGGGAACTTTACGGTTCTGATGTCTGACAATAAATCAAAGCGTAAAGCAGGGTTCAGCACCCGTTCGGTGCATGAGGGACGCGGTTTCTCAGGAACCACCGGGGCCGTGATGCCGCCGGTGTTCATGACCTCCACATTTGAGTCCGGCAATCCGGATGGGTTCGACTACACCCGCTCCGGGAATCCGAACTTCCGGCTGGTGGAGGGGGCGGTGGCCGCGCTGGAGGGGACCCGGCATGCGACCTGTTTTGCCAGCGGGGTTTCGGCCATCACAGCGGTCATCTCAACGCTTTCCAGCGGGGATCTCATTTTGGCGGAGGAGAATGTTTACGGATGCACCTACCGGCTGATTGACAAGGTGTTCGGGAAGTTCGGACTGCGGGTGAAATATCTGGACCTGTCCAAGCCGGAGAACTGGGAGCAGATCCGGGCGCTGAAGCCGGCGCTGGTGTGGCTGGAGAGTCCGACCAATCCGCTTTTGAAGGTGATCGACATTGCGGGGATCAGCAGCGTGGCAGCGGAGCAGGGGATCCCGGTGCTGGTGGACAACACGTTCGCCTCCCCCTATTTGCAGAGGCCGGTGGAGCTGGGGGCAACGCTCTCGCTTTCCTCCACCACGAAATATGTGAACGGCCACAGTGATTGCCTGGGTGGGATTGTGGCGACGAACGATCCGGCCTGGCGGGACCGGATGATTTTTGCGCAGAAGGCGCTGGGCCTGCAGCCTTCGCCGTTCGATGCCTGGCTGACCACCCGGGGCCAGCGGACGCTGGCGCTGCGGATGGAGAGGCATTGCGCGAACGCGCTGGCCCTTTCGAGCTGGCTGGAAAGCCGCAAGGGGGTGCGGATGGTGCGCTATCCCTACCTGCCGAGCCATCCGCAATATGAGCTGGCCCGGCGGCAGATGTCCGGCGGTTCCGGGATTGTGATCGCCGAGCTGGATTGCCCGGCGGATGTGGCCCTGACCTTCTGCCGGAAGTTGAAGTATTTCACGCTGGCGGAAAGCCTTGGGGGTGTGGAGAGCCTCATCTGCCATCCCCCCACGATGACGCATGCCTCGGTGCCTGCAGAGGTGCGGCGGCAGGTGGGGATTGGCGATGGGTTGATCCGGTTTTCCGTCGGGATCGAGGACGTGGAGGATCTGGTGGAGGATGTGGATTCCACCTTGAAAGAGGTGCTCGCTTGAGCTTGAGCATCCGGGATTTGCTGCAGGATCCGGTGTGGGAAGGGACTGAACTGGGGCATTCAATCCCGCCTGGGAACCATGCCATTTCGGTGGCGCTTCCGCGCTGGCGGGATGTGGTGGGCTATGAGGAGAACGATCCGGCGGTGGTTTCAAAGTTGTGTGGTGGCTACCCGCGATTTGTGATCCACAAAGCGGTTCAGGAACTGGCCCGAAGCATCTGCGCAGAGGGGTCGTGCCTGCCGTTTCCATCCTGCAGGGTTGCGCGCCAATGCGTGGAGTTTATTCAAAAATCCACGGGGCAGGGGGCAACGGTCCACCCGTGGAACGGGGTTTTCGGGGTGGCCACAACCGAGGCTGGAAAGGGGGCCTTGAAGGCATTCTGGCAGCACACGGGAATGATCGTCTCCACCCGGCAGGCGGAGGCTGCCCTTTCCGGCCGGGGTATTGAGGCCGATCCCACCGCGGCCCGTGCCCTGACCGAGGAGCTGGCCAGCTTTTATGATTGTGATCCCGGGGACGTTTTTTTAACCCCCACCGGCATGGCGGCGCAATACGAGGCGCTGCAGGCGCTGCTGGTGCGGGCGCCGGGGCTTCCAACCGTTCAGCTTGGGTTTCCCTACGTGGACACCCTGAAATTGCAGCAGAAGCTCGGTGCGGGCGGGGTGCTTCTGCACAATCTGGATACGATTGTCCCGGATCTGGAGCGGCTCCTCTCGCAAAAGCGGCTGGCTGGCTGTTTCGGGGAGATTCCCGGGAACCCGCTTCTGGGTTCGGCGGACCTGGGTTTGATCACTCCAATTCTGCGCAGGCATGGAGTGCCACTGGTTGCGGATGATGTGGTGGCCACGCCGTTCAATGTGGATTTGAGCGCCCATGCAGACCTCATTGCAACGAGTCTGACCAAGTTCATCGCCGGGACGGGGGATGTGATGGGTGGGGCGCTGATCTGCAATCCGCGGTCCCCGTTTTATGAGGAGTTGAAGGCTGCTGTGGTTTCCCTGCACGAGGACCTGCTCTGGGGTGGGGATGCGTGGGTGTTGAAGGAGCGTGTGGCCGGTTTTCCAGAGCGCATGGAGCGCCACAACGCGGGGGGGCTTTGGATCGCGGAACAGTTGCGCCAGCATCCCGGGGTGGAGCGGGTCTGGTACCCCAAGTGGGAGTTTGCACAGGCTTATGAGCGGGTGCGGAAGCCCGGCGGGGGATGGGGCGCCCTGATCACCTTTCTCCCGCGGGATGCGACCCGGCGGTCTGAGTTGATCTTCGACCGCCTGGAGATCTGCAAAGGGCCGAGCCTCGGGACCGTCTTCAGCCTGGCCTGCCCCTTCACACTGCTGGCCCATTACACGGAGCTGGATTGGGCCGAGTCCTGCGGGGTGTCCCGCCACCTGATCCGTGTTTCGATCGGGCTGGAGGATCCTGTGGAGCTCTGGCAGCGGTTTGAACGGGCCTTGGCGGTGGAGTAGCCTCCGCAGGAGTGCGGAATTCGGAAATGGTTCGTCTGTTGGCGGGGGCCGATTTCGTTTTTGTTTTCGGGCGGCTTCATTATGCTCTGGAGTATGGAACGAGCCGAAACCAATCCAACGGCGGCGGAAGCTATTGCGGGGCGATGTCCCCGGTTTCCGGGGCCCCGGAGTGCGGCCATGATTGAGGAGTTGGGCCGTTACGTGATTGCCGATCTCCAGCCGTTCGTGGTGGATGTGGAGCGATGCGAGGGGATGCATCTGGCGACGGTGGACGGGGAGCGGGTTTTTGACTGGGCCGGGTATTATGCATCCAAGTTGATTGGCCACAACCATCCCGGGTTGTCCGAGACCGGCTATCTGCGCCGGTTGGCCACTGCCGCCAACAACAAGGTGCCCAACCCCGATTTTCTGACCCCCGAGTGCCTCGATTACTACCGCACCATCCACAGGCTGGCCCCCCGGTGCATGCAAAACAGGCTCCTGGAGGTTTACTCGGTGAACTCCGGTGCGGAGGCGATCGAGAACATGATGAAGTATTTCATCAACCTGTTCCATCTGCGGTCCCATGATCAGATGCATCCGGGTGTGCCGCGACGGTTCATCTACTTCCAGCAGGCGTTTCATGGACGCACCATTTTTGCGCTGAACGTGACCCAGACCCTGGATCCCGTGGCGACCAAGGATTTTCACGGGTTCCTGCCCGGGACGATCCAGCTACCGTTTCCGGCAGTGGATGTGGATGAATCGGCGGTGGAGAAGCGTGCGCGGACGATGGCATCCCTCCAGGCGGTGGAGGAAACGCTCAGGCGGTTTGCGGGAGAGGTGGTGGGGATTATCGTGGAGCCGATCCAGGGGGCGGGTGGGCATCGTGTGGCGGAGCCGGAGTTTTTCCAGGGGCTCAGTCGGCTGGCGCATGAGCACCAGGTTTTTCTGGGGTTTGACGAGGTTCAAACAGCCGGGGGACCCACTGGCGAGTGGTTCATGGTGGATCAGCTGGACCTGCCCCATCCCCCACAGGCGGTGGCTACGGCCAAGAAATTTGGAGCAGGGGTCATTTACATGCTCCATCCGATGGAGGACAAGGGGGTGCTGGACTCAACGTGGGGCGGGTGCCTTGCCGACATGGTGCGCTTTGTGCAGGAGGTGGGTATTGTTGAGGGGGAGCAACTCATCCCCGCTGCCCGGGTGAAGGGGCTCAGGTTGAGGGAAGGCCTGGAGCGGCTTGCGTCCAGCCATCCCGCGCTTGTCCGGAACGTGCGCGGACTGGGCCTGTATCAGGGCTTCTCCCTCCCGACAGCGGAGGTGACAGGGCGGTTGGTGGACATGGCACTGGAGGAGGAGAACATGCTCCTGCTTCCCGCCGGCGGGAACAGCATCCGGGCCCGGCCCAACCTGAGCGTGACGGAAGCCGAAGTGGACCTGTTTGTTGAGAAGCTGGGCCGATGTCTCAAACGCCTGAAGGAATGATTTACAGATGAACACGAACATGAAAACAGCGATGCGAGCGGTTGGGTTGATCCTGCTTACTCTTTCGCCCCTTATCGTCGTGCCACGCACGGTTGCTGCGGATTCACCAGCAACCAGGGTGCGGGTGTTGATTTTCAGCGGGCAAAATAATCACGAGTGGAAGCTGACCACCCCCAGACTCAAAGAGGTCCTGGAGACTGTCGGCCGGTTCGAGGTCACAGTGACCGATCATCCCGAGCAGTGTGATGGAGGGGTGCTGAAAAAATACGATGTGCTGCTGAGCAATTGGAACACGTTCGGCAGCCCGCCGGTGACCAACTGGCCGGTGGCAGTGCGGGAGGCCTACCTGGATTTTGTCCGGCAGGGCGGGGGCGTGGTGACGGTGCATGCGGGTAGTTCCTCGTTCTATGACTGGCCGGAATATCAGCAACTGGCCGGAGGTTCATGGAATCTTGGGGAGACGGGCCACGGGCCGGTGCACAGCTTTCCAGTCAAACTGACCGGGCCGCAGCATCCCATAGCGCTGGGGTTGACGAACTTTTTGACCACCGATGAACTCTGGCACAAGGCCGGATTCCAGCCCGGGAACGAGGTGCTGGCGACTGCCTTCTCGGCATTGGACAAAAAGGGTTCCGGCAGGGATGAGCCTGTTGCCTGGGTCCGGAAGTCGGGTCGGGGTCGGTCCTTCACACTGCTGCTAGGGCACGATGTTCGTGCCATGGAATCGTTCGGATTTCAAACCTTGCTGCGGCGCGGAACGGAATGGGCGGCCACTGGAAAAGTGGCCGAGTAGGACTCACAGCACGAGCCGTCCACAGAGTCGGGATCTGGATTTTGTGGCGGATCAGCCTGGATAGAATTTGTTCTGGAGCACCGTGTTCATCTGGTGTGCGGCCAGGGTCAAAGTGCTGTAGGCATCGGCCAGAATGGGATCATCCCCCTGCCGCTCCATGCGCCTGGCCGTGCGTTGGAGACGCCGTGAGAGGGGCAGGTGGTCGTCCTGATCCCCAAGGGTGGCGAGCAGCTTGTGGATGCGAAGCAGAAGCTTCCGGGAGGAGGCCACGGTGCGCTGGGCGGAGGGCAGTTTGGAGGCGTCTGCGAGCACCTTCTGAAAGAGGAGGCACTCGAAGTTCCGGCAATGCCCGGGCCTGCGGGCGTAGATCGTGCAGAGTAATCCCTGAAGGGCCGGGCAGGGCTGCGGCAGCCGCGCCGGGCCGCTTCGGGCCTGCTTCAAACCGGGCAATCCTGCAGGGTTGTCCCCATCCTGGAGACGCACATCTGCGAAGATGACGCCGTTGCAACAGAAGCCGCATTCGGCACAAAGTTTGGAGCTGATTTCTTGAGATGTCATCGATACGCAGTGCATTATAAGCGTTTCACAGGGCGGGGACAACGGGCCTGTGAAAAAATGTGAATTATTTGCGAATAACTATTTGCAATCGCTGGAGGGTGTCTGTTAGTTTCGCACCATCCCAAATATAATTGGCTACTATGAAGGTGCAAAATTCGGACAGTAAATTTCCAAAGCTTCACAATGCCATGTGGCCCGGGTTGGTAGGCAAAGGCAGCCCCGGAGCGGAGCCTGTGATTGATCTGGACACCATGCTCGGCCTGACTGCTGCGGCTGAGGTGGATGGCACAAGATTTGATGGTGTTGATCTTTTCCTCTTCGATCCGCACGTCAGTATCGATTCCAAGTCGGACGATCTGGAGAGGCTGGCCGCGAAGGTTACCTCACACGGGCTGGAGATTGGATCACTTGTCGCGCCGGTGTGGCCGCCGACGGGTGGCGGTTCTGCGATGGGTTCTGATGAGGACCGGAAGAACTTTGTGGGCCAGGTGGAGAAGGCCTGCAGAATAGGGCAGACGCTGCGGAAACTCGGTGTGCGTCCCCATGGCATTATCCGGATCGATTCCGCCTGCGGGGTGGGGGACTGGAGCAAGGATCCCGAGGGGAGCCAGGCGAGGATCGCCGCGACGTTCAGCGAGGCCTGCAAAGTGGCCGAGGGATTTGGGGAACGCCTTGCGGCAGAGGGGGAGATCTGCTGGGGTGGAATGCACAGCTGGAAGCACATGGTCGATCTGTTGGAGAGAGTCAATCGGCCTGACGTTCTGGGTTTTCAGGCGGACATGGCCCACACCCTTCTTTATGTGATGGGTTACAATGCCCCTGAGGATGCGATCCTGCCCCAGAATCATGATTGGTCCGATGCCGGAATGCTGGATGAGGCCCTGAAGAAGCTGACTGCGGCCCTCGGGCCGTGGACGATTGATTTTCACGTTGCCCAGAACGATGCCACCGTGTTTGGCTCGGGCACGCACGACAAGACAGGCCACCACTGCCTGCCGAAGGATCCGAACGGGAAGCTCGACATACCACGGCACGCCGGTTTCTGGTTGAGGACGGCGGGGGAGGTTACACGCAAGATACCTCATATCTGCTGGGACGGTTGCATGTTCCCCAATGAGGTGATGTTGCAGCAACAAACCTGGAACGATGTTCTTCAGGCAATGATTTCTGTCAGGCAGGCTCACGGCTGGTCATAAGCCGGGACCGGGTCTGGCACCGGGGAGGGAGGTTTCCCGAACCAGAACAATTTCCGAACGGGTCCCAATAACTGGACAGGAGGCATCACGCCTCAGGATCCGGACGGAATAACCAAAAAAACCTATGGCAACAAAAGCACCCGCTAAGGCGGCAGCAAAAGCACCCGCAAAAGCAGCAGTCAAAGCCCCTGCGAAAGCAGCAGCGAAAGCTCCTGCAAAGGCCCCTGCGAAAGCAGCTCCGGCAGCCAAGAAGCCGGCGGCCAAGGGTAAGAAGTAAGCTCTGCTTCAACAGCAGATTATTGAGCGCGCAGCCTGCGCATGGCGCAGGCTGCCGCTTCAGGCAAGAGACGGGGGGCTCAGGATTAGTCCAAACGCCCCTTGTAAGTTAACTTCTGCCGAAAGCAGTCACCATCCGGCTTCAGCGCGTATGCATGAAGGGGCTGGGCAGTGGAAAAAACCGGATTCGGGTAGAACCCGGGCCTGCAATTCAGGTCTTAACATGGCAGATGACACTCCTCCTGAAGGGGGAGATCTGACATGGCCGGGTGAAGCCCGGGAAAGGCAACACCCCAAAAACAGTTCTCAACAGCCTGTGGAGGCGAACGGATTCCCCCCGGTGTGGTCAGTTTATCACCTGCCGGATGATCAATCGGCGAGTTGCAACAGCTCGGGATCTTCCATCAGCTGACGCAGTTTTTTGAAGGCGTCATTCTGCAGCTGGCGGATTCTTTCACGAGTCACGCCAAACCGGTGGCCGATCTCCTCGAGGGTCAGTTCATTCTCTCCGTCCAGTCCGAACCGGGATTTCAGAATCTGGGATTCCCGTTCAGGGAGCTGGTGCATCAATTCCCGAAGCATGCCGTGATCCGCCTTGTTCTGGTATTCCTCAAAGGGCGTGGTGGCACGTTCATCGCGAACCAGGTCTCCCACAGCACCGTCGTGATCCTCGCCCATCGGGGCGTCGAGTGAGCTTGGGCGGATGGCAGCGTCTTTGAGCCGGGTGATCCTCTTGGTGGTCATTCCCAATTCATCAGCCAATTCCTCATCGGTGGCCTCGCGTCCGAAAATGTCCCGGAGTTTTGCCTCAGCCCGACCCAACTGGTAAAGTTTCCCTTCAACATGGACGGGCAGCCGGATGGTGCGGCTTTGGTTGGCCAACGCCCTGCGAATCTGCTGTTTGATCCACCAGGAGCCATAGGTCGAAAGTTTGCCCCCCTTTGCCGGGTCGAACTTTTCCACGGCCTTCATCAGGCCGATGGTTCCCTCACTGATGAGATCCAACAGTGGAAGCCCCAGATTTTCATAATCCCGCGCGATTTTGACGACCAACCTCAGATTTGCCCGGATCATCCGCTCCCGGGCAGCATCATCCCCCCGTTTAATCTTGGCGGCCAATTCAATCTCCTCTTCGCGGCTGAGGAGGGGCACCCCTCCGACATCGCGAAAGTAGGCGGTCAGGGCTGTGCTGACCTGTCCTGCGGCCCCGATCTCCTCGCTCGCTGCCGGGGCGGGTCTGATCGGAGGAATCACTTCCTGTTTCTGGACTGGTTCAGCCTGGGGCGGCCTGGAGACCTTGTCTGTCTTCTGCTTTCGCACCGATTTGATGGGAGTCTCCACTGCTGGCTTTTGGGCGCGGACTGCAATCCCTTTTGGAGTGGCGGCTGTCTTTCTGGTGGAGGAACGCTCCACCGGGCCACCTTTGGATGTGGTCTTTTTCATTCTGCTGCCGGATGCTGAGATGTTGTGATCGTCGAACATGTTTATCAATCGTCTATGAGGGGGGCACTTGTCAAGCGATCACAAATATTTTATTTGTGATATACAAAAGACTGGTCATCAACGATTTAACGAAAGAATTTGCGCTCATTGCCCACATTTAAGAAAATATTTCACCCAAGCCGTTTGGCACTTGTCTACTTTTCGTCTAAAGATTCCTCATGACTCAGGCAAGCTATTCGATCAAGGTTGTTGTTCAGCAGACGGGATTGAGCAGCCATGTGATCAGGATTTGGGAGAAGCGGTATGGCGCGGTGGTTCCGCTCCGGACGAATAGCAATCGCCGGGCCTACAGCGATGCTGAGATTGAGCGGCTGCTGCTTCTCAGGGATGCGACGCATGCGGGGCATGCGATCGGAAGCATCGCATCGCTCCCCAATGACTGTTTGTTGCGTTTGATCAAGGGGGGATCGAGTTCGACGCTCGGGGATGCTTGTCCGGAGGAGGTTCAAAATCGATGCATGGTGGCGATTCGTGCCTTGAACACCCGGGAGTTGGAGGATGTTTTGCAATTGGGGCTGCTCCACCTTGGGCAGCACGGTATTCTTGAGCGGGTGATCGGGCCTCTGGCGAAGACGATCGGGGATTTGTGGAGGGAGGGGATCATCACTGCCGCCCATGAGCATTTTGCCAGCGCGATCATTCGGAACTTCCTGGTCCGGAATTACAAGCCGTTCTCGCAGAGTGCTGATATGCCGACGCTGGTGGTGGGCACCCCTGCGGGTCAGCTGCATGAGCTGGGGGCGGTGATGGTGGCCGCTGCGGCGAATGATCTGGGTTGGAGGGTCATCTACCTGGGGGCGGGACTTCCGGCGGCGGAGATCGCGGGGGCGGCGTTGCAAAACAAGGCTCGTGCAGTCGCCCTGAGCATTGTCTATCCCACCGATGATCCCGGCCTGCCTGAGGAGTTGCGCCGCCTTCGCAGTCATTTGGGCTCAATTCCGGTCATTGTGGGGGGGCGCGCCGCCGTTGCCTATGCCGGGGTGATTGAGGAGATCAAGGCCGACCATCCCGCCACACTCAGTGCCCTCTCCAAGCGGTTGGATGCCATCCGGGAGGCTGCCGAGCGTGCCCCAATCAGGGCTCAGGGCAATTCCCGCACAGATCCTCAGTCATAACTCTCTTACCGATGAAGAACTTCATGTCTCCAAACATTGGCACCCGGGGGCGCTTGATCCGCGCCCTCATAGGTCTCGCGTTGATGGGATCCGGCCTCTGGCTGCATGAGACGGGCAGATGGCTATGCTTCAGTCTGGTTGCGGCGGGCGGATTCTGCCTGTGGGAGGCGGTTCGGGGTTGGTGCATCGCCCGGGCCTGTGGCATTAAAACAAGGATCTGAATGACCAAACCGGAGAACTGTTTTGTTTTCACCTCCCAACTTTGGCTCCCGGCCCCGGTCGAGGTTGTGTTTCAATTTTTTGGGGATGCCGCCAATCTACAGGCCATCACCCCGGAGTGGTTGAACTTTTGCATCATCACCCCGGGCAGGATCGAGATGCGGCCGGGTGCCTTGATTGATTACAAACTGCGGGTGCATGGCATTCCGATCCGGTGGCAGACGGAAATCACCGAGTGGTGCCCCTATACACGATTTGTGGACGAGCAGCGGCGGGGGCCCTATCGGACCTGGATTCACGAGCACCGATTTACTCCCCAAAATGGGGGGACGCTTGCCGAGGACCTCGTGCACTACCGGCCCCCGATGGGTTGGTTGATGGACCGGTTGTTTGTTCGTGGGGACATCGAACGGATCTTCAAGCACCGTTGCCGGAAGTTGCTGGAGCACTTTTCAGTTCCTGTGACTGCTCCCGCCGGGACGAACGGATGCTGATGTCGCGAATTTGAGAAAGCAAAAACGCCGACGTTGAACAACGCCGGCGTTTGCGAGATCAGAATTGAAGAAGGAGGCTTAGCCCTTCTTCGGGAGCGCGGTCAGACCGGCGTAAACGGCGTTCTTCCCGAGCAGTTGCTCGATGCGGAGCAGTTGGTTGTATTTCGCCAACCTGTCGGAGCGGCTCAGGGAGCCGGTCTTGATCTGGCCGCAGTTTGTGGCCACGGCGATGTCCGCGATGGTGGAATCCTCGGTTTCGCCTGAGCGATGGCTCAACACGGCAGTGTAGCGGTTGTTCTGGGCCAGCTGCACGGCGTCGAGGGTTTCGGTCAGGGATCCGATCTGGTTGACCTTCACCAGGATGGAGTTTGCCGTCCCGGTGTCGATGCCCTTCTGGAGGAACTTCACGTTGGTGACGAACAGATCATCACCGACCAGCTGCACTGACTTGCCGAGCTTCTCGGTCAGGGTCTTCCAGCTCTTCCAATCGCCTTCGGCGCAGCCATCCTCGATGCTCACGATCGGGTATTTGCCGCAGAGGGTGACGTAGAAGTCCACCAGTTCGTCACCGGTGATGGTCTTGCCGGTGCTTTTCTTGAAGGTGTAGGTGCCGTCGTGGTTGTAGAACTCGCTGCTGGCGACATCGAGGGCCAGATTGATCTGCTTGCCCGCCTTGTAGCCGGCATCCTTTGTGGCCTGCAGGATGGATTCGATGGCGTCTTCAACGCTCGCGAGCTTCGGGGCGAAACCGCCCTCGTCGCCGACGGCGGTGCTCAGGCCGCGCTTCTTCAACACGCTCTTCAGGGCGTGGAAGATTTCGGTGATCGCCCTCAATCCTTCGCTGAAGGTGGCAAAGCCGTGGGGCATGACCATGAATTCCTGGAAATCAATCGGGGCATCCGAGTGGGCGCCGCCGTTGATGACATTCGCCATGGGCACAGGAAGAACCTTGGCATTCGGCCCGCCGAGGTATTTGAAGAGGGGCATTCCGAGGGCTTCGGCTGAGGCCTTGGCGTTGGCCAGGGAAACCGCGAGAATCGCATTCGCGCCGAGCTTGGATTTGGTCTCCGTGCCATCCAGGTCCAGCATGATCTTGTCCACGGTGAGCTGGTCGAGGGCATCCACACCCTGAAGGGCTGGGAGGATTTTGTCCTTCACATTCTTGACCGCCTTGGTCACACCCTTGCCGAGGTAGCGCTTTTTGTCGCCATCGCGGAGTTCGATCGCCTCATGCTCGCCGGTGGAGGCTCCGGAGGGGACGGCTGCCCGCCCGACCGCGCCGCCTGCCAGATGGACATCAACTTCCACTGTCGGATTCCCGCGGGAGTCCAACACTTCTCGTGCTTGAATATCAAATATTGTGCTCATAATTTCGTTTTCAGTAAAAAGTATTCCAAATCAGCGCTCTATCATAAGTCAAACCGCTCAGGAGTCAATCAAATCCGGACCTCTGCAATGCCTTCAAAACCGTTAAATGGGGTGGCGCGGAGCCGCGGAGGGGGACGGGATGAGGGGTGGCGGGAGGGGCGGGGCAGGCTACCCGGGTCGCCCGCAGCTTGCTTATCGGGCGGGATATCGGGTGACTTTGAGGGGCAAGGTGCCCCCTCCGGATCTGCACCCGTGCGTCTGATCCGGGCCTGTGTCACTGGAACCGCAACGGCACCCGGGCCTGTCCAAAGTTCGTCATCGCGTCTGCATCGGCTACCGGGTAGCATCCTGCCATGCTGCAGCGGCCCCTTGCCTCTGTGACCGTGGCCTATGTTGTCGGGCTCCTGCTCGGCGACATTCTGCAGCCATCCCCGGGTCTGTGGATGCTGCTGCTGCCCATTGCCGTTGTGGGCGTGTTCCTGGCGGGTCGCTACAGGCTGGCGCTGGTGCTTGCGGCTGCGGTCATTGCTGGTGGGGTTAACATCGTTTGGCGCACCGCTGTGATGTCGCCCCACGACCTTCGTGCACTGGTCGGGACGGAGCCTGAGCTTGTGACCGTCCGGGCCACCCTGCTTGAGACTCCCGTCGTGCGCAGCAGCCAGTCCTACAGCCGCAAGCCGGGCGCAGATGTGCACCGGTCGGTGGTTCGCGCGCGGGTTACCGGGCTTGTCCGCAAGGATTCACCATGGCAGGCAGCGCTCGGGGATGTGCTCGTGTCATCCGTTGGTGACCTGCCGCCGGACTACGGCCCCGGGAGGTGCGTTCAGATCCACGGGAAGCTGGCCCCTCCCCCCGGTTCAGTGGCGAAGGGGTTGTTCGATTACGCCACATGGCTGCGCCGCAACTATATCTATTATCAACTGCAGGCGGCCGGGCCGGGGGATTGGGCTGAAGGCGGGAGTGTGGTTGTCCCCGGGGAGGGGCCGAATCGTGCGAAAGGAAGTTCCACCACCTTTCTGGCACGCGAGTGTGAGCGGTTTCTTGTCTGGGCGCGCCACACTCTTTCTCTGGGCCTGCCCGAGGTGGATGAGCCGCTCGAACTGCTCTGGAGCATGACCCTTGGGGAGAAGGGGGTGGTGCCGATGGAGACCTACGAGCCATTCATCATCAGCGGGACGATGCATATTTTTGCAATTTCCGGCCTTCATGTTGCTCTGATCTGCGCGATCCTGCTCAACCTGTTGCGCGTGCTGCGGTTTTCGCGGCAGAGTTGCGGAAGCGTGGTGATCCCCCTCCTGTGGTTCTACACGGTGGCCACGGGCATGCAGGCCTCCGCCGTCCGCTCCACCATCATGATGAGCATCATCGTCTTCGGGTGGATGCTCCTGCGCCCGTCCGACCTCATCAATTCCCTCTGCGCGGCGGCGCTCATCATCCTCGTGTGGGACCCCTCGCAGTTATTCTTGTCCGGGTTTCAACTCTCCTTTCTCGTGGTTTTGAGCCTGGCCCTGTTCATGCCGGTTTTCACGGGGTGGATAGATCTCTGGCTTGCCATCGACCCTCTTCTACCCGCCATTCTTGAGCCTCGGTGGAAGGCGACACTGCGAGAGGCGTGCCGGTGGCTCCTCCTGAGCCTCGCCACCTCCTTCGCATCGTGGCTTGGATCCATCCCCCTCACGGTGCTCTACTTCAACGTCTTCAGCCCGGTCACACTGCTGGCCAATCTTGCCGTCGTTCCGATGAGTTCCGCCGCGCTGGCGTCGAACATGGGGGCGCTTGCCTGCGGGGATTGGTTCCCGTCTCTCACCGCCACCTTCAACCACGGGGCCTGGTTCTGGATGTGTGCCATGATGTCCTTCAGCCAGTGGTGCATCCGGATTCCCGGGGCCTGGTTTTATGTGGGCGCCCCATCACTCCTTGAATGCTTCCTCGCCTATGCCCTCTTTCTCACCATCCTCGCCGGGGGCATCACCCGAGCCAGTTTGAGGCCTTGGACCCTCCCGGCGATCCTTGTCGCCCTGCTTTGTGTTGGGGCGGGCAGATATCTCGAAGGCAGGCTGTCGCGACTGACGGTCCTCCCATCCGAGTCCGGGGCGGCGATATACTTCCGATCCGGCTCTGGTGGCGGGAATTGGGTGATGGATCCGGGCACGAGCAACGCCGTGCGGTTCGTGACAAAGCCATTCCTGCAGGCGCAGGGGGTCAACCGACTCTCAGCGATGGTCCTCTCCCACGGGAACCAGAATTGCATCGGCGGGGCAGGGTGGGTTCAGGAGCAGTTCGCCCCGCGCCACGTCGTCGTAAGCCCCATGCGCTTCCGCTCCCCCACCTACCGGCGCTTGATGGCCCAATTCGAACCCATCCCAGGCCTGCTCCAGCGGGTCCACCGGCACGACACCCTTGGCGAATGGCGCATCCTGCATCCTTCGGAGGGGGACAAGTTCGCCCGGGCGGATGATGCGTCCCTGGTTCTGCGAGGCGAACTCAACCGCATCCCGGTTCTGATTCTGGGGGACCTCGGCCCCCTCGGGCAGCGGACCCTCCTTGAAAACCCGGGCGATCTGAGCGCTGCGATTGTGGTGGCTGGAATCCCGACCGAAGGGGAACCGCTTGGTGAAGCGTTGCTGGATGCAATCCGTCCTGAAGCCATCATCCTCTGCGAGGCCAACCGCTCCGCCTTTCAGCAGGCCCGCCAGCCACTCATCACCCGGCTGGCAATGAGAAAAATCCCCGTCTTCTACACCTCTTCCGACGGCGCTGCCACGCTGAGCATCCGCGCCAACACCTGGCAAATCACCACCATGAACGGCAGATCCGCACAGGGCATCGCCGATCCACTGCGCCCGGTAGCGGGGGATTGAGCAATCCAGCAGTGGAGGCCAGCGATGAGAACCCGTGGTGTTGGGGTGTGGTGTGGGTGATGAAATCATAGAGTGCACCTTGGATCGGTGAGTTGGCGGAAGAAGGTGCAATTTCTCTGTAATGGCATTCACAGGGAGATCATCCGCAGATGGCGCAGATTCCCGGGGGGCGGAATGTCCCCCATCTGCGGAGATCTGTGGAATCTGCGGATCCATCGCAGCCCGTTGGGCTTTTGCATGGGGATGGGAACTGGAGAGGTTGCTGAACTGCTGAGCTTGGGGTCTGGCCAATTGCGATACCGACTTTACAATTGGCCATGAACATAGCAGGTCGGGTATCAGGGTTGGTCACAGTTTGCTTTTCGATACTGTCCCCCAGTCCGCCTTGCCTGCTGGAGTTTTACCGGGTGGGGGGGCCGCAGTGGGGAATTGAGCCTTTCGGCGGAAGATTCCAGTGGTATAAGCCAGTGATCACGGTGTGTGGAGAGTAGTGCGGTCCCTCGGTGCTCCCTGAATCGGTTGCGTTCTGAAAGCCCCTCCAATTCCTCCGCTACGGTCTTCCCCTGAAGATCATCCGCAGATGACGCAGATGAACGCAGATTCCGGATGGCACCGTTCCCGTATCTGCGGAAATCTGTGGATGCCTCCCGGGTTCAACCAAACCCGGTCGGTCGCGATTGGGAAATTGGGGGTTGACCGGGGGGAGGGGGTGTGGGTAGGTTGGCATCATGCAAGTAAATGGGTTTTTGCTGCTGTTATCGAGCGCGCTTCCGGGTGGTTGCGTGGCGGTTGGGTTTTGATTTTTCAAGGATAACGTTGGACCCCACTGCTGGTATGGCGGTGGGGTTTTTGTTTTAATAGAAGTGAAGTGCGGCAAATCGAGAGGCTAAAGCGATGTTAAAGAATCCGTCAGAGAAATATCGGGCGTTTCCACCTGTGAGCCTGCCTGACCGGCAGTGGCCGAACCGGGTGCTAACGAAGGCCCCGGCATGGTGCAGTGTGGATTTGCGGGACGGGAACCAGGCTCTGGCGGTGCCGATGAACGTGGGGCAGAAGCTGGAGTTGTTCCAGACTCTGGTGCGGACGGGGTTCAAGGAGATTGAGGTGGGGTTCCCCTCGGCCTCGAACACGGAGTTTACTTTCAACAGGCGACTCATCGAGGAGGGGCGTGCCCCGGCGGACGTGTGGCTGCAGGTGCTGGTGCAGGCCCGGGAGGATTTGATTGAGCGGACGGTGGAATCGCTGGTTGGGGCGAAGCGGGCAATCATCCACATGTACAACTCCACATCCCCGGCACAGAGGCGTGTGGTATTCGGGATGACCAAGGACCAGATCGTGAAGGTCGCGGTCAAGGGGGCGAAGATGATCAAGGACCGGCTGGGACGGCTGGAGGGCACGGAGGTGCGGTTGCAGTATTCGCCGGAGAGTTTTAGCGCTACGGAGGTGGAGTTCGCAAAGGAGATCACCGAGGCGGTGATGGAGGTGTGGCAGCCGACTCCCGAACGGAAGATGATCCTGAATCTGCCGGACACCGTGGAGGTGGCGATGCCGAATGTGTATGCCGACCAGGTGGAGTGGATGTGCCGGAACGTGAAGAATCGGGAGAGCCTGATCGTGAGCATGCACACGCACAATGACCGATCCACGGGGACAGCGGCGACGGAGCTTGGCCTGCTGGCCGGGGGCGATCGTGTGGAGGGGACACTCTTCGGGAACGGGGAGCGGACGGGCAATCTGGATCTGGTGACGGTGGCGATGAACCTCTACATGCACGGGATCAGCCCGGGGCTGGATTTTTCGGATCTGAACGGGATCCGCGAGGTTTATGAGCGGTGCACCGGAATGACGGTTCCACCGAGGCACCCCTACGCGGGGGAACTGGTTTTCACGGCCTTCAGCGGATCGCACCAGGATGCCATCAAGAAGGGACTGGCTGAATGGAGCACAGGGAGCCAGAAATATTGGGATGTGCCCTATTTGACGATTGATCCGAACGACATCGGGCGGGAATACCACGAGGTGATCCGTGTGAACGGGCAGTCGGGCAAGGGGGGGGTGGCTTTCTTGCTCGAGAGCGAGTTTGGCATCCTGCTGCCGAAGGAGATGCAGCGGGAGTTCGGCCCGATCGCAAACAATGAGGTGGACCGCCTGGGGCGGGAGGTGAGCGGTGCCGAATTGAAGGGGATGTTCTGGCGGGAATACATCGAGCGGCCCGGGCTGTGGGCACTCGAGGATTTCCGGACCGAGAGTGGCGGGGGCGCGGTGCGCTGCGAGGCGCGGTTGCTGCGCAATGGAGATGCTGTGGTGGTGGCCGGGGAGGGGAACGGCCCGCTTGCCGCGCTGGTCCATGGTTTCGGCAAGCTTGGCGTGCCGCGCTTCGAGATCGCCCACTACAGCCAGCACGCGCTGGGGGAGGGGGAAGAGGCGGCTGCGATCACTTACATTCAGGTGAAGGATGGCGAGGGTCGTGTGCGTTGGGGCGCGGGCGTGGACACAAACATTGAGATGGCCTCCGTGCGCGCCGTGCTCAGCGCTCTGAACCGGCTGGCGTAAGCCCGGCGGGGCTGGAATTCCCGTTCTGCCCGGGCGGTAAAGGGAGGTCTCAGGCGCAGAGCTTCTGCAGTTCGCGGTGGTTGATCTTCCCGGTGCCAAGCCGGGGGATTTCGTGCACCACCCGGAGCTCCCGGGGGACAGCCAGATTGGCGAGACCCTTCTGGCGGATCGCCTCGCGGACCTGTTCGGTGGTCAGCCGGGGTTCGTTGGTGATGGCGATCAGGCGTTCCCCCCGGTCCTCATCCGGTTTTGCAATCACGGCCACGAGGCATCTCATACCGAATTGGGGGAAGGCCCCGGCCAGGGCATCCTCGACGGCGGTGAGGCTGACCATCTCGCCACTGACCTTTGCGAACCGTTTCAGTCTCCCGAGGATCTGCAGGTATCCATCCGGATCGATGCGGGCGATGTCACCGGTGTCGTACCACCCGTTGAGCGCCTTGAAGGCGGCGTTGGGCCCCGGATTGAGATATCCCCGCATGATGTTCGGTCCCCGCACGAACAGTCTTCCCCCCTCGGGCACCCCCTCGACGGGCTCGAACCGGTATTCGATGCCGGGCAGGAAGCGACCTGCGGTGCCATGCCGTGGATTGGCCGGGGGATTGACGGTGACGCACGGGCAGCATTCCGTGGCACCGTATCCCTCGAGGATGCGGATGCCAAACTTGCGCATCCAGACTTCCGCCGTTGCATCCTGCAATTTTTCAGCGCCGCAGAACAGGTAGCGGAGGGAGCGGAAATCGTAGGGGTTTGCGGTGCGGGCGTAGCCGTTCAGGAATGTGTTGGTGGCAAAGAACAGGGTGCAATCCATGTTGTAGAAGGCGGAGGGGATCACCCGGTAATGAAGCGGCGAAGGATAAAGAAAGATGAACGACCCATGGACCATGGGGAGCAATAGAGCCACAGAAAGGCCGAAGCTGTGAAAGAGAGGCAGGGAGTTGAAGAAACGATCCTCGGGACTGACGTCGATCATTGAGAGCATCTGCCGGACATTCGCCAGGAGGTTCTGGTGGGTGAGTTCGACAGCTTTGGGTTCCCCCTCTGATCCACTGGTGAAAAGGATTACTGCCGGGGATTGATCCACAGGGGCCTGGTTGCTCATGCCGTGCGCGAAGGTGCGGGGAGCGATGATCTGCCTGAGCATGGCGCAGAGTTTCGTCAGGGGGGTGATTGCGGGCCGGACATCCTCGAGGTGAATCAACTCGATGCCTGCCGCCACAAACGGGGATCCGTCAATGCCAGCCTTCGCAAGGAACGTGCGGCTTGTGATGATCTGGCGGATCCCAGCCACCCGGGCGCAGGTGAGCATCGTGGTGCTGCCGGAGGTGTAGTTGAGAATGGCGGGGACTTTTCCACCCACCCAGAGGCTCAAAAGAGTGACCGGCATGGCGTTCACATTTGGCAGGAGGACGCCGATTCTCGTATTTGCGGGTTGCCCGGGGGACTGTGCTGCGGAGAGAAGGCGCTTCCACTGACCTGCCAGGAGATGAGCCCCGACGATCAGCTTGCGGTAGGTGAGTTCCTGCAGGGTGATGTCCTGAAGGATCACCTTGCGGGGTTGATCCGTGGCGGTGGTCAGGATGGCATCCGTGAGGGTGGCAGGGCCGAATTGCATTTCGGCTTTGAAGGACTGCTCAATCATGCGGGAGCGGAGCCAGATGGAGATCCGGGTGCGGGCCTGCATGGAACTGAGGTTCTGGCAATCGGGCGGTGTCTGGAGATCGCTGAAGTGGGTGGAGAGTCGCGGGAACCAGCGTTTGGGGAACTTGTTTTTTGAGAAGGGAAGCCGGTGTGCGCCCCGCAGGCAGGCGGTGATGACTTTGGCATGGGTTCGGTGGATGAGGAATCCGGTGCCATCAAACACCTTCATCATCGAGCCGGTGGCGGAGATGCGCCCCTCGGGAAACAGGACCAGGCGCCCGCCCTTTTGCAGGTATTCGGCCATGCGCTTGACCGCGTAGGGAGAACTGATATCCACAAGGAAGGTGCGGTGGTTGTTCATGATCTTCTGGTGGAACCAGGATTTCTCCGCTGTGGTGCTGGAGGTCACGAAGCGCCAGTCATCATCCAGACAAACCGCCACCAGCAACCAATCCCACCAGGAGAGATGGTTCGGCAGAAGGAGGACCGGGCCGGGAGTTTTGAGCACCTGTTCGTTGTAGGCGCGGAAGCCGTAAAGCAGTTCCAGAAGCCATCGAAGAATTTTAGCCATGGGAAAAAGAGTGTCAGAGGTTGAACATCAGGGCAGGGGAGATGGGGCGGGGGAATCCTGTGGGGTGGGCGGCTTTCGCGAGCGTCCAAGGAAGCCCTTCAAAATGGCCCATCCCACAACCACCCCGAGCCACGGGGTGAAGCCCACCAGAAAACGGTCGAGGGGCAGCCGGGCCTTTTGCCCGAGCACCAATTCTCCCAGGAGGATGGAGCCCTGCCCGGGAAAAGGCGCGGAGCCGATCTGTTTCCCGAGAGAATTGATGTTCTGGGAGATGCCCGAGCTGGCAATTCGAAAGACCGGTATGCCGTATTCCCGGGCGCGGGCGGGTGCGATTCGTGCGTGGAGTTCGTGCTGGCGCTGGCCCCAATCGGTGACATCCATGGTCGGAACGATCAAGGCCTGCGCTCCCATTTGCGCCAGCCTGTCCGTCACCCGGGTATAGCTGAGGTCGTAGCAGATGCAGATGCCGATATCCCCCCACGGGGAGGCCCATAGCCGCTGTTCCGTGGCGGGAAGACCGTCCTTGAAAAACTGGATCGGCACACTCTTGACCTGCCCGAAGATGACATCCCCATCCGGGGAGATGACATAGGCCGTGTTCAGGAAATTGTTCCCGGGGGCAGGTTGTTTCCCGCCGACGATGAGATGGACACGGTTGGTTCTGCACCACGACTTCAAGGCCGCCGAAGGCTCCTCACCAAGCGTGTATTCCGGCAGGACGACCAGCTCGGTTTCCGGGTGGTGCCGCATGAGCCCGCCCAGTTGGGCGATCACCTCCCGTTCGGTTGGAAATTCGAGTTGGAGACCCGCCACCCGCACCGTCATCCCCTTCGGGACCTCAGGGCCGGCCATCGGAATGAAGCCTGGAAGTCCAAGAAGAACCATGCCGGACATGAGCACCGACGCGCTGATGCCCTTGCGCGATGTTGGGAGTGCGGCTGCCACTGTGGCGAGGGCGGCGGTTACGAGGCCGATCCCGTAAACCCCGAACCAGCCGACCCATGCCTGTGCGTCACCGCCTGAGAAGGTGTAACCGGGGGAAAGCCAGGCAAATTTGAGCGGGTAGAGTTCGCTGCGAAAATACTCAAAACCCATCCACAGGAAGGGAACCAGAAACCAGCCCCTGCTTCCGAATGTCCGCAGGCAGACCTGACTCGCCGCAGCAAACAGGCCGAGCCAGACAGCGAACACGAGCCATAGTGCGGCGGCCCCCCCGGAGAAGATCGTCCAAAAAAAGGTGAGATGGACGGCACCAATCGCCACCCCGACACAAAGGCCCGGATAAAACGCGCGGCGCCAGGTTTTGCCACGGGCGAGCTGGATGAGGGCAAAGACATAGACCACCACAAGCGGGGCGCAGGACGGGGCCAGTTGTGCCACGAGAAAGGCCCCCAACGCGATGAGACTCCAGAGACATTCCCGCACCGGAAGTGCACCCCTGCCGATGGGTGGCGATGGTATCATGGTATCCTCCCTGGTTGTTGGGGTTGTCATTTCAGTGCTCACTTTCCCTTCCTTTGGGCGGTCGCGGAAGATTCGGACAGTTCCCGGGCGATGGTCTGGGACTGTTGGATGACCGATTCCAGATCTGAGAGCAGCGCTTGGATCCGGTCATCCGTCACCCCCTCCCACAAACGAACTGCACTTTCGTGATACAGAGGGAGAATCTCCTCCATGATCGTGGAGCCTTGTGGTGTCAGGGCGACGTTGTAGAGCCTGCGGTCCCCCGGCACGGCGGTGCGCTTCACAAGGTTCCTTTTCTCGAGGCGGTCCACGAGGCCGGTGATGTTGGAACGATGCACCACCAACTGGCGGCTGAGATCGGATTGGGAAAGTCCCTCCGAATTATTGTGAAGGAGGTTCATCACGTTGAACTGGCTCGGGCTGAGATCCCAGCGCTCGAACAGGGCGTGGCTGGCATTCCAGAGGGTATCGGAACTGCGGAGGAGCTGGAGCATGGCCTCGTAGCGCTGCTGTTGGGACCGAGAGTTCAACGACATGAAGACTGTTTACCACAAGACTGTTGATGTGTCAACAGTTGATGCGCCTCATGCCTTCGGCGCGCGGCATGATGGGTGTCGGGACCGGGATCTACCTGCCAAATTTCTCCCAGACCACTTTGCCGAGGTCGATGGAGGGTTGTTCAATGCGGCGGTAGATGAATCTGGAAAAGCCGATTATGACTGGATACCAGGCAAGGCAGATGGCGAGTTTCAGGATTGGATTAAACGGTTTGTCCGGGGAGAGGTTGCCAATGACCAGTTTTGTGATGTTGATGATCGGCTGATGAAACAGATAAAAGCTGTAGCTGATAAGGCCAAGGGAGGTCAGATGCTGCCAGAGGAGATCAAATAACCTGTTTTTCGGGAGGGACCATTTCTCAGAAATGAGGCGGTCGATGGCCATGCCGGTGAGCAAAGCCCAGGCCAGGAATCCGAACGGTTCCGTCGGCTTGAACAGGGCGACTGTAAGAGTCACCACAGCAACCAGATCAAACCGTAACCTGGAAAGCCAGCTGGTCCGCCCCTCAAGGAAGCATTGGGCAAGATAGGCGCCGATCGACCAACTCAGCCAATAGCCGAAGGGGGAGTGCTTGATGATGAAGGGGATCGATTCGTTGTAAAATGTGACGCTGATGGACTCCGCGATTCGAATGAGCACCTCCAGTGTTCCCGTGAAGATCAGGGCAGTCTTCCAACCCTTTTTGCCAACGATATACAAAAGGAGCGGATAAATGGCGTAGAGCTGAATCTCAACAGCGACACTCCATAACGAGCCGTTGATGCCGAAGAAGGTTTCCGGGTCCAGGTTATGGACCGCGAGCAAATGTGATCCCAGCTGCACGAGCCGTTCAGGAGAGCCTATCGAAAAAGAGCCCCACGGCCAGATGAAGAAGAACGCGAACGTGGCCAGCAAATAGGGAGGATAAATACGAAAAAAACGCCGGTTGCAAAAAACCAACCATCCCTTCTCCCGGCATTTTTGATGGCTCAGATGAATGCAAAATCCGCTCACCACAAAAAAGACCGCCACGCCCGCCCACCCAAAGGTGAGCGGGGAGAGGATGAGGAAGGACCGGGAAGCTGAAAAATCCCGAACGAGGCCATTCCACTTCAGCTGATCCGCGCCGAAACCTATGCCGAGCGAATGGTAAAGAAAGACGGCGAGAATCGCCGTGCCGCGGATTCCATCAAGAAATGGGAGATGGTTTTTTTGCTGTTCAACTTTAGCCGGGGCTGCCATACAAAGGCGTCTAGCTCCCCTGACTCAGGGAACAGAAACGTTCGTAGGCCGCATCCCAAGCCTTGCCGGACTTTGGCTCGAACGTCTCAACCTGCGTTGAGGCCCGGACCACTTCCCTCATCTGTGCCAGGGTGGATATTTCACCACTGGAGCGGACTTGGACAAGGAGGTTGCCCAGGGCGGTGGCTTCGACGGGACCTGCCATCACGGGGCGCTGGCAGGCATCTGCGGTGAACTGGTTCAGGAGCCTGTTTTGGGAGCCACCTCCGACGATATGGATCACATCAATGCGGCTGCCTCCGAGTTCCTCAAGCCAGCCGAGCACCTGACGGTATTTCAGCGCCAGGCTCTCATAGGCGGTGCGGGCAAGGGCCCCATCAGACTCCGGCACCGGTTGATTGGTTTCCCGGCAGAAGTTCTGGATCTCCGTGGGCATGTCAACGGGACTGAGAAAACGGGGATCGTTCGGGCTGACGATCGAGCGGAGTGCGGGTGCCTTTTGTGCGAGCCTAGCGAGGGCACCGTAATCGATCTTCCGGCCTGCCGCCTCGAACGATTTCCGGCACTGCTGCACGAGCCACAGTCCCATGATGTTCTTCAGGAGGCGATAGGTTCCATCGATGCCGCCCTCGTTCGTGATGTTCAGTTCGCTGGTCCGCTTCGAGAGGACGGCCTTTGAGACTTCAATCCCCATCAGGGACCATGTTCCCGAGCTGAGATAAGCCCAATTGGTTTTTCCGGTGTGGGCCGTGGGGACGGCCGCAACGGCTGAAGCGGTGTCGTGGGTCGGCGGGGCGACGACGTTGATTTTGCCCAGACCCGTTTGGGTTGCCACAGAGTCCCGGAGTTGGCCGAGGGTTGTGCCCGGGGGAACGATTTTTGGAAAGATGCCGGTCGGGAGGCCAAGTTTACGCAGCATGGGTGCGGCCCAGTTTCGCCGGGTCGCGTTCATGCACTGGGTGGTCGTGCCATTGGTAAACTCGACCACTTTGCTGCCGCAGAGGCACCAGTGGAGAAAATCGGGCATCAGCAGAAGGCAATCGGCTTGGGCGAGCAAATTCGGCGAGCGGTTGTTGAGTGCCAGCAACTGGTACAGGGTGTTCAATTGCATGAACTGAAGACCTGTCTGGGCGAAAATCTCGGAGCGGGGGACCTTGCGGAAGGCCTTTTCCATCCACCCGTTCGTGCGAGCATCCCGGTAGTGATAGGGCTGCCCCAGCAGTTCACCCTTCCGGTCCAGAAGCACATAATCGACACCCCAGGTGTCCGCGCCCACTGAGACGATGCTGTTTCCATATTTTCTGGCCGCCAGGCCCAAGCCGTGCTGGATCTCCGCCCAGAGGCGGAGGACATCCCAGCGCATGCTGTCGGCCAGTTGAACCGGCCCGTTGGCAAACCGGTGGATCTCCTCAAGGCCCAGCGTGTTCCCATCCCAAATGCCAGCCATCACCCGGCCGCTTTCGGCACCCAGATCAATGGCGAGATAAACCTTCTTTGTCATAGCGTCCGCGTGGTTTTCAACTGCCCGCCGCCGGGGCGGCGGGCTCTTCACAGCGTAGATTGTGTGTGAGGTTACTTCTTAGTGCCCCTCGCCCATGGCGCTCTTCAGCCAGGTGCCGAAACCGATGACGATTGTGGAAACGATGAGGGTGGCGATGCCGGCGGCGATGAGCCCGTGGGCCTTCTTGCTGGAGCCCTTCCACTCATGGAATATCCAGCCCCACATGGTGCTGAAGATGATGATGCTGGCCATGTGGAGGGTCCAACTGGCGAACCCGTATTTGCCCATCTGGGTTTCACCCATTGTATAGAAGAAGAACTGCAGATACCACGTCGTGCCCGCGAGGGCCGAGAGCAGGTAATTGCGGAGCATGGGGGCATTCTGGTCGGTATCGGGCCGGGTGGCCTTGGCCGGGGCCGATGCTCCCTCACCCACGGGGGCGGTGAGATTCAAGTGCTCCGGCTTGATTTTGGAAACGAAATACTGGTAGCCAGTTCCATTCTTGATGTTCAGGAACACGCACCAAATGAAATTGGTGGTGAACCCGCCCAGCAGCACCACCACGAGTTTGGGGAGGCCAGTCCATAAGGTTGATGTTCCGGCCGCCTTGGAAGCTTCGCCGATGGGGTTGCCAGCGGTAAGGGCAAAGGCGAAACAGGCACTCATAATGCCGGAGAAGGTCGCCACGAGGATCCCCTTCCTGAAATTGAACTCTGCGATCGACTGCTTTTTCTGGGCCTCAGGCATTTCACGTTCCTTTGTGAGACCGGCCATTGCCGCGATCAGGATGCCCACCAGACAGACGAACACGCCCGCGAGCGTGACCAAACCGGCTGTGGAGCCCACAATGTCACCGAGGCTGGATTCCACGGGAATGCTGCTGTTGAGGCTCTTGGCGATCGGCGGCACGAGCGTGCCGAAAGCGGCGCAGTAGCCGAGGGCGACGCCCATCCCGAGAGACATCCCGAGGTAGCGCATCGTCAGGCCGAAGGTCAACCCGCCAAGTCCCCACATGGCACCAAAGAAGTAGGTCCACCAGAGGGTTCCCCACTGCTGCTGGCGCAGGACGCCCACCAGGTCGTTGGAAAGGATGGAGGCCATGAGCCACGGGGCGATGATCCAGGAGAAAAAGCCGCCCACGAGCCAGTAAACCTCCCAGGACCACTTGCGCACCCCCTTGTAGGGGACGTAGAAACTCCCGGAGGCAAGACCGCCGAGCCAGTGAAAAAAGACGCCAAGGAATGGATTCATATCAGTTTGTTGTTAAAGACCAGTCTTCAAGCCCGTTTGGAGAGGACGGCGGCTTCGTATTGTTTGATTGTTGCCAGCCAGGTTTCGGCCGCAGGGACGTTTTGGGTGAGACAGTAATAATCCCAAACCGCGCCGAACGGCAGCATTTTGGAATCCTCAAGGAGGGCCAGCCTGGAGGTGTAATCCCCCGCCCCCTCGGCCTCCTGTAGCTTTTCAATCGGCGACGCCAGTGCCAGCAGGAGAGCCTTCACCATGTTGCGGGCTCCGATCACCCAGGCAGCAACGCGGTTGATGCTGGCATCAAAGTAGTCCAAGCCGATCCTGACACGGTCGGTGTAGCCGCCCCAAACAATTTCCTGGGCAATGGCCTGCAAATCATCTGTAAGGGTCACAACGTGGTCACTATCCCAGCGGACACCGCGGCTCACGTGGAGGGCGATTTCCGGGAGGACGCAAAGAACGGAGGAGATTTTGTCGGCGATACCCTCGGTCGGGTGATAATGGCCGGCGTCCAGCGTGAGGAGTGTCCCGCGGTCCACAGCATAGCCGAGGTAGAATTCGTGGGAGCCGGGAGTGTAGCTTTCCGCGCCGATGCCGAAGAGTTTCGGCTCCACGGAATCGACGTTGTGTTTGCGGTCGATTTTCTTGCGGAAGATCTGGTCCAGGGAATCGGCCAGACGCAGACGGGGCCCTTTCCGGTCTGCGGGCGTGTCCTTCATGCCGTCCGGGATCCAGAGATTGGTTAGGCAGGTGCTACCGAGAGCTTTTCCAATGCCAGCGCCGATTTCGCGGCAGCGAATGCCGTGTTCGATCCAGAACTTGCGCACCGACTCGTCCTGATGAGTCAGGGTGAGGCCGCCCTTGACCATCGGATGGGAGAAGTAGGTCGGGTTGAAGTCCAGACCGATCTTCAGGGTTTTGGCCCAGTCGATCCAGTTCTGGAATTGGCGCACGGTGAGGGCATTCCGATCCACCCGCTTGCCATCCATTTCCGCGTAATTCGCATGGAGGTTGAAACGGTGTTTGCCCGGGATGACAGAGAGAGCCTTCTCGAAATCAGCGCGCAGTTCCTGAGGGGTCCGGGCCTTGCCCGGGTAGTTGCCCGTGACAGCGAGGCCATCCCCGAGTTGCGCCCCGGCTGTTTCAAAACCGCCGACGTCATCACCCTGCCAGCAGTGGATGGAGATGGGGATTTTGGCGAGCTTCGCGAGGGCGGTTTCGGTGTCAACACCGAGTTCCGCAAAGCGTTCGCGGGCCAGGTCGTAGGTCTTTTGGATGGTCTTGTTTGAGCTCACGGGAGTATGGGGTTGGATGTCGTGTTGATGTTGAAATGGACGATTTGCTGGTTTGGAGGGGCTGTGGCGTCCTTAGATCACTTCGCGGTAAACATCGGGGTGGGGCCGGGAAATGACGACGGCATTCACCAGCACTCCGGCGTCCGCTATGACCTTGCGACCGGCAGCAACGGCGGCTTGGACGGAGCCGACATCGCCGGTCATGGTGCAAAACGCCTTGCCACCGAGGGCCATGGCGAGGCGGATCTCCAGGATGGTGACATTGGCCGACTTGGCTGCGGCATCGGCAGCCTGGATCATGGTGGTCACGTTGAACGACTCAAGAATCCCCAAGGCGCCTGTGGGTTCATCCGCTGTGTTGCGGCCCAGCGCAGTGAGTACATCCCGGTGCACGTTGGGGCAGACAAAGCTGTCTATCAGGCAACCGTTCGCAGCTTCGGCTCCCGCCTCCACGGCGGCTTCGACCGCAGCGGCATCCCCGCCGATCAGGACCATGTATTTTCCGGAGCAGATGGAGCGGGAAAGCAGGAGCCGGACATTCCCTGCTTTTAGCATGGTGTCAGCCACCTGAAAGCCGGCGGCGATGCTGGAAAGTTCGATCAGGCCAACGGATTTTTCTATCATGGTCGGGTTTCGAGGGTGATTTGTTGTGGATTGATATCAAGGACAACCGCGCGGGCGGGGCTGTGGATCGGGGCACCGAGGGCGTTGGGAGCAGGCTCGGCCAGTAGCTGCCCAGGCTGGACCTGTTGGCCCTTCTGGACGCAGGGGACCGTGGGTGCGCCTGCGCTCTGCTTCAAGGGAAGCACCAGTCTGGACGGCATGGGGACATCCTTCAAATAGTCCGTGTGCACATCGTAGTCCTGCACGTGGAGCTTTCGAGCCAGTGCCTTGATGGGCACCCTGCGCCCATCGGCCATGGGGTGCGGTTTGGGGTTCGTGGGGCCGGTCCACTTGATGTTTTCGGCCCGCAGGGCGACCTTTGCAGAATCACACGCTTCCTTGGGGAACAGTTCCTCGGGGCATGCGTAAAGCGTGCAGAGCCCGCAGGAGCAGCACATGGCGGCCCATTGGTTCCAGGTGGTCTGGCCTGTGGCTGTGAATGCGAGGCTGCGCATGACCTGATGCGGTTCCACGGCATAGCCGAGGAGGAACCGGGGACAGAACTCTGTGCAGAAGCGGCATTGATCGCAGGCCGATTTCCCGATTTTGGCCTGTGCAACGGGCGGCTTGAGCTTGCGCTGAATGACATGATGCTCGCGCGGCAGGATCACGACACCGGTTGAGGTCTTTGTCACCGGGGTGTCCAGATCATCGGACGTCTGGCCCATCATCAACCCGCCGAGGCAGAGCACGGGGTCATCCGTGGTCAATCCGCCTGCGAGGGCGATGCAATCGCGGTAGCTGATCCCAACGGGGACGCGCATTGTCACCGGGTGCTTCACGGCACCGGCAATGGTGACCATCTTCAGGGTGACCGGGCGGCCCTCAGCGGCTTCCGCGATGTTTACAAAGGTTTCTACGTTGTTGACGATGACGCCCACCTGGATGGGGATTCCTCCCGGCGGGATCAAACGACCGGTGACGGAAAACACCAGATCATATTCATCCCCGGCAGGGTAGTAGTCCCCGAGGAGGTGGACCCGGACCGGGGTGCCCTTGCAGGCCTCCCGGACGGCAGCGACAGCGTGGGTTTTCTTTTCCTTGATGCCGACGATGGCATCCCGTGCGCCTGTGGCCTCCATGGCGAGGACCATGCCTTTGACCAGGCGATGGGCATCCTCCTCCATGATGGCAGCATCCTTGTGGAGTAGGGGTTCGCATTCCGCGCCGTTGGCGATCAGGGTGTCCGCCTTTGAGGCGAGCTTCACGTGGGTAGGGAATCCCCCCCCCCCGGCTCCGACCACTCCGGCTTGTTTTACTTGTTCGACCAGATTCATTAGGTTTTCGTCCAAAAATCGCGGGTGTGTGTGGAACAGTTCAGCCTGCCTCGGCTGCGGCGTTGAGCATTGCGACTACGTTCTGGGGCGGGACATCGGCCATGATGTTGTGCACCTGCTGGAAGATGAAGCCACCGCCCGGCCGCCAGATGGAGACCAGTTCCCGGACGTGGTCGCGGATCTGTTCCGGGGTGCCATTGCTCAGCATGTGGCGCGTGTCGCACGCGCCACCCCAGAAGGAGAGGCGTTGACCAAAGTCACGTTTCAGTTCGGCTGGACCCATGCCGCGGCAGGTTATCTGCACGGGGTTGATCATGTCCAGCCCGGCTTCGATCAATCCCGGCAGCAGCTCGCGCACCCCGCCACAGCAGTGAAGCATGATCTTGAGGTTGGGAGCCTTCTCCTTGACATAGCGCCACATGCGGGCCTGACGTGGCTGGAAGAATTCGCGATAGGTTGAGGGGCTGATTTGTGGGCCGGATTGCATCCCGAGATCATCCCCGAACAGGATGATGTCGATATGCGGCCCGGCGGCCCGCAGGAAGCGATCAAGATTCCTGATATGATGCTCAACCAGACGGTCCAGGAAGATGTGGGCCCGTTCCGGTTCACCCGCCAGGAGCATGAGGAAGTTGTCGTTCCGGTAAAACATCTGCCCCGTTTCAAGAAGATTGCCCCCGAACAGGCCGATGATTGCCCGGTCTGTGCTGGCCCTAAACTTGCGGGCACCCTCCGCAAGAAGCGCTTCCCCGTCCGTCCCCCCGACGATGGGTCCCGGGGGGGAGGCAGCCACGGCCCACATGCAGTGGTCGAAGGCATCCTGCAGGGGTGCCTCGTCGCTTTCCGCATAGGGAAAGTGGTTTTGCTCGAAATACCATACCCCCTGGGGCATGCAGCCGAGGACGCGATCAGTGGCCGTTGCGTGGAAGGTCCACTCCTCTCCGGAACGCCTTGGGAGT
Organism: uncultured Verrucomicrobia subdivision 3 bacterium; assembly: GCA_903913865.1. Taxonomy (GTDB): domain Bacteria; phylum Verrucomicrobiota; class Verrucomicrobiia; order Limisphaerales; family UBA8199; genus UBA693. Next base: position 50,377 of record CAIWMU010000023.1, read on the forward strand.
GCCCAGACCGGCATCAGGCAGTCGGTTCCATCCGGGAGTTGCCATTCCGCCCAATACTTGTCATCCAGTGCGAACGCCCGACCCAATTCCACCGTGTCCACCTTGAAAATCTGGAGCACATCCTCATCGACGATGGCGAGTTGCTGGATGGGATCATAGACCCTCAAAGTCCGCTTCGGGAGGCCCAGGTAGTCGCGCAGCCGGGCGTAGGCCATGGCGGCGATCCCGGAAGATCGATGCCCCGAAAGATCAATGGGCACCCGATCCGGTTCCTTGTGATCGAGGGCCGTTAGGACACGTTCACGTGAGGTCATGATTGCTTACCTGTAATTTCCTATCAGGCTGCACTTTGCTGATGCCAAGGTCAAAAGAAAAGGCAGGCAATTTCCCGACGTTCCGCGTGCCAGTGAGGAATGTTCAGGCGAATCGCGGGGGCAAACCGAATGCGGCAAACGCCAGATCTGCCTGGCTGCGCTCGTGCTTCCTCTCGACTTTGGGGCCATCTCTGGCAGAGTGGGGGGACAACAAAACCACCTGCAAAATGAACCCTTTGAAATCATCGTTCCATGCGGTTGCCGCCGTTCTGGCGGTCCATGTCCTGATTGCCACACCCCATCCCGTCATGGCCGGAGGTCTGCTGGACAAGCAGCAGATGCTTCTGGTGGACGGAAAACCACGTTTCATTCTTGGGTTGTATGAAAACCCGAAGGATGACGCTCTTCTGAAGGAGGCGGTTGCGGCGGGGTTCAATCTGTTTCAATGTGCCCCAAAGGCTTCGGAGTTGAATCGTGTGCAGCAGTTCGGTGCGAAGGGGTGGGTGAATGTGGGCAATGATATTGATCTCAGCAGCGATTCGAGTGCAAGGAAGCATCGATTGCAGGAGCAGGTTAGCCTTCTGGCGAACCATCCAGCCCTTCTGGTTTGGGAGGGGCCCGATGAGATTCTCTGGAACACCTGGTATGGGACAATCCAGGAACTCGAAAAGGAATTTCAGGCCATGAGCACTGCAGCTGGCGGAGCGGCCAATCTGAATACCCTTTACCACCGGGCGACGGACTTCTACCACCGGGGTCTTTATCAAGAGTTTCAAAAAGTGCGCTGCGAGTTTTGGGCGGCGGTCGGGAGCGTTGATCCGTTGGCCCAGGTGCGGATTGATGATGCTCCCGAGCGTGTGGTTAAAAGCGGGAAGGGGGTTGCCGGGGGAATTCGGGCGATTCATGAAGTGGATCGTGAGCATGTCGTTTGGATGAACCACGCTCCCCGCAATTCTCTGAGTGATCTGGCCCTTTATAACACCCTGGCAGACATGGCCGGGTGCGACATCTACCCTGCGCCAGCCAATCGGGCGGTGGGGCATAGCGACCTTGTGGATATGGGGCTTACCTCGGTCGGGGCCTATACGGAACGGATGAGGCTGGCCGCGCCTGGCAAGGCTTGTGCCATGGTGTTGCAGGGGTTTGGATGGGGGGATTTGAAGCAGGGAGAAGTGACGGACCACGAGCGAGCGGTTGGCATCGGCCGCCGACCCTCCCGGCCTGAGACTCGATTCATGGCCTACGACGCCATCCTTCACGGTGCCAACGCCATCCTGTATTGGGGAACCGCCTACATGAAACCGATGGAGGATGATGGATCACCCGTCACGGGGCGGCCACGGCTCTGGAGGGACCTCCTGCAGGTGGCGAGAGAGATACGCGCCCTGGAACCGGCCCTGGTTGCCGCGCCCCTCAAACAACCCCGGATCCGGCAGTCGGAAACATGCGGGTCGATCGATGGAACCGGCTTGATCTGCACGCTGCGCCGGGTGGATGATGACTTTGTCCTGATCGTGTTGAACGAAAAGCAGGCTGGCATCCGGTTCACGGTGGAGGGCCTTCCGGGTAAGCTCAACGACCGGGTGTTGCATCGCCTCTACACCGCTGAGGATCGGGTCGTGGCGGGCGGACGGATCGTGGATGGCATCGCATCTCAGGGGGTGCATGTCTATGCGACATCCAAACGCTTTGAAGATCCAGTCGTAAAGGCTGATTCGAGCAGGTAAACAAGACCTATGCTGGTGGAGCATTGAGGGAGTCTCTTTGGGTCGGTCCTGGTTGGGGATAAGGGATGTCCGACCCGGATCCCCCAACGGTGCACCCCTTGCGGACACTTTCTTATGATAAAAGGTATTATTCCGGTTCTAACCGTTTTCTCCGCCTTGAGCTGCGCCTGTCTGGGCGCGGTGGATACGAACAATCCGGCCGGCGGGGGCACGGCGAAGGAAGGGCAGCCGAGTGGTGCGGTTGCTGGTGCTGCAAACGGTAAAGAGATTGGGGAATCGGCTCTGGCGGGATGGCCGGAATCGATTCAAATTGTCCTGAGCAATACAGCTCCTCTAAAGCATTCACGGGGTTCCCGGCTGCCACTCTTTTTGTGGCCCGCCATGAATCCCGGCAGGCTTTCGGAGGCGAGGGCACTCACGTTGGTCAGGGAACTGGACCGGCGCGGGATCGGGTTGATTTGCCGATGGGACTCGGCTCACTATGAAGATTCCCTGGCCGATGCCCTCCCGGTGGCCCGCGCCCAGAAGAGCCTTGGGCTTCCCGTGGCCATTGACGCCACCTCCCTGCTGTATTCCTTTTTCAATGGGGACAAATCGACTGCGCACATCGATATGAAGGGGGAGCCATTCTGGGACACATCCTTTCCCGGGAAGGGGGACATGGGTTGTCCCTTTGCGCTGGATGGCCGAAAGGGGGAGATCCGGGGGCGGGTTGAGAAGTTTGTGGCGGCCTATTCGAATGCCGGATTGACTCCCGGTTTTGTCTGGGCGGATTGGGAATTGGATGGGCCTGTGGAATGGAACGGTGCCTGGGAGGCCTCGAAGCGGTGCCGCCGCTGCGTGGAGCATTCCGGTCAGATCACCAATTTCCTCCAGTTTCAGCACGAGCTGCGCGGGATCCGATCCGAGCTGCAACGTTCCTGCTATGTGGAGCCGTTGCTGCGGCGATTTCCATCCTGTCTGGTGGGGAACTACGGCACCTATCCCCACGATGGCTTCCGCTACTGGTATGACTACTTTGAGACGGATCAGGATTGGTATCCCGGTCTGAGGGATGGCAGGGCACTTCATCGCCATTGGGCCAACGAGTTCGATCCCGCGGGCTACACCTTCGCGATGCCGGTCATTTACACATGGTCGCGCATGTGGCACTGGTCGGGGTTTGAGAACCCGGATTACCACTGGTTTTACCCGATGCTACAGGAGGCCACAAGCTGTGCCCGGAGTGTGCGGCCCGGGCTGCCGATCGTGTCGTTTGTCCATTGGAACACGACCGTTCCACCAACGCCTCCGGATGCCTCCATCAAACAGTTTAGTGTTGAGGGTTACCAGGAATTGCTGTGGCACATGTTGCTGCGGGGTGTCAGCACCTTTTACCTGTGGTGCCCGGCACCGGAATATACTTCGGAGGTTCAGGCCCTTCATCCTGTTTGGGCTGCGGCCCAGGAGTATGGGGAATTCCTGGAGAAGGGCAGGCCGATCTCGTTCGATGTGCCCGCCAAGCCGGGAGTCGTTATTTCCGGCCTTGAGTTGAACGGGCGGGTGCTCGTGCGCCGGACGGATTTTGCTGGTTCGACGGCGACGGTGGTCCTGAAATTGGGCAGACGCGAGTTGAGCGTGCCGCCCTCCAAAGGGAAATGCCAGGTCCTTGACCTGCGGGAATCGCGTTGATCCTGCAGGGGGCGCTCGTCATGGGCTTGCGGGCTTCGCGGCTTCGTGAAGGGCTGTTGCCAGATCGGCCGGGGACCATGTGTTGCCGTCGAACTGGCGGGCGATTCGGCCCCGGGGATCGATGACGACCGTTCGGAGGTTATGGGAGATGCTCCCTCCCTCCTCTTTTGTCATGATCAGATCGAGTTGCGGAGCCAGCTGTGCCAAGGTGGGGGTTGAAGCGACAGCAAAAATCCAGCGGTCAGGGTTCCCGTCACGATAGAGGTTGGCATAACTGGCGAGGATCGGAGGGTTGTCAAAATCGGGGTCAAATGAAACCGATAGAAATTGCCAGTTCCGCCGGGAATCGGGGGCAACGAGCAGCAGATGGCGGGCTTTGGCAAAGTTCGTGGCCATCCGGGGGCAAAAGTCGGGCAGGGGACAGCGGGTGAAGAAGAATGTGAGAGCAACAGCCTTGCCCCGGTAATAAGAGAGTTGGATTTGCTTCCCGGTTTCATCTGTCACGGTGAAGTCCGGCATGAGGTCGCCGGGCTTGAGTTCTGTCACCAAATGCACGGATGGGGGAAGATTGGTGGCTGGCGGGGCTGTCACTAATGCCGGGATGGGGGTGGATGGCTTGCCTACCCGCCGGATCTGGCTGATCCAATGGGTTTCAGCGTTTGCCGTGAGCTGGAAGGTTACCGTATCCCCTACGGTGATACCGGCCAGTTCATTCGTATCCTTCACGTTGAACTCCATCGTCATGGCCGGCATATAGTCCGGGATGGGTTCATGGCGGATGACAGCCTTGGTGTGGTCGGGGGAAAGTTCACGGACAAGTCCCCGGGTGTTGTGGGTCTGGGTGCCCGGGGATGCGGCGAAAGTCGATGGCACCCGGACGGCCCATAGGAGCAGAAGCAGAAGAAGCAGGGTTTGGTTTTTAACGGTCATGATCTTCGGGGGTGGTTGCGGAGGCTTTTGATCTCGGTGGTAACGGCGGTGGCTATGTTTCGATTCATGCCGTCGAATGATCCGGCCACACCCCCGGATGGATCCACGAGCATGATGAGGTGTGTCCCGTCGAACCCACCCGGTATGGGGCTTGATGTCAGGGTGGATCGGGTAAGAAAACTGCTTTCAATCAGTTCATGCACCCTGGCCTTTTCACCCGTCAGGAAGAGCCATCGGTTCGTGTCTGCATGAAGGCCCTCCGCGAAGGTTCTGAGAACAGAAGGTGAGTCGGTTCGGGGATCGACCGTGAGGGAGAGGAGCAGCACGTCAGGGGACTGTGCCACCATTGATTGAATTTCCTGCATCCGGTCGTTGACCGTGCGGCAACTCAGGGAGCAACTGGTGAACATGAAATTGACCACCACAAACTTACCCTGCAGATCTGTCCGGGTGACGGGGCGTCCCGTGCGATCGGTCAGGGCAAAGTCGATGAGATGCCGGGGGTGATCCAGAGTCGGTGCGGGACCGGGTCCTGGCGGGGTGGGGGTGTTTCCAGTAACCAGAACCAGAAATGCACCCAGGCTGGACGCGAACAACCCAAGCCCGAAGCCGAGGATTTTCTCGTTCCGGGTCAGCCGGGTGGGATGTTCCGTGTGGCTTTCAGCCTTAATTGGGCCGGGATTTGGCAGGTTTGACGAGTTTTGATTCATAACCGGCTTCGGAGATGGCTTTTGTGATGGCTGTGGTGGAGGCCAGATTGGTGTTGCAGATAACGATCGCCAGCTTGTTGCTGAACGACACGTCCACTGAGACCACACCGGTGACCCGCCTGAGTTCGCTGGCGATTCCCTTCGCGCAACCGTCACAACTCATTCCAGTGATGCTGAATCGGTTGGTTTTGTTCCCGGAGGTCGGGGATTCCGAGGCGACACCCCACTCCGGCAGGGTGGTGCAAGCGAGAATGGATGTGAGGATCAGCTGCAAGGTTGTGCGTTTGATCGGGGAAGGTTTTTTTGTCTGTGTTATTGTATTCATTGTGCGAGGGATGGATTCCATAGGTCGTTTTGGGGCGGGAAGTAGATATTTTTCAATAGTTGAAGGGATGCGTGACCATCGGCAAAGGTGTAGTTTGCGCGATTCTTGTGGCGGCGCGATGCCAGATCCTGTGCGTCCTCCTGGCTGATCCAGAAATGGGGCATGATATGGTCGGCGCTGCTGTTGTTTTCTGCGAACAGGATTGTGGATGTGGACCGGGGCAGCTGTGCGGCGTGTCTCCAGGTCTGTGGCTTGCCGGTGTAATCGTCATCGGCACCCAGTTCGAAATAGACGTTGAACCCGTAGCTCCACGGGTTGGTCCGGATGTCGCTCGGGCAATGGTAGATACCCTTCAGCAGGTTCGTCCAGCTGGCGATGCCAGAGCCCAGTTGCGGGGCGATGCTGCGTTCCCAAGGGAGTTCCTCATTCGCGAAGGCTGAATGCTGGCTTCGGGGGAAGGTGTCTGCGTTGTCATCGACATAGAGGCGGACACCCAAACCGAGCTGGCGCATCTGGCTGAGGCACTGGGTGGAACGGGCCGATTCCCTGGCCCGCGAGAGGGCTGGCAGGAGCATGGATGCCAGAACGGCGATGATTGCGATCACCACCAGAAGCTCAATCAGGGTGAATCCATGCTCCGATTTCGAGGAAATGGAGCCAGTCCCCACCGTTGCGTGCTGCCGAAACAGGGTGGGGACTGGTTCATGCGATTCGACTCCTCCACGCCGCTGATAGGGGACCCCGTTTTCAGGGTTCCCTGCCGGGGCAGCGTGGCGAAGGTCGTGGTTCACTCGTCGGTTCATTGGCATCTGGTTTGCTCAGATTGGATCAGGGCTGGCGGCGCATCCGGAAGTATTTTTGCGCCGGGTTGCTGTCCAAGATCACAGCGGATTGACCATCCACCGTTGTGGGGGGGGTGGTGATGGCTGTCCATTGGGCTGCATCGCTTGAGCCAGCCGTTTCCAGAACCCAGTTTGTGGCGGTGCCGGAAGGCCATCCGATGACGATCTTGCGGGCCAGACTCAACGCCGGGCGCCCATCCGGAACGTTGCTCCAGAGAAACCCCACAGCGCCGCTGCTGGAACCCGGGACCTCTTTTCCGGTCGATTTGTTAACGAGGTAAACCTCGAAGGATGCAGAGAGGCTGTTGGTTCCGGGCGGGGCTGCAAAGACCGGGTGGAACATCATCGCATTCCAGAACATCGCATTGGTGCTTCCGTCCGTCCCGAAGATCGGTGCCAGCGTCTTGGGGGCAGAACTGGAGTAGCGGTAGGCCTTCAACTCAGGGGAGCCGGAGAGCTTGCGAATCCACATTTGCGTGTTTGCCGGGAGTGATTCACTCATGGCATCCATGACCCAGCCATAGCGGCGGCTGAAGGAGGCACCCTGGCGGCTTGGGTCGAGTGCGTCGAACCACGGATCAGCGGCGTCGAAGTCGTCACTGGGGTTGCTCACCATGAGCGGGGTGAGTTGCGGAATCTCACCGGGCATCATCACGTGTATGGCCCCATCCCCCGATTGATAGGAAACCATAGGCATTGCCATGGCCCCCTGCATGGGAACGGTTGTCAGGGTGGCGGAACTTGCCATCGAAAGTCCGAACGTCATAACGGCGGCGGTGGCGCTAAGAAAATGGAACTGCGAATTCTGCATGGGAACGATTCTCCTTAAAATATTACTGGTTTATTGGTCATGAAACCTCCTCCTTGGAGTTCCCGGCCCGCATGTGGAATCCAGAGGATCCCTCTGCGTCATGGTCTGCCAGGAAATTGGGAATGGACGGGTGGAGATGACAGCGATCCGCTGTCGGGGAGGCCGATCCGCTTTACAGGAGGGATGACGATTGGTCATCCCAAGCTCAAAACGGGGGCTTAAGCCCCTGCGAACGTGCTGTCAGTCCCGCAACGGGGGCGGGGTTTCGGAGGTTGATCTGAGCGGGTTGGACCCCGGTCGTCGGAGGTCGTGAATCGATGGTCGTTGGGAAGGAAACTGAACGTTATGGAACTCCACGGCAAACCGGCATCCAGCTTGGAAATGGGATTCGATTGCGCCTGATCCTGCTTCTGCTGTTCTGCCCTGGTGCTGGAGATCGCCTTGCAGAGGTTGCAGGGGTGTTGTCCATCGAAGGTCTTGCCCACGGCCTCCTGAAATGTCCCGTTGTGGGAATACCGAACGAACATGCCAGCCCAGGCTACCGTTTGTAGCACAGCCCAGTGCAGGCCCAGAGAAAGGACCAGCAAGCCGACTGTTACTGCTTTGGCAAACGGACGCACTAATCGGGAGGGTATACCAGCGTGGTCCAAAGTCAAATTTTGGGTGAGGGGCCTGGTGAAAAAAACGGGGAGGACTTCAAAGTTCCGCGGGGCAAGGGTTGGGGATCGGACTGGATCCTCCGGTCCTCATCAGCCCCGGGGTGCCGGGCCTGCCGCTGGACAGAACCCGGTTTGGATTCCCGGGGAGGATTTGATTTTTTTTGGGCTTCCCCAGTGCACACAAGTGACTCGCCAAGGGATTCGACGGTGGCAGTATGTGGCGTGTGACACCATTGAATTTGATTTTGTTGGCCCTGCTGTTTCCGGTCGCCGGGGGGTGGGCGCAGTCGCCGGAGGTCGCGCCATCCCGTTCCGAGCTGGTGCGCCGTTTGGAGAAGGTGATGGGGGAGTTTCCGGGTGAGACGAAAAAGTGCCCGCTTGATATTCAGGTGGTTGAGGAGGTGGATTGTGGCGACCATATCCGGAAGTTTCTCACCTATCAATCAGAACCCGGCGGGCGGGTGCCTGCTTATCTGCTGATCCCCAAACCTGCGCCAAAGCGGGGGCTCGGGGTCGGCATTCTTGCGCTTCATCAGACTCACCCCGAAGGTCACAAGGTGGTGGTCGGTTTGGGCGGAAGTCCGAACGATGAATACGGGCTTGAACTGGTTCGGCGCGGTTTTTTCTGTCTGGCTCCCGCCTATCCCCGGCTCGCGGATTATGCGCCGGATCTTTCCCGTTACAAAAGCGGGACCATGAAAGCCATCTGGGACAACGTGCGGGGTTTGGATCTTCTTGCCACTTATGCCGGGACGGATCCCGCGCGGTTTGGGGCCATCGGCCATTCACTGGGTGGTCACAATTCCCTCTTTACGGCTGCTTTCGACAGGCGCATCAAGATTGTGGTCACCAGCTGCGGGTTTGACTCCTTCCGTGACTATATGAACGGTGATATCAAGGGTTGGACCAGCTCCCGTTACATGCCGAAACTCCTCGAATTTGCCCCTGACCATTACCCTTTTGATTTCGACACCGTGCTCGCACTGATTGCACCCCGGACGGTCGTTGTCAACGCCCCCAAGGGGGATACGAATTTCAAATGGCAGAGTGTCGATCGTGTCGTAAACAGTGCAGGGGAGATTGCCAAAGCCATGGGAGGGAATGCGGCTATCCGCGTTGAGCATCCTGATTGCGGGCACTCCTTCTCCAGGGAGGCCAGGGAGATTGGCTATGGCGGGATTGAAAAGGTCTTTGGACGTCAAAAAGGCGATGGATACTGATGACTGGATGGGGTTACCCGGTTCGGTTTGCCATTGTGCCGTTCGCTCAGCGTCCGTGCCTGGTGTGGTTTGATATCCATGGCAAGGTCCGTCTTCAAAATTAGACCTGGTTGGCGTAATCCGGCAGGGACCACCCCGCCCCGATCGCCCAAGAATTTTACCTATTTTGTTTGCTTGACACATCGTGGTCCGGGGTGATGAAATGAGCGCATCACAACGAGGGTGTTCCTGCAATCCATGCAGGGGCTCTCTCTTTCAATAAACCAAGAAACGATGAAAGGTTCTATGAACTCGAAACAGTTCGGGATGGGGTCTGTTGCATTAACCGCAGGGTTACTGCTGGTTGGGGTTGTCGGGGGTGTTGCAGCCTCCTATAAAGACACGGTGCTGGCTGACAAGCCAGTGGGATATTGGCGACTGGAGGATCTGCCCGGATCGGGCGTTGCCGAGGATCTCGGGCCGTATGGATTGAGCGGCACATATATCACGGACAACACCGGAAGCTATCCCAAGGCAGGGGTTCCGGGTATCGATACCAACGCGGTTAATTTTCATCTCTACACAGATGAATTTGGAGTGTCACAACGCTCGTTTATCCAGATACCGTATTCTGCGGACTTGAATCCTCAGGATGGTGCCAAGAAGCAGCTTCCGTTTTCCGTGGAATGTTGGGCCAGACCCATGTCGACGGATGCCTCCGGGTATCGGAGTCCGGTGGGAAATTTCGGTGGATGGGGAGATTCTTCAGGATGGTTGTTCTACCAAACCCCCGAAGTCGCAGGCAAATCGGATTGGATCTGGGTTCAAAAAGGTGGCGGCATCTGGCTCGGTGGTGGAAATATTGGCAAGGGACGGTGGGACCATCTTTGTGCTGTTTATGACGGGGCGAAGGTGAGTTTCTATGTCAACGGTGTCTTCCGTGATTCTGCGAACGACTCCACGGCCCTGGCCAACAGCAGCCAGGCCCTTTGCATCGCGGCCCGGGACACCGGTTACGGATATTTCGACGGCAGTGTGGACGAGGTGGCGGTCTACTCGAATGCCTTATCTGCGGCGCAGATCACACTGCATTACCAGGTGGGTTCGACCAACTTCCGGGTTGGGGCACTACCGCCGACCATTGTGAGCGATCCATCACCGGCGACGAACTACGCGGGCAGGGTGACCGTTTTCATTGCGACTGCGGACGGCACGGCCCCTTTGTCCTACCAGTGGTATAAGGGATCAACAGCCATAGCGGGAGCCACCGCAGACCGGTTGGAATATACGCCGGTTGCGGCGGACAATAACGCCATGTTCAAGGTGGTTGTCACCAATCCCTATGGCCAGTCCCAGAGTTCTGCCGTGAAGCTGACGGTGCTGACAGACCTGATCCTGGTTTCGAATCCAGAAACCACAAGCCGGTATGAGGGGAGTTTCGCCGCGTTCCGGGCTGGTGCGGATGGTGCGCTGCCGATCAGCTACCAATGGTACAAGGGCGCGACTGCGATTCCCGGAGCCACCGGGGCCACACTGTGGTTGAAGAACATCAGTCTGACAGATGACTCCACCACTTATTACGCCCGGATCAGCAATCCCTACATGACCACGAACAGTGACCCTGCCACGCTCAGTGTCACAACTCGGCCTGTCACCGTCGCAAAGACCGGCCATGCCCGGTTTGTGATGGCAGATGAGCCTGTGGCTTATTGGAGGCTGGATGAAGCGGCTGGAAGCGGATCCGTGACGGATGCCGCCGGAAGTTTTGACGGAAATCTCGACGACAACTCCGGAAATGGCACATTTACATTCGCCCAGGGTGGTGGTGTTCCCAATGATCCGGACAAGTCCCTCGGTGTGACCGGCGGCGCGCGTGCTGTCATTCCCTACGCCATGGAATTGAACCCGGTTGGCCCGTTCACGGCGGAGGCATGGTTCAAGCCTTCGACACTCGGTGCGGATGGATCTGATTATCGCAGCGCTTTCGCCTCGATGGGCAATGGTGTTGGCGGGCCGATTGGATGGAATCTCTATCAGACACCCAACCACCAATGGGGATGGTTCATCTGGGGCGACAATTGGATCAACACAGGCTTGTACGGCCGGGCGGGTGCCATTGTCGCCAACCAGTGGCACCATGTCGTGCTGACCTATGATGGAAGTCTCTTCCATATCTATAACAACGGGGTTGAGGAAGCCTCCGGGGCATGGGGTGGCTATGTGCCGAACCGCAACGGGGCGACTGTGCTTGGTTGGCGGACTGACCGGGATTGGAAGCCGTTTCAGGGTTTGATCGATGACGTCGCCTTTTACAACAAGGCACTCACCCCGACCCAGGTCGAAAACCATTATGCGGGATCGATCCGCCTGACCATCGAGAAGGTGGGGGACAAGGTTGTTCTTTCCTGGCCGTTTGGCACCCTGCAGCAGAGTGCGACTGTTAATGGCACCTACGCCGATGTCGCGGGAGCCACGTCCCCGATGACGAACTCCCTGGGGTCGATCACCAAATACCACCGGGTCAAGATCGGTAACTAAGTCATCGAAGGCTTGGAAGCAGTCTTATCACCCCTTCCCGCGCCAAGTGCGTGGGAAGGGGCTTTTTTTGCAGCACCGATCCGGTGCCAAAGGGACGGAAATTTCGCACTTTCAGGGGGCGGTTGGGGCGCTGTTTGCCTGTTCAGCCGTTGGCAGGTCAGGACTTCTGTTGGAGCCAGACGCGGAGCCTGTAAAGGCGCGCAGCGCCCGATGTGGGGGCAAGGGTGCATTTTTGGATCTGCATGCCGCTGGTGGCTGTTAGATCTGCAAAGCCGGCCACTGGTTCCCAGGAAGGTGCTTGTGACAGGGTTGTGGAGGTCTCGAGGCGGTAGTGGCGTGAGGCATTTTGATAACCAGCCCCCTCGACGGTTCTTGCAGGGAATGAAATTTCTATCTGCCCCTCCAGAAAACGGATTTGAAGGGATAGTCCCGGGGTGAATTGTGTGGGGTCGGTTCCAGCGGTGTATTCAGAGCGGTCGATCAAACCATCCCCATCCTTATCAGAATTCAAGCCGGCCACGGTGATGTTGCCAAACCAGCGAAGCTCCCAACTATCCGGCAGGAGGTCGTTGTCAGTGTCCGGTTCATCCGGGGCGGTGGCTCCCAGGCCTAGTGCCGGCAATAAGCCGGATGCGCTGCCCGGGCTGAGTTCGAAGAGTGTGAACCCTCCAGTTTTCAGGCTTCTTGTGGCCTGAACCTGCGAGAGGGTGGCATCCGTCTCCTGAACAAATGCGCCGATACCCGGGTAGATGGGCACACGGCCATTCACAAACCCCAGCTGTTGAGTCACCAGGTTGGTGAATCCGGACAGATCTGTGGTGTAGTCCATGGGACACAGGAAATCGACAATGCCGTTTGTGACCCAGCGGCGCCAATCCTGCCCGACATCATCATAGGCACTGGCAGCATCCGGAAAAACGGCGGCAGAGATTTTTACCCCTGGCTTGATCGCCTTGGATCCCGCATACACCGCGGAAACGAGGCGGGTGATCTGATCACGCCGCCAGTCAAGGAAAGCGGTGCGCAGCGTTCCTGATGCGAGGACATCCGCAGGCCAGTTTGTGAGGCTGCGGCCGGACTGGGCCTGAAACCGCGTGCGGCAGCCGGAGCAGTAGCAGGAGCTGCTGTCGGGATAGCGGATGTAATCAAAGTGGATTCCATCGACATCATAATTACGAACCACCTCCAGCATGGAATTGGTTTCGAGGGCGAAGTTGTCCGGATGGGAAGGGCACAGCCAATTGATGTTGGTGCCACTGCTGGAGACTTGCGTCCGGTTGGCGGCCCGCATGGAATTGATGAAGGATTGTGGCGCCCCTTCAAGGTTCCAGTTGACCTTCCACACGTGGACCTGGATTCCTCGTGCATGGGCGGCGTTCACACAGGCGGTGATCTGATCCCCGTATTGGGTGAAATCGCCCGAGTGTGGGAGGAATGCGCTGTTGTAATGGGCAAGTCCGCCCCACAGCATGTTCGGGAATATGGCGGTGATCTGGTTTGTTGCGAGGGCAGAGATTCCGGCCGTCCAGTTGCCGGGGAACGGGCCGGTGGCGTGGTGTTCCCAAATGGCTCGGAATTCGGGGGTTACAGGTTTCAGACAAAGGGAGTAGGCCTGCCGGAGGTGGGAGCGGGCCTCCTGGGCGGAAAAGATGGCCTGGGAATAATTTGAGGCAACCAGTGCACTTGCAGAGGCGATTTGCGCGTTCCGGGCGGCTGTCAATTCTCCCTCAACCAGCGGGGCCCGCAGAGTGGGGGCAGCCAGTTGCCGGATTGAGTCCACCGCCTGTCCGTAAGTCTGGTAAGGGCCGACCTTCCCAATCTGGCCGATTTCTCCGGTGGCGGCCATCGGCCAGACTTCGGGCAGGATGGTCCCAACGAGGCACAGGAGTGCATAGGACTTTTGATAGGCATCATCCCCAAGTAGAACGTGGGACATGAAGAAGCCGTGGTCGCCTGTCAGCCACGCTGCCTTGCCCGTGTCCTGCCCGAGGCTGTTCTCCCATTTGGCAGTGACTCTGGTCCTGAGGGTGCCATCCGGCACAGCTGTTGTGATGTTCCACGAGGTCTGCAGGACACGGGAGGGCAGGCCGGGGATGTTGGGATCAGCAAATCGCCATGCTGCGAAATCCCCTGCTGTCCAACCCGTCTGCCTGACCCCCAGCAACGCTGGAAGCCGGCTTGGAAGGAGGTAATAGACCATCAGTTTGCCGCCCGAAGCAACAAAGCTCTCCAGTTGCACCATTTCTGCTTCAGAGACGGTTTCGTTGTAGGGGAGGATGAGGAGGCGGCTACCCCGCGCCAAACCGGCTTCCAAACCGGCCCGGGAGATCACCCCGCAACTAATGTTATAACCGCCGAGCCACGTGAGGTGGCGATCTATGGTTTGCTGGACGATTTCCGGATTTGTGGTTTGGGTGTCCCGGATCAGGAGCACTGCGGGGGTGTAGGCCCTTAGTTGGCTGACGGCAAGATATGTGTTTAGCTGAGCGCCCTTCCAGGGGGAAAGGCGGATACCATCGATTTTGTCCCACCCGGAAGGGGTGCCTTCCGTTGTGAAATCACCCAACGCAAAACGGAGAGTCTGCCATCCTTGCTGCTTGATTGTGGCGGCGGCCCCATACCAGCCGTTGCCAGACTTGAAGTAGAGGGTAAAGGAGGAAATGGCTGCAGGGTTGTTGGCATAGACATCCAGATCGAATTCCGGGCGCGATGCCAGATTCAATGCCACCGTCCGGTCCCAAAAGCACCGGCTGCTGCGGGTCGCGAAGTCGCAGGTGAGGAGCATCACCTGCTGTTCTCCCCAAACTCCGTTGGTGGCCATCGTCACATAGGGGCCGCCGCTAGCAATCCACGCAGCACGGGCAGTGGCGGAAGTTGCATAGGTGAAATCGTCAATGATCAGAGTGCCTCCCCCTGGCTGGGCGTGCAGAGGGAGCAGTGTTGCAAAAAGAGCCAGAAGGGGCAGGAATCGGTTGCAGAGGGCCGGTTGGCGGGAAAGGATGGCGCGGGCGGGCGGGTGATTCATATTGGTCCTGATTGTTGGTGCGGGCGTCCCAAGCATGCGATGCGTGTGTGTCTGGTGTCAAGCTTATTTATAGCCCCTGTGACACTTATGATGAGTCGTCTGCTGCCTGGCGGGGACCGCCGAGTTCCCCTGGAGGTGGCATCCCGGGAAGATGGACTCATCCCGTTTTTGGCAAAATTTGAACTATCTGCAAGTTTTTGCATTTTTGGATGGATTATTTCGATTCGTTTGCTAAATTCGCCCACTCTCCCGCAAGGGTGAGCAATGTTTAGATAGCCGCGATTGAATTTTTTGGACGAGATCAGCTGTGACTACGAAGAAAAAAGAAGTCAGAAAACCGGTTGGCAAGAGCAATGGCCCTGCCACATCGGCGTCCATTCTTGGTCACGCCATCTTCGGTGGTAAAACCGCGAGGAAGGGTGGGGAAATCAAGATCAAGCCTGAGTGGCAGGCTTATTACGACTGTCTCCTTGAGTTGCGCGACCAATTGATGCGCCAGATGAACGGCCTTGCCAAGGAGTCAGCCCAGGAGATGGCGGGCTACAGCCTGCACATGGCCGACTCGGGGACGGATAATTTTGATCGTGACTTTGCCCTGAGCCTGCTATCCTCTGATCAGGATGCGATATATGAGATCGAGGAAGCGCTGAAGCGGATCGAGAAGGACACTTACGGAGTGTGTGAGTTGACCGGAAAGCCGATACCCCGATCCCGCCTGGAAGCAATTCCCTGGACCCGTTTTACAATTCAGGCTCAAGCCCAGCTTGAGCGCGAAGGGGCGCTGCGGCAGCGCCGCCTCGGAGCTCTAGGAACGGTCGACTCTGTAGGGGTCGTGGATAACGAATCCGAAGAGGAAGAATCAGAAGACAAGCCGAAGGAAAAGGAATAATTTATGGCCCGCGAAATCATTACAATCGAATGCACCGAAGCGCGCAAGGAAGGGAAATCCCCCTCGCGTTATACCACAACGCGCAATAAGAAGTTGAAGACAGAGAAACTGGAGCTCAAAAAGTATAATCCAGCTCTGCGCCGTCATACTCTCCATCGCGAAATCAAGTAAACAAGATCTATGCCTCGCAAGACACGTCCAGAAAAAGGTGATAAACGCGGATCCCGTTCACGGTCCGCCTATGGCGAAACACGCACACCTCGTCCCAAGCCCAAAATTGACTTCACCATAGAAGCGATGGATTTCAAGAACACGAATCTGCTGCGTCAGTTCGTGACGGATCAGGGTCGAATCCTGCCCCGTAAATACACCGGGCTGCCCGCCCACTATCAGCGCCGTTTGAACACGGCGATCAAGCGGGCCCGCCAGATGCTGTTGATGAAGTGATTTGAGCACGGCACGCGAGTGCCGTCACCCGCAACATGCGTTGCGGGTTTTTTCTAGGCACAAGATGCAAATGATTTGCAATTAGCATGGAATACCTGCTTCTCCTTTCGAGTATCGTTCTGGGGGCCATCTGCGTCTTTGCCTTCAAGTTGTATGAGGCGCGGCATGTCAAGTTGCTGAACGCCTTCACGGGGGCCTACCTGCTGTGCCTGACGCTGCTCCACATGCTCCCGGAGCTTTACCATTTACGGCTTGAGGGAGAGGCGGCCGAAAAGATGCAGTTGCTTCTGGGGACCCTGATTCTGGCCGGTTTTTTCACTCAAATTGCCCTGGACTTCATTTCGATGGGGGTGGAACATGGCCATTCGCATCCGCTTCACGGTGGCGGCTTGCCGATCGGGGTGGTGGCCGGGTTGTGTCTTCATGCGCTGGTTGAGGCCATGGCACTTGGGGATTCCCATTCCCACTATGACGTGGGCAGCAGAAAGTTGCTGCTCGTGAGCATCGTTTTCCACAACTTCCCTGTTTCCATCGCCCTGCTGGGCATGTTGCTGCAATCAGGGATCAGCAGGCGGGTCTCCCTCAGTTTTCTCGCTCTGTTTGCTGGAATGGCACCCTTGGGCATGTTGATCAGTTCCCATTCGGCGCTGGGGGCCTACTCCCGGGAGTTGATGGCATTTGTGATCGGCATCTTCATGCACATTTCCACGACGATCATTTTTGAGTCAAGCGATGTGCACCGGTTTAACCGGGCCAAGCTGGGGGCAATCGTGGTGGGGACTGTTCTGGGTTATCTGAGCGTGATGTTCCATTAAGGGCATGTCAGGCGATTGCGATCACCACTGTGGCGGCCATCACGAGGGTCTGCCGTCGTGTGGAGCCCAAAAAGGCACTCGCGGAGGAGTGCCGGAATTTGCCGAGCGCTTGCGGAAGAAGTCCCGGCGGGTGACAGGCGCCAGGAAGTCGATTCTGGATATCCTCAGCCGCCAATCCCATCCAATCACCATCCGTGGCATTCACGACCAGTTGCCCAAGGGGGATTGCGATCTTGCCACGATTTACCGCTCAATGCATCTCCTGGAAGGGATGGGGATGGTCAAGCGCTACGAGTTCGGGGATGGACAGGCCCGGTTCGAGCTGTTGCGCGAGGGGGATGACGGGCATCATCACCACCTTGTTTGCACCGGGTGCGCGGTGGTGGTTGAACTGCATGAGTGCGGGATGGGGGAACTGGAGGCGCGGATGGTGCTCAGCCACGGGTTTACGAGGGTGACACACAAGCTGGAGTTTTTTGGACTCTGCCCCCGGTGTCAGGGGGGATAAAAGGCGCAAGCCGCGCAGTGCGCGGCTTGCGATTTTTGGATATAGCAATTTGTGTTACTCGTTCAGGTCGCAGGCTGGGTGGGCATCCAATCTCCCAGATGCAGGTATTCCTTGATTTTTCGGCGTTCGTACCGGTGTTTCATCGGCTTTTTCACATGGTTATCAACCTTGCGAAAAGGATGCTTCGTGTCGCAGACAGCCTGAATGATGACTTCCAACGATTTAGTCATATTGTGACTTGCGTTTGCCGTTCTTGATGGGGCGAACACCACTCCGGCCCTCCTTGTGGAGCCTTCCGAACATCGGATTGGCGGCGATCGCTTTATCCATCTTGTTGATGAGACAGGGCATCGATTTATTCCATTCAAAATAAAACGAAAAATATTTTCACATTTCCTGAGGTTTGAGCCGGTTCTGCCAGCGGGACTTTTGCCTGTGTCCCATTTCCAGAATCTGGACATTGTGTTGGATGTATTGGAGCAATTTGAACATGGTTCGTCCCTAAAGCCGGGCCGGGCGAGTCCTCATCCCCCTTATGTGGGATTTATGGATGGGGCCAAGTCTGGTAATGACAAGGAGACGGGGGAACCAGAGGGCGCGAACACAGCGCCTTCCCCCGGAGAACTCAGCTCGAAATGAAAGCACTTGTCAAAAAAGAAAGCAGTCCCGGTTTGTGGCTCGAAGATGTTGCCGAGCCTGAAGTTGGCATCAACGATGTGCTGATCCGGGTGGACCGGGCCGGCATTTGTGGGACCGACCTGCACATCTACAAGTGGGATGATTGGGCCCGGAAAACAATTCCGGTTCCCATGACCGTGGGCCATGAGTTTGTCGGCGAGGTGGTGGCCGTCGGGGCGAATGTGACGGATTTCTTCGCCGGTGAGACGGTCAGTGCCGAGGGGCACGTTGTGTGCGGTCGCTGCCGGAATTGTCTGGCGGGGCGGCGGCATCTGTGCAAGGACACCCAGGGGATAGGAGTGAACCGGCCCGGCGCTTTTGCGGAGTATATCTCGGTGCCGATGACGAATGTCTGGCATCATGGATCGGGCATCGACAAGGATGTCGCCTCCATTTTTGATCCCTTTGGCAACGCGGTGCACACGGCGCTGTCCTTTCCGCTGCTGGGGGAGGATGTGCTGATCACCGGCGCCGGGCCGATTGGCGTGATGGCCGTGGCGGTGGCCAAACACGCGGGCGCCCGCTTTGTGGTGGTGACCGACATGAACGAATACCGGCTGGATCTGGCGCGGAAGATGGGCGCGACGGTGGCGCTCAACATCAAGTCCGGACAGACTCTCGTGGACGTCCAGAAGCAGCTGGGCATGAAGGAGGGTTTTGATGTCGGGCTGGAAATGTCTGGCAATCCTGTCGCACTCCGCGACATGATCGACAATCTGGCTCACGGTGCAAAGATCTCGATGCTCGGGATTCCATCGGAGCAGGTGCCGTTTGATTGGAACAAGGTTGTTTTCAACATGCTTACCATCAAGGGCATCTACGGGCGTGAAATGTATGAGACCTGGTACAAGATGAGTGTCATGCTCGAGACCGGCCTGGACATCAGACCGGCGATCACACACCGGTTCCATTACACGGAATTCAAGGAGGCCTTCGAAATTATGAAGAGCGGAAACTCGGGTAAAATTCTGCTCCACTGGCAGTGAGTCGGACGGGCAATCAATCAAATGAAATCACTCTTACTTTCGGTCCTTTTTCTTTCTGCGCTGGCGGGTGCCTCCGCAGTCAATGTTCCTGCATTCACCGCCTATATTGAACCGGATCCCGAGGCGTTGGAGATGTCGTCAAGGGGGGGCGTGCGGGGATGGAACATCACGGAGCAGCATGTTGTCTGGTATGGGCAATTTACGAATGCCGGTTCCCTGACAGCATCTGTTGAGCTCTCTCTTCCGGCCGGGGCGGAAGCGCAGTTCAAGTTGACCGCGGGCGGCAGGACTTCGGAGGTCTCCGTGAAGGGGGCCGGTCAGGAATCCGTCATCGCCCGGTTTGGTGAATTTAAGATTGCTGAAGCGGGGTTTGCAAAGTTTGTGCTGGAGTTGGTTGCACCTTTGAAGCAGGGGAGCGTCAGTGTTCGCAGCCTTGCCCTGGAAGGGCCCGCCTCCACCACGGCCCATTTCAACATGAAGCCGCGCCGGAATGCGGCCTCCGTTCATCTGGCCTATCCCGTTCCCGCGGTGACCAACATTGACCAGGCTTACTGCGAGGTCACTGCCGTGGATGAACCGGTCTACACCTTTTACATGGCCTGTGGATGGAACCGCGGATATTTCGGGATGCAGATCAACAGTCCCACGGAGCGCCGGATCATTTTCAGCGTGTGGGACAGTGGCAACGAGGCTGTGGACCGCAAGAAGGTATCGGCCGAGGACCTTGTGACACTCAAAGGCAAGGGGGAGGGTGTTTATTCGGGTGATTTCGGGAACGAGGGGACCGGAGGCCACAGCCATCTGAAATACATGTGGAAGACGGGTGAGAAGCAGCGGTTCTGGCTGAAAGCCGAGGTTCCGGATCCCACTCACACGATCTATTCAGGCTATTGGTTCCATCCGGAGAAGAAGGAATGGATGCTGATCTCCAGCTGGAAGGCTCCCAAGGCAGGCAGTTACCTGCGCGGCCTGCACAGCTTCAGTGAAAACTTCGGGGGGGACAACGGTCACCTGCGGCGCAAGGCGCTTTATGGAAACCAGTGGTATCACACGAGCGATGGAAAGTGGAACGAGATCCTCACCGCATCGTTCAGTCATGATGCCACCGGTCGCGGGGATCGTCTGGACCGCTTCATGGGGGTTGAGGGTGGACAGTTCTTCCTCTCACACGGCGGCTTTGTTCCCGGCTTCTGCAACTTCGGGGACAAATTCACCCGCCCGTCGAGCGGGGCTGAACCTTCAGGTCTGGTGATCAAAGTTCCGTAGTCGGCCACTTGCACCCCATGAACGCTGCATTCACAGAGCATCTGACATCCCAGTTGAGCGCCATTCGCTCAGCGGGGACCTACAAGAACGAGCGGGTCATCCTATCTCCACAGGGCACCGCAATCCGGGTTTCCGATGGCAGGCAGGTTTTGAACCTTTGCGCCAACAACTACCTCGGGCTTGCGCAGCATCCCGAAGTGATCGCCGGTGCAAAGCAGGCGATCGAACAGTGGGGCTACGGGATGGCGAGCGTCCGGTTCATCTGTGGCACACAGGGCGTGCACAAACAGCTTGAGGCGGCCCTGACCGGATTTCTGGGCACCGAGGACACGATCCTGTATTCCTCCTGCTTTGATGCCAACGGTGGCCTGTTTGAAACCCTGCTGGGGGCCGAGGATGCGGTCATCTCGGACGAGTTGAACCATGCGAGCATCATTGATGGAATCCGGTTGTGCAAGGCGCAGCGTCTCCGCTATCGCAACAACGACATGGCCGATCTGGAGGCGCGGCTGGTGGAGGCTGCCGGATGCCGGTTCAAGTTGATTGCGACCGATGGGGTCTTCTCCATGGATGGCTTTATCGCGAACCTGCGCGGGATCTGCGATCTGGCGGACAGATACGGCGCACTGGTGATGGTGGATGATTCGCATGCCGTGGGTTTCATGGGGGCGCGGGGAAGGGGGACGCATGAGGATCGTGGAGTGATCGGGCGGATTGATATCCTCACCGGCACACTTGGCAAGGCTTTGGGTGGGGCCAGCGGTGGCTACACCAGCGGACGGCGGGAGATCATTGAGCTGCTTCGCCAGCGTTCACGTCCCTACCTATTTTCCAACACACTGGCACCCTCGATTGCCGGGGCGACCCTTCGCATTCTGGAGATGCTCACACAATCCACCGAATTGCGGGACCGTCTTGAAAGCAACACCCGGTTTTTCCGGAATGGCATGGACAAACTGGGCTTTCAGATTCTGCCCGGGACGCATCCCATCGTGCCGATCATGCTGGGGGACGCCGCGCTGGCCACCCGGTTCGCGGATCGCATGCTGGCGAAGGGTGTTTACGTCATCGGATTTTCCCATCCGGTCGTTCCCCAGGGACGTGCCCGGATCCGCACTCAAATTTCGGCGGCACACACACAGGAGGAGCTTGGGATGGCGATACAGGCTTTTGGAGAGGTGAAGAGCGAGCTGGGGGTTTGAGCCGTTCCGGCTCAGGCTTGATCCGGGGCAGGCGGTCCATCCCCGGAGTTGGTGCCGTGGGAGGTCGAGGCAGATGGGGCGGATTTTGGCCCCGATCAGCCGGAAAGATACTGGTATGCAGGCAATCCAAAGTTTGATGCAGGGGTTCACCCCGGATCCCTCGAAAGGGGTCGATCCGCAGATTGAGAAGGCTCTACATGTGGCGAAGGTGCTGCTTTCCCGGGCGGGCGGCATGTCCACCGCGCGGGAACAACGGAAGCAGGCCGAATTGGACCGGATGGTTCGCAATCCCGCCGACAAGGCAACGCTGACCGAAATGACAGATGAAGCGTTCCGGGCGCAGGACGCGAGGTTGGCATTCGGTCAGTTGATGGAAGTGTTCCGGGAGAGGGGTGTTCCACGCTTTTTCAGCACGACAGACCGGTTCCTGCTGCGGTTGCTCGGTTGGATCGGGAGTGTGGCACCGGGGACAGCCATGCTTCTGTTCAAGGAATATCTGCGCAGGGAGTCGTGCGAGGTCATTTTGCCCGGGGAACGTGATCCACTCGTCCGGATCCTGCAGTCGCGGGGAGGGGAGGGGGTGCGAATGAACGTCAACTTCCTTGGGGAGGCCATTCTGAGTGAAGCGGAGGCCGAGCGCCGGTTAAAGCACTACCTTCAGGCCCTGCAATGGCCGGAGGTGGAGGTTGTGTCGGTGAAGATTTCGACCCTTTACTCCCAGATATCACCCCTGGCCCGTGATCATACCGTGCGTGTTCTGGCGGAGCGGCTGGAGCGCATGTTTCTAACGGCGCAGCGTGCCCGCTTCGTCCGCCGCGGTGGGGAGTTGGTGCCCAAGTTCATATATCTGGACATGGAGGAATACCGCGACAAAGAGTTGACCGCTGCGGCCTTCATGTGTGCCCTGGACCGGCCGGGCCTTTTGGAGGTCCGTGCCGGAATTGCCTTGCAGAGTTACATTCCAGACTCCTTCGAGACCCTTCAGGTGCTTCAGAATTGGGCGCGAAAGCGGGTCGGTGCGGGCGGGGGACGGATCACTATCCGGCTGGTGAAGGGGGCGAACCTTGAGATGGAGCGGGCGGAGGCTTCGGTGCGGGGTTGGCCGCAGGCCCCGTATCAGTCGAAGGGCGAGACGGATGCGAATTTCAAGC
Organism: uncultured Verrucomicrobia subdivision 3 bacterium; assembly: GCA_903913865.1. Taxonomy (GTDB): domain Bacteria; phylum Verrucomicrobiota; class Verrucomicrobiia; order Limisphaerales; family UBA8199; genus UBA693. Next base: position 73,070 of record CAIWMU010000023.1, read on the forward strand.
GAATGCTGCGGGAGATGCTGAAGCCGGAGAATCTGGCTGCCATGGATGTCGGGGTTGCCTCCCACAATTTGTTTGAGCTGGCCTATGCCCTAGTGCTCACTGCGGAGGCGGGGGCCGAGAAACAGGTGCAATTTGAAATGCTTGAGGGGATGGCAAATCACCAGCGGCGTGCGTTGGGGGATGTCTTTGAAAATATTCTGCTTTATGCCCCGGCCTGCAACCGTGAAAATTTCGTCAATGCCATCGGCTACCTGATCCGGCGTTTGGACGAAAACACGGGTCCGGAAAATTTCCTGCGCCACTCGTTCGGCTTACAGCCCGGCACAGAGGAATGGTTGCGCCTGGAGAAGGACTTTGCGGCCTCGTTTTCAGCAATGGACACAGTGCGCCGCAGCCCGAGGCGCACGCAAAATAGGAGGCACCCATCCACTTCCGCATCCCGGGTTTCCCCGGGCTGGCAACGGTTCCAAAACGAACCGGACACCGACTTTTCGCTGCCGGAGAACGGGGTGTGGGCCGGGGAGATCATCGCCCGGTGGAGGGATTTGAATGGGGAACGGGCCATCCGTGTGCCGGTGGTGGTGGATGGGGAGGAGATAGCCGATACGGGCGGAAGGGGTGAATGTCTTGATCCCTCACGGCCGGGGGTCGTTGTGGGGATCTACGAACAGGCGACAGAAGCACTTGTTCTCAGGGCGGTGGAGTGTGCCGCAGCAGACCCGGGTGGCTGGAGGAAGCTCGCGCCCGAAGCGAGATTTGAACTTTTGGGCCGGGTTGCAGAGGAACTTCGTGCGGCGCGGGGCGACCTGATCGGTGCGGCACTGGCCGATGGCGGGAAGACCGTGGCCGAATCGGATCCGGAGATTTCCGAGGCGATCGATTTTGCGGACTTCTACCCTGCCAGTGCGCGGTATTGGCAGGAGTTGCCAACGCTCGAGGCGCGGGGGAAGGGTGTTGTGGTCGTTGTGTCTCCCTGGAATTTTCCGATTGCCATTCCCTGCGGAGGGATTGTGGCCGGTTTGGCAGCGGGTAATTGCGTCATCCTGAAGCCTGCTTCGGACACAGTGCTTGTGGCATGGGAACTGTGCAAATGTTTCTGGAGGGCTGGCATCTCGCGTCAGGTTCTGCAATTTCTCCCATGCGCAGGAGGCGGGGCGGGGCGGGTTCTGGTGGGGCATCCATTGGTGGATGCCGTGGTGCTGACCGGCGGCACGCAGACGGCGCTCAACATGCTGGGGAGCAACCCCGGGATGGCTCTTCATGCGGAGACGGGCGGGAAGGATTGCACGATTGTCACCGCCCTCTCGGATCGGGACCAGGCCATCAAGCACGTCCTGCATTCGGCATTCAGTCATGCCGGTCAGAAATGTTCCGCCACATCCCTCCTTTTGCTCGAAGCGGAGGTTTACGACGATCCTGAGTTTCGTCGCACCTTGTGCGAGGGGGCCGCCAGCATGATTGTTGGCCCGGTCTGGAATCTGGAAACGCGGATGGGTCCACTGATCCGCCCTCCCTCCGGGGATTTGCACAATGCCTTGCAGACGTTGGAGTCCGGCGAGGAGTGGGCCCTGATGCCCAGACGCTCATTGAGCAATCCGGGGGTCTGGTCTCCCGGGATCAAATATGGGGTCACTCCAGGCAGTTACACACACTTGACGGAGTTCTTTGGTCCGGTGCTTGGTGTGATGCGCTATGAAACCCTGGATGAGGCCATTGCCCTGGTGAACCAGACCGGTTACGGCCTGACGAGTGGTCTGGAGAGCCTTGACGAACGGGAATGGCATGTCTGGAAGGCAGGGATCAAGTCCGGGAACCTCTACATCAACCGGGTCACCACTGGCGCGGTTGTGCTGCGGCAACCGTTTGGCGGGTTCGGAAGGTCTGTTTTTGGACCGGGGCTCAAGGCGGGCGGGCCAAATTATGTGGCGCAGTTGATGGATTTTACAGATAGGCCTGCAACTCCGGTCGATGGGGTGCCGGGTGATGAGTTTATCAGGAAGATGCTGGAGATCCTGCGCAGGCGTGGATCGAAAGACCATGCCCGCGCACTGGGTGCCGCGCTTAGCTATGAGGCGGCGTGGCGGGAGGAGTTCGGGAAGGAGCACGACCACTTCAAATTGGTCGGCCAGGATAACATCCGCCGCTACCTGCCTTTGAATGGAATCTGTGTGAGGATTCATGGGGATGACACACCTCTGGATGTCTATCTCCGCGTGCTGGCGGGGGCAATCACCGGTCGTCAGGTTGCGGTGAGCATTCCCCCGGGACCGTTGCAACGGGAGGAGATCGAGGTCATGACCGAGTGTGCCAGTGTGGATTCTGCGAGGATCGTGATTGTCAGGCAATCGGATGCCCAACTGGCTCAGCAGTTGAAGTCCGGGACGGTGGAACGGTTGCGGTATGCGGCACCGGACCGGGTGCCCATTGAAGTCTGCCAGGCTGGAAATCAGGCCTGTGGCAACATTGTCAGCAGGAGAGTCTCCGCCGAGGGGCGTTTGGAACTGCTTTGGTATTTGAAGGAGCAGAGCATCAGCATTGACTACCATCGCCATGGCAATCTGGGGATTCGGGGCTGCGAAGAGCGGGCCGCTGTGTTATAAGGCTCGCATGCAACCGCTTTTGGAGCATTTCGGGGTGAGTGTCGGGGCCATTACCGGTGTTCTGGCTGCCAGGGGAAAGCAGGTCGATCTATTTGGTGTGATCGTTCTGGCGCTGGTCACCTCCCTTGGCGGGGGGACTCTCAGGGACATGCTGATTGATTGCCCGGTCTTTTGGACCCGGGACCAGTCATTCCTGATCAACGCCACCGTAACGGCTGTGGTTAGCTTCTATCTGGTTCGCATCAGGGAGTTGCCCCGGACCGTTCTGCTGGTGGCAGATGCCCTTGCATTGGCCTTCTTCACCATGCTGGGCACCCGCAAAGGGCTGCACTTTCATCTGACCCCGGCCATCTCGGTCACAATGGGAGTCATCACCGGTGTGGCGGGGGGCATGTTGCGGGATGTGCTGGTCGGGGAAATCCCGCTGGTTTTCCGCAGGGAAATCTACCTCTACGCGACCGCCGCATTTGTCGGTTCCCTTGCCTGCGTGCTGCTGGGGAGCGTTCCCCGTGCCGCCGGTTGGAGCTTTGCCGTGGGATTCTCGGCAACACTCATACTACGTCTGGCGGGCATCCGCTGGAGGATTTCCCTCCCGATCTTCCGTCCGAAATCGATCGATTCCGGCCCCTGAGCGGACTTTTTCGGGCCCTCACTTTTCCATTCCGAAGCCATTTCACTGCCTGCATGTGGATGGTTGGCTGTCTTCGTGTGGGCATTCCAATTTGTTCCGATTGTTATGTGTTGATGTGCAATCGTTTATAAATCTTTCAAATTTTTTTGAAACAAAACGTCCTTCAGCCGGGTAATGAGGGCAGAAGCAATTCAAGGAGGATTGAAGAAAAATGAGCACGAACACGAATACGATGACGGTCAGTTTCAAGGTGACCCGGCTTTTGACGGGATGCCCCGGGGAGGCGGGGGGACAGGCAGTGGCGCAGATGGGGCGGCGGGCTGGCGCGGAATGGTTGCCGGTGGCGCAGGCGGCGCCGAGGGTCCAGTCGGGCCGGGGAGCGGCGGAGCGGACAAGCATTTGGATCCCGCTCGAGAGGGAGACGCTATTTGAGAAGTTGTTTCTTGGCTTGCTGACGGTTTCAGCAGCCGTGGCGATCGCCGGAGGGTTTTCGGCGATGTTGAGTCTGGTTGAGAACTGGTCGGTTTTTAATGGTTGGGTGAGCCGGTTGGTTGAGTGAATCGAACGGGAAACAGAAGCATGATGCAGAACCATGAACGAGCGAGAGAGATGGTTTTGCTTCCCGTTCCAAAGCCCGCATAGCATGCTGGCGAAGCTCAATCCGACTGCTGATGATCGAGGACAAACAGTTCGAGGCGTTTATGCGGGACTACCAGGACATGGTATTCACGACCGCCATGCGCCTGGTTGGAAGCCGGGCCGAGGCCGAGGACATCGTTCAGGAGGTCTTCCTGAAGGCCTATGAACGGTTCGCGGAGTTGCAGCACAGTCCGACAGTGGGCGGCTGGCTGAAGCGGGTATCCACGAACATGAGCCTCAACCACCTCACCCGCTACCGGTCCCGCTGGAGTTTTTTTTCGGAAATGTTCGGTGGCCATGATGGGGATGGGGAAGAGAGGGAGCCGGATTTTGCGGCCCCGGATGATGTGGAGAAGCAGCTCGGGGATGCCGACCGGCACCGGATTGTCGAGGAGGCGCTGCAAAAGCTCCCTTCGGCCCAGCGGGTGCCACTGGTGCTGTTCCATATCGATGGGATGAGCTACGAGGAGATAGCCGCGCAATTGCGGGTCTCCCTGGGGAAGGTGAAGACCGATATTTTTCGCGGGCGGGAGGCCCTCCGCCGGAAGCTGGGGCCTCATTTTGGCGAGGAGTTCAACGTGTCATGAAATCAGGAATGGAACAGGACAATTGGGAAAAGCGGCTGGACCGGGAGCTGAAGAGTCTGCCCTTGATGAAGGCGCCGGAAGGCCTGTCGGCCCGGGTGATGGCGGCCGTGGCGGCCCGCGCCGCAGTGCCGCAGCAGCGCTCCTGGATGGAGTGGTCCCGGCCGGTGCGGCTTCTCTCCGCATCCCTCCTCTGGCTCCTATTTGCGGGCATCTGCCTTCTCGTTTGGAAAGCCCCGGCGTTCGGTCCGGTGGCTTCCGGGTTGGAATCTGTGCGGAATGGGCTGGCTTCAGGTGGCATGTGGCTGGGGGTCCTGGAAGCCCTCGGCGGGGCCTGCCGGCTCGCAGTGAGAAGTCTCGGTAACGGGTTTTTGATGGGATGCGCGGTTGCGGCCGGGATGGCCTATGTCGCGTGTGTGGGATTGGGAACAGCATATTTGCGCCTGGCTTTGGGTCGGCGCTGAAAGGAAACAATGAAAACGGGTCAATTATTTCGGATATTTGCGGTTTTGGTTGCGTTGAACCTGCCGGGATCTGTAACCCTGCGGGCACAGAACGAGCAGGGAACATCGACAAACCCTCCTGTGGAGGAGCTGGAGGTGGGAACCAATACACAGTGGATCGCCAACACCAACGGCGGCGCTCCCGCGAGCATCACCATTCAGAATCCATCCGGTGGCTCGCGCGATGCCATGGTGGTTTTTGGCCACAACGCGGAACTGAAGGCGGGAGAGAGCGTTGAGGCGGTGGTGGTGATCGGCGGCTCGGCGAAAATCCATGGGAAGGTCCGGGATGCCGCCGTGGTGGTTTTTGGCGAACTGGAGTTGTGCGACGGTGCCGAGGTGGGGGATGCCGCTGTGGCGGTCATGGGGGGCATCAACGTGCGATCGAATGCCGTGGTCAAAGGGGAGGTGGTTGCGGTTGGCGGAAAAGTGAATCTCGATCCCGGGGCGAAGGTCACCGGCCAGACCCAGGAGGTGGATCTGGGGATGTCAGGCCTGAATCTGGGCTGGCTTCAAAAGTGGGTGACGCAGTGTGTGTTCAAGATGCGTCCGCTTGCCCCCCAGGTGGGATGGGTGTGGTGGTTTGCGGGGCTTTTCTTTCTGCTCTATCTGCTGATTGCCGCCGCATTCCAACGTCCCGTGAAGGCCTGCGTCACGGAGTTGCAGAGCCGCCCGGCAACCACCTTTCTCCTGGGGTTGCTGACAAATGTGCTCCTGCCGGTGATTTTTCTTCTGCTCACTCTGACGGGGATCGGGCTGCTTGCCATTCCATTCCTGATTGCCGGTTTCGTTCTGGCTGCGATGGTGGGCAAGGTTGCCCTCCAGCAGGCCCTGGGGGAGACCATCACCACCAAATTCGGCAGCGGGGTGCCTGCCGCGGCACTGGTGAACTTTCTTCTCGGGACGGTCCTGATCCTGATGCTGTATATGATCCCGGTTTTCGGCTTGATGACCTTCGCCATCACCTCCATGTGGGGGTTGGGTGCGGCCACCGCAGCCGCATTTGCAGGGCTGAAGCGGGAGTTGCCCAAGCGCCCCAACGGCGCAGGATCGCCTCCCGTGGTTCCTCCCCCCCCCATGGCATCCGCCACCACCCCGGGCATGGCTCCCGCCCCCATCTCAACACTTGCCGCGACTGCATCCACCGCTCCGGTGACCGGAGCTGAAGGGGAAGCACCGTTGGCTGATCCCACCCAGGTGCCGCCCATAACGGTGGCAGGGACTGCTCCAACCCCGACTCATCTCTACACATCGACGCCGCCTGCGGCTCCTCCCCCGATCCAGAACGCTCTGGGCCACCCGAAAGCGAGTTTCTGGGAGCGGATGGGCGCCGGCTTTCTGGACATGGTGCTCGTTGGAATTTTGAGCGGGCTTGTGGGCGGGCCGCCCCTCTCATTCCTGGTCGCCCTGGCCTATTTCGCAGGGATGTGGGCCTGGCAGGGCACCACCATCGGGGGGATCGTGCTGGGGTTGAAGGTCGTCCGGGTGGACAACCAGCCGCTCTGTTTCAAGGTGGCGATGGTCAGGGCACTGGCCTCCGCCTTCTCCATGGTGGTCTTTTTCATCGGGTTCTTCTGCATCATTTGGGACCGCGACCAGCAGGGGTGGCACGACAGGATTGCGGGCACCTATGTGATCCGGCTGCCCAAGGGCACGCCATTGGTTTGTGTTTGAGAACAGTCATCGGCACCGGCCCCGGATGAAAGTCCGGGGCCTTTTTTCTTACCTCCGCTCCCCTTTGTGGGATTTCGTGGTGGGAATCGTAGTGGTGGGTATGGTTCGGGTGTTGCCCAACTGTCAATAGTGAGGACTGACCCCATTTCGGGTTGGAGGTCCCTCAACTGTCAATAGTGAGGACTGACACCTCTTCGAGCACCAAGGGTGCGGCCTGATACCAGCCCAGGCCAGCGGCCTGGGTAAACCAGCCAAAAACACAAAAGCCCTGAAGGGGCGGCCCAAACCGTTCACCTCGAACAGAATGCACCTTTTTGAAAATCTCCCCGCCACACAATTGGATGTTCCTCGCAGATCGGGGAACTCCTTTCCGAAATCTGCGTAAATCTGCGCCATCTGCGGATAAACCTCGGGTTGTGCTCCCCCCCTCGCCCATTCGAGGTGCGCTGCTTTGTTTCGACGCACCTCCGCTCCCCTTGATGGGATTTCGTGGGTTTCGTGTTTTTCGTGGTGGGAATCGGGGGGGGTAGGCATGGTTCGGAGGTTTCCCAACTGTCAATAGTGAGGACTGACCCCATTTCGGGTCGGAGGTTCCTCAACTGTCAATAGTGAGGACTGACCCCATTTTC
>CAIWMU010000024.1 GCA_903913865.1 uncultured Verrucomicrobia subdivision 3 bacterium
CCCTCCCTGAACCCGGAGGGTTACCAGACATTAGCCGGTGGTTGAGGAGCAACGCGACGACACCACCGGTATAGGCCCGACATGCACACGCATCCCGGAGGGATGCCAGACCCCCACACATTCACGACCCTATCCATTATACCCCAACGCTCCGACCCCTGCCGGGGTCGTGGCCCCTGTGCGCGGGTTCCGGGGGTGTCGCTCCGCTCAACCCCCGGCTAATCGCTGCCATCCCATCCGGGATGAGGATGCGCCCCCCTCCCAGGAACCCGCAGGCTCGAACACCTGCACCCGGTGGTCGGGGAGGCACATCAACCAACTCACTGCCATCCCTCCCTGAACCCGGAGGGTTCCCAGACATTAGCCGGTGGTTGAGGAGCAACGCGACGACACCACCGGTGTGGATCCCAAACACGCCGCATCCCGGAGGGATGCCAGCCCGCCCCGCGCGAATGTGTCGAACGTCCACCCACCCATCGTTCCATCCCCCGCCACCCGGCCCATCCGCAAACGCCCGACCACCAGAACAAACCTGCATCCCCTTGTCCCTTCCCACGTCCCCCTCCTCTCCGCGCCTCCGCGCGATCTCCCGTCTTTTTGCCCCCCCGGCCCCCGCATCCCCCAACAAAAAAAGAGCGGGATCAGCTTTCGCCAATCCCGCTCAAAGTCAGGGGCGGTGCCACCGGTCAACCCGGTCCCACCGCCTTGCTTGTAGGATATCTTAGTAATCCATTCCGCCGCCCATGCCGCCGCCGTGGCCGCCACCCTGCGGGGCTGTCGGCTTGTTCTTCTCAGGCAGTTCGGTGATGAGGCATTCGGTGGTCAGGAGCAGACCGGCGATGGAGGCCGCGTTCTGCAGCGCGGTGCGGGTGACCTTCTTCGGGTCAACCACGCCGGCCTTGACGAGATCCTCGTAGATGCCAGTCGAGACATTGTAGCCTTCGTTGCCCTTGCGGCGCTTGACTTCCTGCACAATGACAGACCCTTCCATGCCGGCGTTGTTCGCCAGGGCACGGGTGGGATACTCGATCGCGCGCTTGACGATTTCCACGCCAATCCGCTCGTCGTCGTTGTCGGTCTTGACGGCGTCGATGGCGTTCAGCGTGCGCAGGAGCGCCACGCCACCGCCAGGAACGATGCCTTCTTCAACCGCAGCGCGGGTCGCGTGCAGGGCGTCCTCGACGCGGGCCTTCTTCTCCTTCATTTCGGTCTCGGTCGCGGCGCCGACATTGATGACGGCCACGCCACCGGCGAGCTTCGCCAGGCGTTCCTGGAGCTTTTCGCGGTCGTAATCAGAGGTGGTCTCCTCGATCTGGCGGCGGATCTGGTTCACGCGGCCCTGGATCTCGGTGTTCTTGCCGTTGCCTTCAACGATCGTGGTGTTTTCCTTGTCCACAACGATGCTCTTGGCGCGGCCGAGATCCTCGAGGCCGAGGTTCTCAAGCTTGAGCCCGAGGTCTTCGCTGATGAACTTGCCACCGGTGAGGATGGCAATGTCTTCGCACATGGCCTTGCGGCGGTCGCCGAAGCCCGGCGCCTTCACAGCGCAGATGTTCAGCGTGCCACGCAGCTTGTTCACGACCAAGGTGGCGAGGGCTTCCCCTTCCACTTCCTCGGCGAGGATCAACAGCGGCTTGCCAACCTTGGCAACCTTCTCCAGCAACGGGAGCAGGTCCTTCAGATTGCTGATCTTCTTCTCGAAAATCAGGATGTAGGCGTCTTCGAGGCGGGTTTCCATCGTCTCCGTGTTCGTCACGAAGTACGGGGAGAGATAACCCTTGTCGAACTGCATGCCTTCCACGACTTCCAGGGTGGTGTCGATGGACTTGGCTTCCTCAACGGTGATCGTTCCATCCTTGCCGACCTTGTCCATGGCCTCGGCGATGATCTCGCCGATGGTGGTGTCCCAGTTGGCGGAGACGGTTGCGACCTGCTTGATCTCTTCCTTGTCCTTGACCTTCTTGGCGATCTTGTCGAGCTGCTCCACCGAGGCTGCAACAGCCTTGGCGATGCCGCGCTGGATCCCGATCGGGTTCGCGCCGGAGGTCACATACTTGAGACCTTCGCGGTAGATGGCCTCGGCCAGCACGGTGGCCGTGGTGGTGCCGTCGCCGGCGGCGTCGCTCGTGCGGCTCGCGACTTCGCGAACCATCTGCGCGCCCATGTTTTCATAGGGGTCTTCCAGCTCGATCTCCTTGGCCACGGTGACGCCGTCCTTGGTCACGGTGGGGGAGCCGAACTTTTTGTCGAGCACCACATTCCGGCCCTTGGGACCGAGGGTGGCGGCGACCGCCCTGGCGAGTTTGGAGACACCCTTGAGCAGGGTCTGACGAGCTGCCTCGTCGAAAAGAAGTTGTTTTGCTGCCATACTATTAATTCTTTTGGTTTTTGTTTAAATACTGTGAAGTTATTCCAACACGGCCAGGATATCCTCGGAATTCAGGATCTTGTATTCCCTGCCGTCAATCTTGATCTCCGTCCCGCCATACTTGCTGACGAGCACGCGGTCGCCCTTCTTCACTTCAAAGGGAACCTTCTTGCCGTTGTCATCCGTCTTGCCGGTGCCCAGCGCCACGACGACGCTTTCCATGGGCTTTTCCTTGGCGGTGTCAGGAATGATGATCCCGCCCTTTTTGACTTCCTTCTCTTCGGCCGGTTCAACGAGAACCCGGTCACCGAGGGGTTTGATGTTTAATGCCATATTTTTTTGTCCTGGTTGTGTTTTGATTTTTACTTTTTGTTGAATCAAATCCCGCCGCACTCACGACGGGAAAATTTTGCTACTTCTTTTCGTCAACGACTTCCGCATCAATGATGGGGCCGTCATCTTTCTTGCTGCCGCCCTGGCTGCCTGCCGGATTCGGTCCCGGACCTGCCCCGGCCTGTTCCTTTGCGGCACGGGCCTGCTCCCCGGCAGCCTTGTAAAGCTCCGTGGAAACCGCCTGCCAGACCTCGTTCAGCTTGTCGGTCGCCGCCCGCAGCGTGCCGGAGTCGCTCCCCTTCAGGGCCTCCTTCAGCTCCGCCACCGCGGCCTCGATCTTGCCCTTGTCCGCAGCCGGCAGCTTGTCGCCCGATTCCTTGATCATCTTCTCGGAACGGTAAACCGCGTTGTCGGCCTCGTTGCGCAATTCCGTCTCCTCCCGCCGCTTCTTGTCATCCTCGGCGTGGGCCTCGGCGTCCTTGCGCATCTTCTCCACCTCATCCTTGCTCAGCCCGCTGCTGGCAGTGATGGTGATCTTCTGCTCCTTGCCGGTGCCAAGATCCTTGGCGCTCACATGCAGGATGCCGTTGGCATCGATGTCGAACGTCACCTCGATCTGCGGCACGCCGCGCGGAGCGGGCGGGATGTCCGTCAGTTGAAATTTGCCGATCGTCTTGTTGTCGCGGGCAAACTGGCGCTCGCCCTGCAGCACATGGATTTCCACCCCGGGCTGGCTGTCCGATGCCGTGGAGAAAATTTCCGATTTGCGCGAGGGGATCGTGGTGTTCCGCTCAATCAACCGCGTGAAAACCCCGCCCAGTGTCTCAATCCCGAGGGAAAGCGGCGTCACATCCAGCAACAGCACGTCCTTCACATCCCCCTTGAGCACCCCGGCCTGAATCGCCGCGCCCACTGCCACAACCTCATCCGGGTTCACACCCTGGTGCGGCGTCTTATTCACAAGACTGTGCGCCGTGCCCACAACCTTGGGCATGCGGGTCATTCCACCGACCAGCACCAGTTCATCAATCACCCGCGCTTCCAGCCCGGCGTCCTTCAGGCACGCCCGGGTCGGGGTGATGGTCCGCTCAAACAAATCATCGCAAAGCTGCTCCATCCGGGCCCGCGTCAGCTTCATGCTGATGTGCTTCGGGCCGCTCGCGTCCGCCGTGATGAACGGGAGGTTCATCTCGTAAACCTGGGAACTGCTCAGAGCAATCTTCGCCTTCTCAGATTCCTCCTTGATCCGCTGCAGCGCATCCGGCTGCTTCCGCAGGTCAATGGCATACTCTTTCTTGAAATCATCCAAGATCCCGTCCATGATCCGGCCATCCCAGTCGTCACCGCCAAGGTGCGTGTCGCCGTTGGTCGCCTTCACTTCGAAGACGCCGTCCCCGATCTCCAGCACGGAGATGTCGAACGTTCCGCCGCCCAGGTCATACACCGCGATCTTTTCGTCCTTCTTCTTGTCCAGACCGTAGGCCAGCGAGGCCGCCGTCGGCTCGTTGATGATCCGCAACACCTCAAGTCCCGCGATCCGGCCCGCATCCTTGGTCGCCTGCCGCTGGGAATCGTTAAAATAAGCCGGCACGGTGATCACCGCCTGGGTGATCTTCTCCCCGAGGCGCATCTCGGCATCCGCCTTGAGCTTGGCCAGCACCATCGCCGAGACTTCGGCGGGGCTGTATTGCTTCGGTTTCCCATCAACCTCCACCTCAACATAGGCATCCCCGTTCGGACCCGGCACCACCTTGTAGGGAACCCTCTTCCGCTCTTCTTCAACTTCCGTATACTTCCGGCCCATGAAGCGCTTGATGGAATAAACCGTGTTCCGCGAGTTGGTGATCGATTGACGCTTTGCCGCATCCCCGACCAGCCGCTCTCCCGTCTTCGTGAACGCCACAACGGACGGCGTCACACGACGTCCCTCCGAATTCTCAAGCACCAGCGGTTCCCCGCCTTCCATCACGGCCATGCATGAGTTTGTCGTTCCTAAATCAATTCCTAATACTTTTGCCATAGTTGCTCCTCAGCCTTTGTTGTCTTCCGCCAATAAAATTCCCCTTCTCTATAGCAATGAGCATGCCAATGGAAATCAAAGTGAGTAAATTGCTGTGCAACAGCTACTTAGAAAAAATCAAACGAAACAAGCCCCCCGCCCGGCTCGCAGAATAGCGCCATTGTGGCACACCCACCAAACCCGGGTGAGCCATCTGTGTCACACTCCGCCCACCTGCCATTAAGGCCGTGTCACACGATAAAACCGCCTCGACCCGCCGCCCGCATCCTCCACCGAAAAGACTCCTCCCGCAAAATTGGTCCTCCACACGGTCGTCCAGTTCGTCGCTGCCGCATTCACCACGGAGGTGGAGAATAAACGGAACGAAGCGCCCCGGGGCCCGGTCCCCACCACCCGGAAGCGCCCGCCGCTCATCGTCCCGCTCAAGAACCGGGGCTTGACCCCCTGGGTCTCCGCCACTGCCACCACCCCCGGCGATTGATAGATCCGCGCCACTGTTCCCGTGGCCATGGAGGATGGCCCGTAGGTGCCGCTCCAGGACATGAACCAGGCCCACCACACCCCGAAGCGCTGCATCCGCTCCACATCCGGCACACCGCCGAACTCCGTCAACGCAAGCAGTTTCACCCCGTCGAACCGGGCCTTCAACGGCTCCCAGTTCCCGGAAAGCGCATCTGAACGGTCCGCCGGGTAGCCGTCCACCCCCACCACATCGACCACATCATTGCCGGGATACCAGTCGGGTTGCTCCCCGCTGAACACCCAGATCAGGTTGTTCAAGCGGTGATGATAGGTCAGGCGCGTAAAAAGCAGGCGCCACAGCTTCTTCAAAGGGTCCGCACCCTTTGCCCCCCACCAGAACCATCCCCCCTCCGCCTCGTGCAGCGGCCGCCAAAGCACCGGGATGTTCCGGTCCGCCAGCTTCCGCAACTGTACGGCAATCGCATCGATATCTCTCAGGATCATTCCGTATTCGACGGAGTTGGTGTTCGCCAGGGCCGCTGCAATATCGAAGGTGGTTCCCTCGGTGTAAAAACCGCGCCACCAGGGCTGCGCCGCCGTGTTCAGAAGGTTCGTCGGCGCATTCCAATGCCAGCTCAAAGTCAGGGCGTAGCCGTTCGTCTCCAGCGCGATCAGTTTCTCGGTCTCCCCCACAGGCATCCCCCCGTATTGAACCCGGGTGGGGGAATAATCGATGAGATCCCCCCCGATGATCGCAGGCCGCTGCCCGCTCGGCGTCTCAATATTCGGAACCTCCGCCACATCCTGCTGGGCCGACCATGTCTTCCGCCCGTAGCTCTCCGCAATCGCGGCGAACAGGCTCCGCGCCGCCAGCGTTGCCTGCGTGTTCACCAGGGTCAAAGGCACCGCCATTGGCGGAGGTGATGGCGGCACCCACGTCAACTCCGCCCGGTCGATCTCATACCAGTTCCAGCCGCCCCCCAGTTCCATCTGGTTTGTGGCAAGCAACTCCACCCGGCCTGCATCGAAACTGGCAAAAGTGGATGATGCCGGGAACATCCCCGAAAAGCCGATCCCGTTCAACTTTCCCTCAAATCCCTTCGTCCCATACGGGGTCCGGTAGCGGATCGTGAGCCTGTAAAACCCGGGGGTCGCATTGAAATTCCACCGCACCAGATCCCCTGTGGCATCAAATCCAACCACATATCCTGTGCCTGCATAGCCCCCCACCGCCCGGCTCGTGGTCACCCCCACCAGAATCCCCGCCTCCGCCTCCAAATTTGTCTGCTGCCCGCTGCACGGGGAAATCCCCGCCACAACCAGCCAGACCGACACCCATGCCAGAAACTGCTTCACCCCCAAACAATACCCTGCCCCACCCCGATGGTCATGCCCGATTTTCCCGTCCCATTCTGGAATGCCAAAGGTATTCTGCGTCTCCCCATTGCAACCCGGTCGTGGCCTCCAGCCGCCACCCCAAGCCGGAGGTCTGGACAGCCTGTAGCCGGTGGTTCAGAAGCAACGCGACGACACCTGCCCTATTTGGATGTCTTTCCCCGCAACAGGTTGGCCGCCTGTTCCGCTTCGTTCCTGCTGCTGCAGCTTAAGGTCATGCCGGTCTCATGGTAGGTTCCAAGAGAAAGCCCCCCTTCGGTCAGGCGTCCCTGCGAATCCTGAATCCGGACCTTGTTTCCGTAATTCTCGATGGCGAGTTTTTTGACCTCCTCCCGGCTCTTTCCGGCGAACTCGAGCAAAACGCAGGTGGAGGTCTTCTCCTCAACAACCCGCACGGAGTTGGGATCAATGTCCTTCGCCGCCACCACGAGCGGGACCCGTCCCGGACCATCGATCTTCAGTTGCAGCCTGGACTTGGACATCACCTCGCTTCCACGTTTGATGGTCACTGCGCAGAAGGCGGTGCCGCTTTCGTTCGGGTAGGGCCAGGAAACATCCACAGCCACATTTTCCCTGCTCGCGTAGTCCGGGTCGGAAGGTTGCGCACCCGTGTAAAGGGAGGCCGGGACGCCCGGCCCAGTTTGAATTCTCGGCTCAGTGACCAGTTGCTCCACAAGCTTGCCATCCTGCTCCAGGAGACGCGACACACGGACAACGACGTTCACCGTGCCCTGGTCCTTCTGCAGCGACATTGTTGCCTCGGTCGAATAGGTTCCGGCGACCGCTGCCGGGCCAATCAGGCAGGCGGCGGTGATGAGAAGTATGCCGAGGGTCTGTTTCATATTTGTTCTCAAACACCGTGAGTGGCCACAAGTTGCAGCGCACCCGGTGGATATGAGGACGGCTCGGAGATCTACGGGCTTTCCATGCGGACCCGGCAGTAACCCTTCATCCGGAAATGGAAGTTTCCATCGAGAAGATCGTTGATGCAGACCTCCCGCCGGTCTTCGGGCTGGATGGCGTGGTCACCATCCCAGCAGCCGTAGAGTTCCACGAAGGGGACGGTCCCGAAATGTTGTTTCAGGAGTTCGACGAGGTTCAGGTGGTTGGGCTGCGTGCCGGAATGGTCGGTGTCAGGAATGTAGGCTGCGGCCTCGTTGTGCCGGAAACCGCAGCCGCACCCGACATCTGAACCGACTTGCATGACGCATGGCAGGGTGAACCAGTCTTTCACGCTCTGCCTCGTTTCATGCAGGGGTTCGATGGAGATGCGGCCGCCACCGGGGGGAGACCGGGGCGGGATCAGCGGCGCGGGCGATGGGGTGCCGAGATAGAGGCAGAAGCACATATGAATGCCGGGCGGTGTGGGGGATTTTTGGGACCGGCCGGGATGGTTCGGTGCCCCGGTTCATGCGGCGGAGGGATCGATCTCCTCCGGTTGCCAGAGGAGGCGGCCCTCCATGCCGCCCGCCACCACCATGGTCTGACCGGTAACGTGTCGGGAGAGGGTGTCGGAGGCCAGGAATACTGTGGCATTGGCGATGTCCTCCGGCCGTGCGATCTGGGGCAGGGCCATGGTGGCGGTGGTCTTGCGGATCATGGCCGCGTTGCCCAGTTTGGCTGCCAGGCGGGGGACAACCGTCCAACCCGGGCAGACGCAGTTGATGCGGCCGCCGCAATATTCCTTTGTGTGCGGGGCGATGCGGGAGAGTTCGTTTTTGACGGAGCGGGTGAGTCCATAGGCAATGGCCGCCTTGGCTGCGGCGTAGTCGGCATGCCCGGCCTCGCCGAAGACGGCGGCGGTGGAGGCGATCAGGACGGCGTTGCCCTGCTTCTGAAGGGCGACACAGCGGAGGAATGCCCGGAGGGAGAGAAAGGTGCTGGTCAGGACGCCGTCCATCGTGCTTTTCCAATGCTTGAGGGACATGTCGCCCAGGAATGAATCCCGGCTTTCCCAGGAAGCGGCATTGGCAACGAGGGTATCCACCCTCCCGAACCGTTTGATTGCGGCGGCGAACAGTTTGTCCACCTCCTTTTCCCGGGTGAGATCGGCGCGGACGGTCAGCACCTGTGCCGGGGCCAGTTCGGCGGCCAGTTTCAGGGCGGAGTCCCTGCCGGTGCGGTAGTGCAGAACCAGATGGCTGCCCTCTGCAGCGAACTGGCGGGCGATGCCGGAGCCGATTCCGCCCGAGGCACCCGTGATGAGGACCACTTTGTTCCGTAGATGCGTTTCCATGACGGGGCCAGCATAACCGGATGGAGGGAAAAAACCGAAATGGAAAAAGGGGTTTTACAGAAGACAACGAAGGGAACGAAGGTGGGGAGGGGGATGGGAATTTGACCACGAAAAGCACGAAAACCGGATTTGGAGGGGCGGGGTTGACCCGAATTGACCCAATGATTCAGACCTTGCGGCGCGTGCCAATTTCCCGCCGCGCCAACGGCGCACCCTATGTCAGCCCAGGCCAGCGACCTGGGTATCGGCCATAATGGTGAAGTCGGAGGGCTGTAGGCCCGACATATCCCACGCATTCCCTAACCACCGGATGATGCCGGGCCTGCAGCCCTTGGATCGTTTCAATGCCCCATTTCCTGGGGCTGTACCCCAGGCTGGTATGGTTCGCACCTTTGGTGCTCGGGTCGGAAAGGGCCAACGACCTGGTTTGTTCGAGGGCCACAGGTCCGGTTTGTTCGAGGGCCACAGGTCCGGTTTGTTCGAGGGCCAACGGCCCGGCCTCATACCAGCCTATGGCATCGCCATAGGAATTGGGCATCGGAATGGATGGAGGGCTGAAAGCCCGGTTTCATGTCCGGGATTCGTGGTGGGAACGGATGGGTCGGGCCTACAGCCCTTGGGGTGTTTCAATGCCCGATTTCCTGGGGCTGTACCCCAGGCTGGGATGGTTCGCACCTTTGGTGCTGGGGAGGGGGGAGAACTGCGAATGGACGCGGATGAACACGAATGGGGGGGTGCGCGCGGGGAACCGGGCCCTTTTTTCTCTGCGGCTCTGCGGCTCTGCGGGAGATTTTTCGCAACACCAATTTGTAGGGGGGATGTTTGTTTGTGGCCATGATCTGAATCGGCAGAACGCCCGTTGGCGTAGGGAATGGCGTTTGTGGGTGGGCGTTGACCGATTTCCCGCGAAAGGGTCAGTCCGGTCACTTTTTGTAAACGGCACAAAAAGTGAGGACTGACCCCATTCGCTCGGGGGCGGCCGGTTGGAGGATTGAGGGACAACTTGACCCGGGGACAGCTTATGACTATTAAGATTGAAGAGTATTTATGCCGACTTACGAATACGTCTGCGAAAAGTGCGGACACCAATTTGAACTGGTCCAATCGATTGCAGCTCCTGCCCTGCAGGAGTGCCCGAAGGACCTGTGCTCCAAGAAGAAGTGGGGCAAGGGCCGCGTGAAGCGTGCCATCAGCGCCGGGGCGGGCCTTATTTTCAAGGGCACCGGGTTTTACATCACCGATTACCGGAGTGAGAAATACAAGGAGGCCGCAAAGAATGACAGGCCCACCACTTCCACGAGCGACAGCAAACCGGCTGAATCGAAGCCGGTAGCACCCAAACCGGCCGCGCCGCTGCCCAAGCCGAAAAAGGTCTAAGGCCTGATCCATGCCGGCTTTCTTTCATGACCGTCATGGTCGAGGAAGGCAACCCTCACGTTTGAACCGCCCCATGGGGGTGAGGGATGGAAAACCGTGCATGGGCGGGTGGGTTGTTATTTTTCTGCTGATCCTCCTGCCGGGCGTCGGCCTGGGGCAGGCGTTTGAGGAGGGTGCCTTCTCGGCCAGAAGCGTCTCAGGCCAATTTGCGGTGCAGGGGCTGAGGTCCGGCTCGATCTCCTACAAACTGCTTCCGCTTGCGACCAACCTCAACTACGTGTGCCTGGAGCCGAACCTCGTGGCCGTCTCCTGCGAGCGGATCCGCCAATTGGTGGCCAGGGAGTTGGGGGTTCCGGATGTCTGGCGGGGGAAGGTCTATGTGGTCCTGCGGGCAGCGACCGGCAGCGGGGACCAGGTTTCCGTCACATCGACCCACTTTGCGGATGGCTGGCGTTACCGGCTGGAGATGCCGGACCTGGTGCACCGGAGGGATTACATGCAGGGGGTCATCCAGACACTCCTGCTGGAGTATGCGAACCGGCAGGCGGGGGATCGCTCCGCCGAGGTCCCCGCGTGGCTGGTTGAAGGGTTGACTGAGCAGATGCTCAACTCGGGCGAAATGGGGATCATCCTGCCGCCGCCGCGCTGGACCAAAAACTATTCACCCCCGTCCGAATTTCTGACAGTGAAGCGGAGCAACCCGCTGGCTGCCGCGCACAAGGTTCTAAAGAGCGCCGCCCCGCTGACCTTCCAGGAACTCAGCTGGCCCACGGATGAGATGTTGCGCGGCGCTTCAGCCGGGGCTTACCGGGCGAATGCGCAACTGTTGCTGACATCCCTGATCCAGTTGCGGGAGGGGCGGGCGAGCCTCAGGGTCATGCTTGAGCGACTGCCCCGGTTCTACAACTGGCAGCTGGCATTCCTTGAGGCCTTCAACGGCTATTTTCTCCGCACCCTGGATGTCGAAAAGTGGTGGGCCCTCCGTTCCGTCCAATTCAGCACCCGCGATCTGGCCCAGATCTGGGGCATTCGCGAGAGCAGTGAGCAACTTGCGGCCACCCTGCGGGTTCCCGTGCGGGTTTACCAGAGCACCAACGCGCTCCCCGAATATTCGGAGGTGACCCTTCAGAAGGTCGTCTCCACATGGCAGGTGGAGGAGCAGCAGCAGGCCCTGCAGTCGCGCCTGCGCGGGTTGGAATTGCTGGAGTCCCGGCTGGCTCCGGAGATTGTCCCCATTGCTCAGAATTATCGTGGCACGATTTTAAACTACCTGCAGGACCATCTCAAGGGGCAGGAACCCCGCCGCACGCCGATCGGCAGATCCGTCCTGAAACAAATTGCCCGGGACATGGCAGCCCGGTTGGATGCGCTGGATCAGCGCCTGAAAAGTGCAACCCCCCGCTCCTGATTTTGCCCCCGATTTGTCGGCCTGCCCCGGGGGCAATTCTGCTGATGGAACCCTGACGCCCCATGAAACCCGCTGACACCACCGCGCCGGCAACGCCGGAGACGCCCGCCGCCGCCCGCCGCACCCCATGGTTCTGGGTGCCGAGCCTCTACTTTTCCCAGGGGATTCCCTATGTGATTGTCATGACCATGTCCGTGGTCATGTACAAGCGGCTCGGCATCTCCAACACCGACATCGCCCTCTACACAAGCTGGCTGTATCTGCCCTGGGTGATCAAGCCGCTCTGGAGCCCGCTGGTGGACATCACGCGCACGAAGCGGTTTTGGGTGGTTTCCATGCAGTTCCTGGTTTCGTTCGGGTTGGCGCTGGTGGCCTTCTCCATCCGGGGTCCGGAGTTTTTCAAATGGTCCCTGTTCCTCTTCTGGATCATGGCCTTCGCCTCGGCCACGCATGACATCGCGGCGGATGGCTTTTACATGCTCAGCATGAGCAAGCATGAGCAGGCATGGTGGGTGGGGTTGAGGAGCACCTTTTACAGGACCGCCATGATTGTGGGAAGCGGTCTGCTGGTGGTGCTTGCAGGATCATTGGAGGGGGGGAACGGTCTGACACAGGTGGCCATTCCCGTTGCGGCCCGGCCCGGTGCCCCCATGCAGGAGACATTCCAGCCCGCCACCATTCAGATGGCTGCCGATGCCAGCGGTCCGATGCGCCTGGTGGTGCAGCCGGAGCGGTTGGATCTGGGCGTGGGGGACCGCAGTGCGGCAGAGTCCGCCGTTCTACTGGAGCAGGCGAAGGCATGGAACCGGGACAATGGATTTCTGAAGACTGCAACCATCGCCAGGCCCCGGGACGAGGCATCCGGCTGGGGTGGCCGGTTTTCCGCATGGATCGGCAAGGCGTGGTCCCGGGCGGTTTCCGACCCGCTGGAACGACAGTTGCGAGCCCATTTTCCGAGGGAAACAAAGACCCGCGCACCCGCTGCAGGGAATGTGGGGGCTGTTTACATCAGCCTCAGCAGGGCGCCCGCGGCCGGGGGCGAAGTGGTGGTCACCTTCGACCGGCAGAAGCGGGGTCTGGAATACATCGGCCTGGCGAAGGGGGACAAAGGGTTCCGGGTGATGGAAGGGGAACGGCTGGTATTCACGCCGGAGAACTGGAATCGCCCGGCGATGGCCGTCATCCAATTGGATCCAAAGCTGAAGGGGGAGGCGGGGGTGACGTTTCAGGCGGGCTCGGGGAACATTCCCCTGGCCTGGTGCATCACCCTGTTTGTGGTGGCCGGGTTGTTTCTGGCCTTCAGTTGCTGGCACGCCGTGGTGCTGCCGCGCCCGGCGAATGACGGGCCCAACATCACAAACAAGGGTTTTGTGGGGGAGTTCTTTTCAACCCTCGGGAGCTTCTTCCGCAAGCCCGGGGTCGGGATGACCCTCGCGTTCATCCTGCTCTACAGGTTTGATGAGGCGCAGCTCGTGAAGGTGATCTCCCCCTTCCTGCTGGACGGGGTGGAGGCGGGCGGGCTGGGATTGACCACCAGCCAGGTAGGGCTGGCCTATGGCACCTTCGGGATCCTGGCCCTGACCTGCGGCGGCCTTCTGGGTGGATTTCTGGCCGCCAGGCACGGGCTCAAGCGGATGCTGCCCTTCATGGTCTGCGCGATGTATCTGCCCAAGCTGGCCTTCGTTGCCCTCTCCTTTCTTCAGCCGGAGAACTTTCTGGCGGTTTGCGCGGCAGTGGCCGTGGAGCAGCTAGGGTATGGGTTCGGGTTCACGGCGTTCATGCTCTACATGCTTTATTTTGCGGATGGTCCGCACAAGACGGCGCACTACGCCATCTGCACAGGGTTCATGGCCCTCGGCATGATGCTGCCGGGAATGTGGAGCGGGTGGCTGGCGGATCTCATCGGTTACAAACACTTCTTCGTGTGGGTGATCTGCTCCGCCCTGCCCGGGTTCATCCTGGCGATGCGGGTGAAGGTGGATCCCCAGTTCGGGCGGAAGACGGGCTGATCCGCAGATTTCGCAGATTACCGCAGATGGGGAAGAAGGGGTGGCCGGAATCTGCGTTCATCTGCGGATTACCTCTCAGGGATCGGTTATCGCAGGAGATCTGCGAATGCGGATCCGTTCGCCGACGGGATGGGAGTAAACAAAGTGCAAAACAGACAGCGTTGCTCGCCCATCCGCCGACCGTTTGACGTC
>CAIWMU010000025.1 GCA_903913865.1 uncultured Verrucomicrobia subdivision 3 bacterium
CGCGATGTAGATCCCTCGCACGGTATCGACGCGTTCATACCGGCCTTTGAATTCCTTGTGGGATAAAGGCAGCACCACCAGGGCAATCCCACCCCAGGCCGAAATCCGCGACAGAACACGAACCAACGAATCCGGGTCAGGAGCAATATCCGCCTGCACCACCACCAGCGCCGGTTTGAGATTGTCGATGTTCGTCTCAAACATGGCCCACTGAGTGGCATGTCCTGAGATCATGAAGCGCGCATCGGCCAGGACCGGCGGCTGCATCTGGTAATACACCACCTCATGCCCCGCCCCGGCCAGCATCACCGAGACCTTGTTGGTTTGATAGGCATCCGTCATCTCGGGCCTCTATTTCTTCCCGCGGTTGTCGTTCAGTACTTCATACAGGTCACCCAGGTTGAGGGTTACCAGGTCAACGGACTTGAGCGACAGACCGCTGGCGGGTTCCAATGCCAGATGAATCGAGCCGTATTGATCCAGAGCGGCCAAAAGGGAGGCCGGATCAGCCCATAATCCGGGTACCACTTCGATCTTGGTGGTGGGAACATCCAGAACGATGACACTGCCTTCCTGGGCCGACATCGTAGTGCGAGCAGAGGAATAGAGCTGATCTTGCGACGCGCCAGCCGGGACTTCCTCGTAGCGGAAGGACTGAGGCACCATCAGAACGCGCAGCCCGGTGATAGCTAACCTGGCCAAAGGTGAAGCAGGCGGAGCCGGGGTGGGCGTTGGGGTGGAAGTTGACTGCGGCATCCCCGGCATCCGGGTTTGTATAGGCGTCGGCATGCTGAAATCGGTAACCGGGCCGGTGACGACGCTGACCGGGTTATCTTTCAACAGGTCCGGCGAGAGCATGCCAATGATGGTGACCGTCTGGCCAGGCCGCAGCAGACCAGCAACTCCGCTGGCTTGATCAACGTGAATTGCCAGGGCGACGTGTCCCTCGGGTAATTCGGCGGGAATTCCAGCGCCGGCAATTTCTCCCAGCACGGCCTTGACCACCATGTCGCCCGGAGCCCGGCCAACCGCCAACATTTTCCCGGCTGCATCTTCCACTTTGGTCAATGCATCCGCCGGTTTCGCGCCCATTGGGATCGTGCGCAGTTCCACCAACTGATCGCTCAGGATCGTGCCTGGCGCAATCGCAACTTTGGCGACCACAACCTGGGTCGGCCGGATCACCCCGGTGAGAAGAGCAATCACCATCAAACCAACAATGACAGCCAGCACAATAGCCACGAAAGGCGAACGTTTCTTGGATTCCATCAAAGTTTCTCCTTAAAAAACTGGTAACACAGATCAAAAATCCCGCGAGGAGGGATCAAATCCGATTGGGTTTCTATTGGAAACAACCGCCGGTCCGGAACCCCCGAGCTTATTGAGGATTTCCCGGTCGGAGGGTTCGTTACAGGTGATCATCAACGGCCGCGCCAGAATGGGTTCGAGCAGGTGAACATCATCGGAATACCCGAACTTGGCAACCGCAAATGTTTTGGGGATGCGCGCCAGATAGCGCTTGTATTCCGTGTTCACCAACCCTTTCTCCGATCTCCCCAGGTGGGGCAGGATCAAATCGCGATCCTTGGGGTCCTTGGTCTGGAAGACGAAGAGGTTGGC
>CAIWMU010000026.1 GCA_903913865.1 uncultured Verrucomicrobia subdivision 3 bacterium
GGATTCGAAAATGCACCAACCCACGCAGGGCCACCGTCACCGGCTTCTACGACTTCATGTCAGCCAAACAGTCAAAAAGAGCATTCTCTCTTCTCACTGCCCGTCATTCTTCAGCACTCTCAACTTCATGAATCAGCCATACCAGCCGCTTGCCAACGCGGAAAACTTCTTGCCGCCAAGTGCTCGCGCCTAGTAGAATGCCCTGCGTTTAAGTAGTCCGCGTCGTCAACTGGGTTTGAAAGGACCGTCAACTGCTGCCCTCCGCGCTGTTGGCACCTGTCCTTAGCCGGGTCTGTCAAAAACATGAAGAGTAAGTCCGATGGTGGTTTGCCAGATTGCCCAGAGTTCCTGAGCGACCTCCAAATTGATTTGGGGTTCAAGGCTGGCAATAGCGGTGCCCATAGCTCTCGGACGATGAGGCTCGCCGATTTGACGGCGCTCCTGTCCAGCGCACCGGCCCATGCCAAACGGGACAACTTCAACAGGGTCATCGTTGAGGAAAACTGCCTGGGCAAGAAGACCGCGTCCAACCGCTGGTTGACGGCCAGGCACCTGGCGGACCTTTACGGTCTGGACGAGGGCGTCACCGTTTTCCGGCTCCTGCGGTTCTTCTGGAACGGCGACCCGAGCGCCCGCCCGATGCTTGCCGTGGGGCGAGGAGCGCGACAACGACAAGCACCTGACCTTTGCGGACAAACGGAATCTTCGGTATGCAGCACAAAAACGATAGCGGGGTTAAAACAACCGCCAAACACCACTCTCTTCAACAGGAAAGACGAAGCTTGGAGTTACTCTTCTTAGTGAAGCGTTGCATTTGCAGACACCAGTGCGAGCGGAAAGTCCAAATGTAAGCGATGATTGCCGCCACAGTATTGCGTATGCCTCACACCTGCGCAAAAATAAAAACACTAGTCTGAGATTCCACTACACTTATGACTAAATCCAATGTTCGTCTGGACACCATGTTGGCGGAAGATGTAGGCCAAACGGAAGACCTGATTGCTACTGCGATGAACCCAGATGAGGGTAGGTGGGCTGGTGTGACTATGCGTCGCCACTTCGACCTGCAAAGGCTCGGCGTTTCGGATGGGCGACAGTATTTTGTAACTCGCGACTTCGGCAGAGTCATAGGTATCGTCGGTTTGCACCATTACGAGTGGGGTCCGTCAGAAAACGTTTGGCTCGGATGGTTTGCAGTCGCCCCGCAGGAGCAAGGCAAAGGACTAGGAAGGATACTTCTACTGGAAATTCAGGGGGTAGCGTATGCGCAAGGCTTCCGAAAGCTCTTCATAGAAACGTATGGTTCCAAGACCTTCGAGATGGCGAGGGTGTTTTATGCCAACCAGGGATTTCAAGAAGCTGGGAGAATCGCCAACTACTTGCCTGACAGTTCCGACATGATTGTTTTTTCAAAAATAATCTCCAAAAATGAAACTGCAAACTCCTAAGAAATCATACGGCTCATTCCTTTTCGACATTCTAATTGGTGTCATTGTTTTGGCGCTAGTTGTTGGGCTAGCCATAGTGATTGGACAAAGGCTTAAACCCCAAGATTTGTCTAACTGGGGAGGCTGGCTTAACACATTTGTCGCAGGTCTTGCGCTTGTCGGTTCAGTCTGCGCAATCGTGATGCAAGCGCGGCAGGGGGAATCGTCAAGTTGGAATATCGCCCTTGCGCGATTGGGTCAGGTTTATGATTTAGCCCAGTCTAACGAAAGATTGGCTCGCGTGATGGCAGAATCACCAGACTTAATCCATTCCAGTCAGACTACTGACCCGGACGATGTGGTTTTTACACCCCAAGAAACCATATGGTTAGGCAGCCTCTTTCTGGCGTTCGAGCAGATTTATGTCGCGACAAACTCGTTGAGGCCTGAATCCCGACGAGTATGGCGCTTATACCTGAGAAACCAGTTAAACAAACCTACAATCCGAGCTGCCTTCGTCAGGGATTCCACAAATGCAAAGGACTACCACCACGATTTTTGGAGATTCGTTCGTGGCAGTCAGTCAAAAGGGGAACCGCGCTATATTGATTCTGCCATTCACTCAAGGTTTTTTGATATGCAGGATAACCGACAATCGTCAGGTGCTGTTCGGGACGCGAGAACCTTAGTCGCAAAAAAAGTGACCAGGGAAGATATTGATTTTTGGATGACGCTGTATTCTGACCCAGAGGTCAAACGTCAGATGTATGCACCCCCGCTGGAATCAAACACTGCATTCTGGGATTACCTGGTTGGAAAAGGAAAGGCATTCACCGTCTGGGAAAACGAGAGACGAATTGCGGGATTTACATTAAGCAATGTTTCTCAGTTTATCGGGACCTTCGGAGTTGCAATCCGTAAGGACATCAGAGGCAAACGATACGGACATGGGGTCATGACTGTTTTAGAATCAGAGGCAGCAAGAATTGGATACAAGACGCTCAGGGCAGATGTTTATTGTGATAATTATAGTTGTATTGGCCTGCTCCACAAAAGTGGCTATCGCAAGTTCATCTGGCTAGAAAAGAATCTTTGAAATTCATGACGGTCCTGAGCGCCATCGTAGATTCACTTCGCAGTGCCTGTGAATACAACCGGGACGACCAAGCTGCACCCGCTGTCATCTTATGGCCGGACGAAGAGCAGCAATGGGAGCAGTTGCTGCCGCTCCTCCGCGAGCGCTTGACGCACTTGCTTTCCCTGGGTGCGTATGATGCCGCGAAAAAGACCGGCCCCGCAGTCTGGATACGGTGCATGATTGCCCGGACCCTGCCCGAGGCCGACTGGACTGAGAAGGAGATTCCGGTCATCTACCTGCCCGGTGTCAGCCGCCAGGAACTTCGTGCTGTGGCTGAGTGCCCGGCACCGCTGATGCCCCTGACTGAATTGCAATATCGGGGCGCGTTCTGGTCACAGGCGAACCACAAGGACTGGACGGTGCTCGCCTTCCTGCAAGCGTCCGATGGCGGGCTGGGCTTGGATGTGGCACGGGATACCGCGACGCTGGACGCGATGAAAACGGCGCTCCAGAAACTGGCCGAGACGGACGTGCGCGACTTGGCTGGACACAGGCTCTAAGCCCAGCACTTCCACGCGCTGCTGTCGCCTGACCCGGTGCGCGAGATTTTGGCTTGGTTGAACGACCCCAAGGGTAACCAGGAAAAGATGAGCGCCGAGCAATGGCAATCGTTCTGCCACTCCTGCAAGGACAAGTTCGGGTTCCAACCGGCCAAAGATGGTCCGCTGCGGGCCGCTGAGCTGTTAGGGTTGAGCCAGGGGTGTTGGCAACAGGTGTGGGACCGGTTCCGCGAAGCACCCCGACGTTACCCCAAGCTGCCGGGCTGGCTGAAGAAAGCCAAGCCGCAGGACCACGGTGGCCTTTTCCTGAAGGAGAGCGACGAGGTTTGGCCGCAGACCAACGAGATGCATGAGGCCGCGCTACGGAACGCGCTGAAGGGGTGAGAGGGCAAGACCGCTCCGGTAGCCATCGAGAAGGTAAAGGAGTTGGAGCAGGTTCACGGCAAACGGCGGTGCTGGGTGTGGGCCGACCTCGACATGGCTCCGCTGGCCGTCGCGCTCATGCAGCGCCACTCCAGCGGCCGGGGTGAGGATCATTTCATGGACGTTACAAGGCATTCCATGATGCTCCATGACGTGCTTAAGCCCCCGCACCAACTCGATTCCCGCTTCCGCGTTGTGCTCTGGGCAGCTGTGATGCTCCACGACATTGGTGCCGATCCAAAGTTGGGCCGGATTCCGACCTCCCATGCCTGGAGATCAGCGGATAAGATCCTGCAGGATCAGGTGGGCGATGAAGATATACCCCCGCTCGAGATTGCAATTGTCGCGTCACTCCACCGCCACGAAGGTCCGGACGAGGAGGATATTCTCGGCATGACTTACCAATCCCTGGACCACTTCATCACCCCCGAATTACTGAAACTGGCGGCAATCCTGCGCGTCGCCGACGGTTTGGACCGCTATGAGGAGGGACGCATGACGAAGTTCACCCTGATTGGCGACGCGATACTTGTTCAAGGATCCGGACACGGGTTTGCCAACAACTTCGAACACGGAGTTCGGAAGTCCGGGCTTCTCAAGAGGGAATTGGGTTTGGAACTTTGCAGGAAATCGGGATGACACCCACTGTAGGCTCCTCCTTGATTGGTCTCGAACGAATGCGACCGACCTCTGGAATCGAGCACGAGGGGACACACATACTCCACGGACTACCCGCCGATAGAGCTGATGGAGTGAACTAAGGGCTACCATCCAATGCCATGCGGACTGGCCTTTTGCAGTTAACGTTCCGTTTGGAGAAACCGTCTGGCATCAGGGAGTGCTGCCTGGAGTTGGGCAATGCGCGCAGAATCCGGGGGGTGGGTGCCACAGTATTTGGCGACAGCCCGAGCGATGGACGACCCAGGGTCACTGCGGGATGATGCAACGCGCCTCCATAAGTCAACCGCCGCCTCGGGGCGAAAACCAGCACCCGCCATCAGCATCAGGCCCAGGTAATCCGCTTCGGACTCCTGTTCACGCTTGTGCGGGTAGGCGGTGGTTAGCACAGTTGCAACATCCAACCCGACAAGGATGTTGGTGACCGTCCCCTTTTGGATATGCCGCTGGCTCTCGGCCCAATCAGCGATGAATGCGGCAGCGTCCAGCCCACCCTTCCGCATGATTTCCCGGGTCATTGTCTCGCCCGCATGTCGCGCCACTGCATGACCGACTTCGTGCGCGATAATAAAGGCAAGCTCATCGTCATTCCGGGTGACGTCCAGCACACCGGAATTGACGGTAATCCTGCCCCCGACCATGCAGGTTGCATTAAAGGAGTCATCTGAAACCACCCTGAACTTGAGGGTCACGGGTGGAGCATTGGTAATGGACTTTACAAGAATCTCGATGCGTGAGCCCAGTCTCGCTACCCTTCTCTGTGCCCGGGCCAAATCCGCCGGTATGGGGTTCGTTTCAATTGTGGCCCACCAGACATTCCCATACCCATTTTCCTGATCCATGGTAAACACGTTAAACTGGGTGCGCTTCGTGATGGGCACTTCTGGAAAATACTGCGGGTAGCGGGCTTTGGCATACTTGGCCGCCATCTCCCTTGCAAAATTCCACCCCGATTCAACACGCTGAATCACCGTTGGCACGTTGTTTGAGGGTTCAGGATCTGCGGCCATCACCAGGGGCTTGGGTGCACTGACCAGAATCAGGTATAACGGGATCAACACAAACGGGTTGGTGGCAATAATCTTTCGGTATTTCATAAGAGTGCTTTCTTTCCGATTGTTCAAACAGACACGTTCATTCGCTTTCCACCACGACACATTTTTTCCTGCCGACTCGAACCACAGGCAAACTACCTGATACTATATAAACCGGGGTCGGCTGTGTTCCTTACAAACTCTTTTCAGAAATACCTCCTTATTCCTGGCATTTGGGAAGAAACCGCTTTCTCAGCGTCAACCACCATTCCAGGTTGTCCCCCTCCCCTGTTGCACTGCCTCGCGCCCTTCCGTCTGCACATGGCTGGGACGGCATTCCGATGACCGCAGTTCTTCCCCTCACCCATATAAAGCACTCCCCCGGGTGTTGAGTCGAAGGCCATCTCATACGGAAGCAGGCCAAGTTGTTCTACCGACCGCTTTGGGATGGACCGGCACACAATGCAGAGGTGGGCTTGGGTAGGCTGCCACCTGATGGCAGCATCCAGATCCCCCGAACCAAAAGGGAGTGTGGTGGCCCAGCCGGTGATTAAAGACATCCTTGGAGACTTGCATAAAGGACAGAACGGTGGCACTCATTCAATTGAGCCGATTTTTAACGGTTTTAACCAGAACGAACAAAACAGACAAAAGCATAATGAACCAGTTCCTACCCGAACCGCAGTTGTTACAAGCGTTGCAGTGGCGCTACTCGACGAAAGCCTTTGATCCGAACCGCAAAATCCCCGCTGCAACCTGGGCAGCCTTACAGGAGGCCCTCGTGATGTCCGCGTCATCATTTGGGTTGCAGCCATACCAGTTTATCGTGGTCAACGACCCGGCCATACGGGAGAAACTCCTGCCGCATTCATGGAATCAGCGACAGGTCGTGGATGCCTCTCACTTCATCGTCTTTGCAGCCCGCACAGCCATAACCGAGGCAGAGATCGACCGTTTCCTCGGTCGCGTGGTGGAAGTCCGGGGCAGCAGCCGGGAAGCCCTGGCCGGTTATCGGCAGATGATGACCGGCAACCTGCTGGGCGACGGAGCCAAGGCACGCATTCCGCAATGGACGGCCCGTCAAGCTTACATCGCCCTTGGCAACCTGCTGACCTGCGCTGCGCTGCTCGGCGTGGACGCCTGCCCACTGGAAGGGTTTGTGCCTGCTGAGTTCGACAAGTTGCTCGACCTGACCGCGCACGGCTACGCCCCGGTCGTTTGCTGCGCACTGGGCTATCGAAGCGCAGAGGATACGTATGCCGCTGCCCCGAAAGTCCGGTTCCCGGTCGCAGAATTTTTCAAAACCATCTAAACCCTATCCCCGCACCATGTGGGAATCGGCCGACGTCTGCGGGCTGTCCGAGGCATTTATGTGGGCGAGATCATGGAACTCTCGCCCTGCAGCGTCTCTTCAACCTTGGCCGATCAACTGCCCGAAGATCAGTTGGAACATAGGGCCACGCCACTTGAAAGACCGGCGTTCCTGCGCTACTGGTTCACAATGCGTAACCGATTGTTCCCTGTTTTGATCCTGCTGATGGCGTTGAGTGCCAGAAGCGAGATCGTCTCGAAGCCGATAGTTTACCAGCAGGGAGACACCGTGCTGGAGGGACTGTCTGTTTATGACGACGCAAAAGCCGGCAAGCGACCCGCCGTGCTGGTGGTTCATCAGTGGAAGGGCCTGGGCGACTATGAGAAGAAGCGGGCCGAGATGCTGGCCAGCCTTGGCTATAACGTCTTTGCCGCAGACATCTACGGCAAAGGCATCCGGCCTCAAACGCCACAGGCTGCCGGAGCCGAGGCAGGCAAATATAAGAAAGACCGTGATCTGCTGCGGGAACGGGTCCGCGCCGCTCTGGACGTGTTGAAGAGCCATGAACTCACCGACCCCAGGCGAATCGCGGCCATCGGCTACTGTTTTGGCGGCACCACCGTGCTGGAATTGGCCCGCAGCGGAGCCGAAGTCGCCGGGGTGGTCAGTTTTCACGGCGGCTTGAGCAGCCCCACTCCCGACGACGCCAGGAACATGAAAGCCAGAGTGCTGGCGCTGCACGGAGCCGACGATCCCAACGTGCCTCCGGCTGAGGTCTCCGCATTTCAGGAAGAGATGCGCAAAGGTGGCGTTGACTGGCAACTGATCGCCTATGGCGGAGCGGTTCATTCCTTCACCGACTTCAAGGCGGGCAACGACAACTCCAAAGGGGCCGCCTACAACGAACGTGCCGACCGGCGGTCCTGGGAGGCCATGAAGCAGTTCTTCGACGAGTTGTTCAAGTAACCCATCTGGAGTTGGAGGCGCACGACGATCGTTAATGCCCTCCCGCAACCGTATACCCTGCCCTCCGTAGATCCTCCGCCAGGTCCTGCTCCATCTGTGCTGCGGCCTCATACGGCATGGGGTTCAAATGCTCGTAAAGCTCGGGCAGCAGGCGGATACCGTGACGTTTCACCACCCATGCGTCCTTGATGCCAGCCTTGTGGTTGGCAAAGCGTTCTTCAGGCGACAGTCCTGTCATCCCCACATAAACACAGGGCTTCTTACGATCACGCTTCGGGTTGAGGGCACAAATCTTCCGGATTCTGCCAGCAGCGGGGACGAGCAGCACCACGTAAACGTTGTGGTGGTCTGACCTCTGTTCAACCCGCAGCTTCCTATACGAGCGCCGCTTTATTCTATCAGGCTTCACTTCAACCACAGAACCGTGACTCCCTCGTTCGTTACATTCAAGTCAGGGTCACCCTGCAGGCACGTTGCACAAAAGACGAATCTTACAGTCTGCCTGGGGTTCAAACAGAAGTTTCAATAGCCTCCCGCCCCAATGGAACCGGGTTGGGTGGCGAACGCAACCCCTGTTTTCACGAGGGCTTCACGGCGCCGATACTCGTCCAGCATCGCGGCGGTGGCCGTGGCGCCACAGCGTGAAGCGCCCAGGTCGCGCACCTTGATCAGTCCGTTCAGGTCACGCACCCCTCCTGCCGCCTTAACCTGAACCTTGGCAGACACGCTCGCGCGCATGAGGGCCAGGTCGTGCTCAGTCGCCCCTTTGTAGTTGTAGGAGCCATCGGGTTGCTTGACGAAGCCATAGCCGGTGGAGGTTTTCACCCAATCGGCACCGGCACGTTCACAGAGTTGACACAGCTTTTGCTTGAAGTCATCACCACAAAGACCGGCTCCGCCCTGGGTCAGATAATCATTCTCCAGGATCACCTTCACCTTCGCGCCACGCTTGTGCGCCTCGCTGCACACGGCCTTGACGTCACTCTCCACGTAGCCCCACTCTCCGCTGAACGCCTTGCCGAGGTTGATGACCATATCAATCTCGACCGCGCCGTCGCAACAGGCCAGTTCGGTCTCGTAGCGCTTCGATTCCGTGCTGGCGTTGCCGTGTGGAAAACCGATGACCGTGCCTACAAAGACCCCGGTGCCCTGAAGTAACTCCACAGCGCGCTTCACCGCATAGGGCTTGATGCACACGGAGGCCACGCCGTATTTTGCAGCCACTTTGCAGCCCTCCTCCAGCTCACGATCTGTCATCACAGGGTGCAGCAGGGAATGATCGATCATCTTCGCGAGTTCTTCGTAGGTATATTTCATGGGTTCGGTGCGGGTCATGTTTGTTGAATTTGGGGATTGAACGGCGGCGGAACATCCTCTCCAAGTGGGTTTATTGGGCATCGGGCGGGGCGGTCAGCGCAGAACTCACAACCGGGGTTCCCGCATATCTCCCTGAGCCGCATCCAGGAGGGATGAAACACTCCGGAACTTTCTGACATGGCCACTCGTGTCATAGTTCAGGATAGTGCATCAAATTTGAATGGACCGCAAAAACATCCAAGAAGTGTCCAAGCAGAAAGACTCTGCTTGGACACTTTCTGGAGCAAAAAACACCCCGGAGTCATCCACCGACTCCAGTGAAGGAGAGGCTGCATCTGTCGGTAGGCAGGAAGGATTAGCCAAGACCAACATCCGTTACTGGAAGTCACGATTGCTCCAAGGTAGCTACACCCGGGACGGCAAGAAGCATCAAGTGAAGGAATGGAGTGTCAAAATTCAGCACCTGGGGCGCCGTATGACTTTCGCACTTTCCACCACCAATAAGGATCTTGCAGCCTCAAAAGCGCGTAAGATCTATTCAACCATCGTTTCCGAGGGCTGGGATGCGGCAGAGGCTCTTTTCAATCCTGCCATGCTCGTAAGGAAGGACGACCCGTCCCTCGGCGACTTCTTTGCTGAAGTTGAGTCAAAAGCCGGTCTGAGGCCGAAGACTTTCAGAAACTATCAATCAGCCCTCAGAACAATCGTCAAGGGCGCCTTCAAGATCCCCGAAGAAAAGAGCAGATATGATGGAAGAAGCGGTGGTGCCAGAGAATGGGCTGCCACCATCGATGCCATCAAACTGGCGGCACTCACACCCGACCATGTTCAAAAGTGGAAGGTAGCCTTCATCCGGGCCGCAGGGTCCAGCCCGATCGCCGAGGCTGCTGCCAAGCGAACCGTGAACAGTTACATCCGATGCGCTCGAAGCCTGTTCAGCAATCGCATCCTGCGTTTCATCAAGCTCTCGATGCCCAATCCCATGCCATTCCAGGGTATTGAGATGGAGGAAAAAGGGAACACACGGTACAGGTCGAAGATCAATACGGAGCTCCTTGTGATGGCAGCAAAGGGGGAACTGCGGGAAGTGTATCCTGAGGTCTACAAGGCGTTTCTCCTGGGCTTGTTTTGTGGTCTCCGCCGCAAGGAGATCGACCTGCTGGAATGGAAGTCCATTGACTGGGCAAACAACCAGATCTCCATTGAACTGACTGAGCACTTTAAGCCAAAGACCGAGGACTCTGATAATTCCGTGGAAGTGGATCCTGAAGTTCTTACCGAACTCCGGAAATTGATGGCCGTCAGCAAAACACCTTTCGTTCTGACCTCAGAGAATCAACCCACCACCAAACCTGACCGACAATACTACAGGTGCAAGCTCATTTTTGAACACTTGACCAAGTGGCTGCGGTCCAAAGGCGTTGAGGCCGCCAAGCCGATTCACGAGCTTAGGAAGGAATTTGGGAGTCAGGTGAACCAGCGGCACGGCATCTATGCTGCTAGCAGGGCCCTGCGACATGCCGACATCACGACGAGCACCCGCCATTACATCGCCAAGCAACAGCGTGTCACGGTGGGACTGGGGCATCTGTTGACGACACCAGCGATTCAGGTGGTGCCTCCCAATAAGAATGCCGCTCAAGCCAGCACGTGAGTAAACGGGTTTGTCACTGCCTAGGTACTTTCGTCGCTGCGGGAAACCCTTCCACAGAGCACGTTGCAACTCACCAGCCAGTTCCTTCAAATAGCTGTCCGGTGAATGTGATCCCTAGAAGGGGGTTCAGTGCTGCCTGCTGCACCAAAGCCGAGACTTAACCATCCCTAGGTTTAGCGGGAGAGGCGCATCTGGTAATATGCAGTCCCACGAGTGCACATTCTATTCCATCTTTGCAAGCTGTCCGAATGCGTGGCTCCTTGAGTCTTGTGGAACCAGAGCATGTAGACATCCCCTCGCGATCAGGCGTCACGCGTGGAGGCGGGGTCGCCGAGCGGTTCCAAATGTGTAGTCACGATGGCGTCAGGCATCGCACGGCGAATATCCCCTTCAATCCGCTCAAGATGTTCATGCCCGCACTGGACTGTCCATTCACCGGGCACTAGAACATGCAGGCTCACAAAGCAACTTGCTCCAGACCGACGTGTCCGCAGTGCGTGAAATTCCATTCCCTCTTGCCGAAACGGCTCCAAGGATTTCTGGATCAAGGCGATTTCTTCAGCTGAAAGGGACACATCCATCAGACCTGAAATGGAACGTCGGACGATGCTGACCCCGGTCCATACAATATTAGCAGCAACAACCAGCGCGACAATCGGATCAAGACGCTGCCATCCTGTTATCGCCACGGCCCCCACACCCACCACCACTCCAACCGAGGTCCAGACATCTGTCATCAAGTGGTGGGCGTTCGCCTCCAGAGTGATGGATTTCTGCCTGCGCCCCACGCGGAGCAACAGGAGTGCC
>CAIWMU010000027.1 GCA_903913865.1 uncultured Verrucomicrobia subdivision 3 bacterium
CCGAAAACATCCTCGCCTTGCGCTGCATTCACAGCAGCCATCGGCTCGAGGACTT
Organism: uncultured Verrucomicrobia subdivision 3 bacterium; assembly: GCA_903913865.1. Lineage (GTDB taxonomy): Bacteria > Verrucomicrobiota > Verrucomicrobiia > Limisphaerales > UBA8199 > UBA693. The sequence continues at coordinate 56 of CAIWMU010000027.1, forward strand.
CTGGAAACACCGACTCAATCACCACGCCTCACGCAACGACACCCTGACCCTGGCGGCCTGACGTGAACAATTTTGTCTCACACCCGTTCAGGACCAGGGAGCAAAGGCAGGCTTGCGGATTCGGACCCGACGCCCACGGGTGGAAGAACAAGTGGAAAATCGGCAAGGACCAATAAACCACTGGCTCGAGGACCTCAGGGCAGACCTTATATTCCAAATAAATGAGCAAGAGTCCGCAGCCGACGGCAAGCGAGGCTCGCCCCGGAACCCCACTGCCACTACAACCCGGGAACCAGGCGGAAATCATGATGAGAGATTGAAACTCATTCAAGGGGAGTCAAGAACCAAAGGCTCCTGTGAAATGCCAATTCCAGCGACGCTAGCCACCATCAACCGGTGCAAATGTGTGTGCACTCCTGTCGCAATCCAAGCCAGAAACCCACCCGAAATAGTCACAAGTGATTGAATCCCAAGAAATTGGAGCGGGTGAAGGGAATCGAATCCTCCACCCACACCCCTACGGCCACTTCTATAAGTGGCTGATGTTCGCATACATCAACACTTTACAACATATCCGCCTAAACCGCAACTCCGAAGAAAAGCATCAGAAACCGCATCGAACTTGTCACACTTTGTCACACTCGCCTGCCAAACAGCTCAAGGTCGGGCTTCGAGCCCGGACCGGTGGAGGCCATAACCATCTGGCTGTTCGGGAAGTCCGCACCGGGAGTCTGAAGTTCCTGATCGTCAGGCACGGCAATGTATAACGACGAGCGGCGACGGGTCCGAGGAGTAAACTGCTTCAGGTTCGGTGTCTGATTTGATCAAATAAACCACCCTCACCAGCGAAAAGCTGATTTGCCTGAGATGCAAAGACAAGATGGTGCAGGGGGTTGTGCCGGATTACTCCCCACGGGGCCATCAGGATCGGTAGCTGGCAGCCGGGACGACCGAAGAAGCCCGATTGGACCCGAATAAACCTTCCGGCTTCCGGTGGATTTCCGATCGGGGCATTCCATCGTGAGATTTACGGGTTTCTTGTTCTCTATGGAAACCCTGCTTTCGCTAAAGAATTACCGCGCCGAGTCTTACAGCCAACCGCTGCACGCGGATGCGTCCTTACTACGCAAGCCTCTCCCACCCTCTGCAATGAATCCTCCGCCTGAGATCGCCCACAAGGAAAACCTGCTCGAAGCCCCCTGCCCTCCTGCCTGCCCCGTGCGTGCGCGGAACTCCCAGCGCAGCATAACAAGGGTCTCCGGGAATCCGTTGACCACGCGGAAGGATCCATCGCCATACTTGCAACCGCTCTGCCAATGTTTGAAGTTCCTGAAAATCGTTAGGGGGTATTCTCTGCCTTAGTTCGCCCTCAACCATAGCTCAATCATCCCCAGAAGGGGCGTATGTTTGTCATCAGAGGTCGTTCAAGGATGCGGGATCGCCCAGCGCCTCCAGATGCGTAGTCACGATGGCGTCAGGCATCGCACGGCGAATATCCCCTTCAATCCGCTCAAGATGATCATGCCCGCACTGGACTGTCCATTGACCGGGAACTAGAACATGCAGGCTCACAAAGCAACTTACTCCTGACCGACGTGTCCGCAGTGCGTGAAATTCCATTCCCTCTTGCCGAAACGGCTCCAAGGTTTTCTGGATCAAGGCGATTTCTTCAGCTGCAAGGGACACATCCATCAGACCTGAAATGGAACGTCGGACGATGCTGACCCCAGTCCAGACAATATTGGCAGCAACAACCAGCGCGACAATAGGATCAAGACGCTGCCATCCGGTCATCGCCACGGCCCCCACACCCACCACCACTCCAACCGAGGTCCAGACATCTGTCATCAAGTGGTGGGCGTTCGCCTCCAGAGTGATGGATTTCTGCCTGCGCCCCACGCGGAGCAACAGGAGTGCCACCCCGAGGTTGACCAGAGATGC
>CAIWMU010000028.1 GCA_903913865.1 uncultured Verrucomicrobia subdivision 3 bacterium
CCGAAAACATCCTCGCCTTGCGCTGCATTCACAGCAGCCATCGGCTCGAGGACTTCTGGAAACACCGACTCAATCACCACGCCTCACGCAACGACACCCTGACCCTGGCGGCCTGACGTGAACAATTTTGTCTCACACCCGGTATCGGTGTCCGGATTGTCGCGGCTCAGAATGAGGAGGCTGCCTGTGCGGACTCAACGGCATGGACAAGCCATTGGGGAAAACTGCCGAGCAGGATGACCGCAATTGCAAGAATGAAAAGGCCGATGACCGGCAGGTCGGGAATTGGAGCAGGCTCAGCTCCGGCAACAGGTCGCACGTAAACCTCCTTCAGCACCCGGAGGTAGTAGTAGAGAGACACTGCGCTGGAGGCGATTGCAAGAACCACGAGTGAGAGAATAAGAGGATCTCCCGGGGAGGCTCTCAGTGCGGCTGCGAACAGGTAGAATTTTGCGAAAAACCCGCCTAGCGGTGGAATTCCTGCCAGGGAGAGCAGAAAGACCATGAGGCAGAAGGCGGTTACCGGAGAATTCCGGCAAAGCCCCGAAAAGGCGTCGAGACGATCATGGCCGGCCCTGGCTTCCACCAGGGCCACCACTCCGAACGCGCCGATGGCGGTGATACTGTAGAGGATGAGGTAGTATGCAAGCGCTGGAAGTCCGCCACTGCCGGGTGCGAGCACTCCGATGAGCATGTAGCCGGCATTTGCAACGGCCGAAAATGCCAGCAACCGGCGGACGCTGGTCTGTGTCAGTGCGGCCAGATTTCCGAGGACCATCGAAGATCCGGCCAGAATTGCCAGCAGGGTCATCCACTGTGAGCCGGGCACCCCGGTTGTGCCACCCAGACCGGTGATGACCACCCGGGCCAGAACATAAAAACTGGCCACCTTGGACCCTGAGGCGATGAATGCCGCACTCGAGAGAGGGGCTGCCTCATAGACATCCGGTGCCCAAAGATGGAAGGGCACGGCTGCAATCTTGAAACCGAATCCAGCGATCACCATCACCACCGCCACCATCAGCAACGGGTCGGTTGACTGACCCAGGGCGCCAGCGATGGGGCGCAGGTCTATGGATCCTGTGAGCCCATAGATCAGGCTGAACCCGAACAGGGTGAAGGCGGCGGAAATTCCCCCGAATAGAAAGTATTTGAGTCCTGCCTCAATGGACCTGGCGTCCGTGGTGTTGAAGGCCGCGAGGATGTAGAGGCACATGCTGGCGAGTTCCAGTGAGAGAAAAATCACGAGAAGATTCTCGGAACTGACCAACAGCAACAGGCCCGTCATGGCGAGCAGCAGGATGCAAAAATATTCACCGGGATGAGCCCGGAGTCGGGAGCCCGGAGTGAGGAGGCAGGTGAACATTCCGGGGATCAGAATGGCGACCTTGATTAAACGGGTGAGCGGGTCATTGATGAGGATCCCATCGAGAAGGTATGAACTGCCGTGGCCCATGCAGACGAATGCCACAGACAGAGCACAGCCGAGCAATGAAACGAGACTCGCCCCCAAAATCCGATGGGCTGTTTTGAGTTCGCGGAGACCGGCCGCATCAACCAGGAGCACCGCCAGGGCCGTCAGCACCAGCGTCGTCTCTGGCAGGAGGGTGGCAAAAAAATCGAGGTAGTTCACGAGAGGCCTCCCTGACGCAACAGGTCAAAAAGCGGGGAGGCCAGCCCCTCATCTATCCAGCGCAGAAGAATTCCCGGGTAGAGGCCGACCACCAGTGATGTGGTGATGAGAATGACCGCTCCGATTTTCTCCGGAAGGGTGATGGGTGCGCCATCCATTTCATGGTGGGTTCCCTGCGTGACTGGAGTGGGTGGCGGGGTCGTGAAGAATGCCTTTTGCATGGCCCGAAGTGTGTAGGCAACCCCGATGACGATGCCGACGCCAGAGACGAGGGTCAGCAACGGGAAGCTGTGCCACGCTCCCGACAGAACCTGCAACTCGGCAACAAACCCGCTGAACCCGGGCATTCCCATCGATGCAAATCCCGCGAGACAGAAAATGGCGCAGGCAAAGGGCAGGGCCTGATTGAGCCGAAATCCGGAAAGCAGGTCCAAATCCCGGGTGTGCGTGCGGTCATAAACCATGCGGCCGACCACGCCGAACAGCAGGCCTGCGATCACCCCGTGGGAGAACATCTGCAGGATGGCGCCACGCATCCCGATGGTGCTGAGGGTGACAAGACCGAGCAGAACAAAGCCCATGTGACTGACGCTCGAATAGCCGATGACGAATTTGAAATCCCGTTGCACCAGGGCGACCATTGCCCCCGATACGATTCCCGTCACCGCCAGGAAGCCGAACACATCCTGCCAGGATCCGAAACCGATGACACTGAACCCCCACGGTTCAAGTCCGCGCGGGAAGAGGGTGATCGCCACCCGAAGGCAGCCGTAGGCGCCGAGCTTCATGATCACACCCGCCAGCAGCATGGATGCGCCGGTTGGGGCTGCCACATGGCCGGTGGGAGCCCAGGTGTGGAAGGGCCAAAGCCCCGCCAGAATGGCGAACCCGGTGAAAACCAGCGGGAAGGCCCACATCTGAAATTCCCGTGGAAAGGGGTGCTGCGCCAGTTTCACCAGATCGAAGGTCTCTCCCCCGGAGATCGCATAAGCTGCCAGCAACCCAACCAGCACCATGGCGCTACCCACGAAGGAATAGAGCGCCAGTTTCATCGCGCCATATTCACGGCGCGTCGAGCCGTAGATGGCGATCAGGAAGTATTTCGGAACGATCGCCAGTTCGTAAAAAACGAAGAACAGGAGCAGGTCGAAACTGAGGAATACGCCGTAAACACTGCCGATCAGGGCCAGATAGAGCGCAAAGAACTCAGGTGCCCGCTCCCGGATGTTCCAGGAAAAGAGGATGCCGCAGATGGCGGCCAGACCTGTGAGAAGAATCAATGTCAGGCTGATCCCGTCGATTCCCAGCAGGTAGGTCGCCCCCATGGCGTCGATCCAGGAGTGGCGGGCCAGAATGTGAAAACTTCCCGGATTTGGATCAAATGCCCCGGTGAGCGCAAAAGCAAAGCCTGCGAATGCCGACAGCAACGCCAGCCACGGTGCCAGATGCGCCCTGTTACGGGGCAGCATGGCTATGAGGCCGGCGCCGATGAACGAAATGTAGATGCTCCAGGCTGCCATGGCGGGTTAAGGGTGGCCCCCTCCAACGTGCTGAATGAAGCCGCTCAGGGGGCCCATCAGGATTTGCGGGTGGATCCCGATCAGGAACAGCAGGGTAATTGCCGGGGCGAGTTGGATCCGTTCCACAACGGTCAGGTCAGGCAGTGTCGCGTGCTGTTCCTTCACGGGGCCGTTGAACACTTTTTGGAGGATCGTCAACAGGAACACGGCGGTGATCAACAGGCCGGGGGTTGCCAAGGCGGCGGCCCATGGGTGCATCGCGAACACCCCCTTGAAGATCAAAAATTCCCCAATGAAACCGTTCAAACCTGGAAGTCCCAGGGAGGAGAAGAGGGAGATGCCCATCAAGCCGGTGAAGACCGGCATGATCTGCCTCAGACCCCCGGCTTCATCCAGGCGGACCCGTCCGCCGATCCGATCCTCAAGCAACTTCAGAAACCAGAACAGCAGCGCTGCGGTCAGCCCGTGATTGAACATCTGGAGCAGCACTCCGGCCAGAGCGGAACTCCGGGCGGATTCCGGTCCGGCTCCGGCGAGGGCGAAGATGCCGAGGAGGCAGTAGCCCAGGTGGTTTACGGATGAATAGGCGAAAGTGCGGCGCAGGTCCCGTTGTGCAAAGGCGGCGCCAGCAGAGGAAACAATGGTCAATACCGCGAGACCCACCAGCCAGGGTTGCAGTGTCAGGAGTTGGGCCGGGAAGATGGGCAGGAGGATTCTAATGAACCCGTAAACACCCATTTTTGACATGGCACCCGTGAGCAGCATGGTCACTGCGGGGGGGGCCTCCGAATAGGTATCCGGCAGCCATGTGTGGAAGGGCATCAATGGAACCTTCACTGCAAATCCCAGGAATGCCCCGGCGAAGATCAACCAGGAGATACAGGTGGAGGTTGCCCCGCCGCTGGTCATTTTGGACACTGCCAGAGGGATTGTGCCGCTCGTGGCCAGCTCGCCCAGCCGGGTGAAGTCGAACACCCCCACCGCCAAAAAGAGTGCCACAAACGCCAGAAGCAGACCCACGCTCCCGACCATTGTGTAGATGAAAAACTGCAGGGATGCCCCTGTTCTTCCGGGGCCGCCCCAGAAACGAACGAGAAAAAAGGCCGGGATCAGGCTGATCTCCCAGAACAGGAACCAATGGAAAAAGTTCAAGGCGGTGAACGTGCCGATCAAACCACATTCAAGGAACAGCAGCAGAGGGAAATAGAGGCGGGGCCGGTCCACAGTCCGGGGGGAGGCCATCAGTGCCATCGGAACCAGCAGCGTGGAAAGCAGCACCATCAGGATTCCGAGACCATCGACTCCAAGGTGGTAATTGACGGCCAGCGGCTTGATCCATTCATGCCGCTCCACGAATTGAAAACCTGCCCGGGCTCCGTCGAACCGGGAGAACATTGAAAGAGCCAGCCCCAGGTTCAGCAGGGATGTGGCGAAGGCCACACATCGGGCGCGGCCTTCCCCCAGCCAGTTTGTGAGGATGAGCAAAGCCCCTGCAACGGGGAGGAAAGTGAGCAGGCTCAAAATGAATGCGCTCATTCGCGACTCCTCCAGATGAGCACAAGAGTCAGGAGCACAAAGCCCGCGCCGATGAACCGAAGATAAAACTGTATCCGGCCGTTCTGCCAGCGCGAGGTGGTTCCTCCGCAGATCCTCAGGCCTTCGCTGAAACGGTCGAAGAGGCCATTCACCAAAAACTCGTCGATCAGGCGGTTGCACCAGGAGAGGCCGAGTGTCGCATACCGGGTCGCATCAACCAGACTGCCCCACAACCAGATGTCAGCCCAGGCACATCCGGCCGCCCAGGCGGCGTGCCCCCTGACGACTGTGGCCTCATAGACTTGATCCAGGTAGCCCTTGTTCTCCAGCAGGGAATAAATGTCGGGGGAGATGCGGAGCAGGGGATCCGGTTCACCCACCACAGGGGAGGTCCGTCCATAATACCACCATCCCAGTGTGACTCCCAGGAGGACCACCAGTGCGGAGAGACCCATCATTCGCAGATTTTCGGCTGCCCAAAGTTCCCCCATGTCCAAATGGCTGCCCGATCCGTTGATGAAACCCTGGAACCAGGGCCATGCCGGAGTTCCGAGAAACCCAAGCAGCAAAGCGCAGGCGGCGAGCAGCATCAGGGGCACGACCATCACGGCGGGACTTTCGTGCGGTGGTTCCGGTGTGTGGCCGTGTTGTGCACCGGTCCCGAGCCGTGGTGCGCCAAAGAAGACGAGGCACACCTGCCGGGTCATGTAAAAGGCGGTGAGCAGGGCCCCCAGCAGGCCGAGATAAAAGGGTGCTGTGGAGGGTGCCCATCCATGGGCTGCATGCAGGATCGCGTCCTTGCTCCAGAAGCCGGAAAAGAACAGCGGCACACCTGAGAGTGCCATCATCCCGATGGCATAGGTGAGGAAGGTAACCGGCATGAACTTCCGGAGCCCGCCCATGAGGCGGATGTCCTGCTCCTCGTGGCAGCCATGAATCACGGATCCCGCTCCCATGAACAGCAGGGCCTTGAAAAACGCATGAGTGATCAGGTGAAACATTCCGACAGCCACCCCGCCGGTTCCGATTCCCATCATCATGAAACCCAGTTGGGAGACGGTTGAGTAGGCGAGGATCCGCTTGATGTCATTCTGGGCGATGGCAATCCCGGCGGCCATGATGGCGGTCAGAATTCCGGTCCAGGTGACCACCTTGAGCGCTGTGGAAACCACCGGAGCATTTGCAGCAGCATGGTGGGATGGCGCGTGGGCAGCTTCACCGGCTGGTGCCGTGGCAGAGGCGTGCATGACCTCCTGCACCGGAACTGCCTGGGAATCCGGGACCGCCGCCATGAGTGGGTAAACCCTTGCGACCAGGAACACGCCCGCCGCCACCATCGTGGCAGCATGAATCAGCGCACTCACAGGGGTGGGACCCTCCATCGCATCCGGGAGCCAGGTGTGCAGCGGAAACTGGCCGGATTTGCCGACCGCCCCGAGAAAGATCAGGAGGGAGATGGCCGTGGCAGCCGTCATGCCGGGGTGGGTGACCGTTCGAAGCAGTTCCCCAATCGCCCCGGCCTCGAGGCAACCGGCACCGTGATCGTAAAAAAGAAGTGTCCCCGTGGCGGAGTAAAGCCACACGATGCCGAGCAGGAAGGCCATGTCGCCAATGCGGGTGGTGATGAAGGCTTTTTTGGCTGCGGCCGCAGCGGATGGTTTGTGGAACCAGAAGCCGATGAGCAGGTAGGAGGTCAACCCCACCAGTTCCCAGCAAATGAACAGCAGCAGCAGGCTGTTCGAGATCAGCAACCCCAGCATGGCGGCGGCGAACAGGGAGAGGAAGCAGAAGAAGCGGGTAAAATTGGAGTCGTGCGCCATGTAGCCGACGCTGTAGATGAAGATCAGGAGGCCGACAAAGCAGACCATGACGAGCATCAAGGCTGTGAGTGGATCCAGCAACCATCCCAGCCGCACCCATGTTTCCCCGATTTGAAACCAAGGGAAATTCCACGTTTGAACCGTTCCCGGGCTGGATTGGGCTTGGTTCAAGGCGTTTGCCAGGGCCATCAGGGAAAGTGTGAGTGAGCAGGCCATTGCTCCGATGGCCAGCCCGGCTGCCGGTTTGCGGGCCTTGCGGGGCAGGAGGGCGCTCACCCCGGCTGCCAGCAGCGGGAAGAGCGGAACCATCCACAGGATTGCAAACGCGTTCATGTGTTGGGTCCGGCCCCCGGTTGATCTGCCGGAACCTCCGGCAAGGAACTGTCCTTCAGGCGGTTTATCCTGTCCAGATCACAGGTTTTGAAGTGACGGTGGATGGCAATGATGAGGGCGAGGCCCACGGCGGCCTCAGCTGCGGCAACTCCGATCACGAAGATGGCAAACATGATGCCCGATAACGCCTCGGGATGTGGACCGAAACGCCAGAAGGCGATGAAATTCAGGTTGGCCGCATTCAGCATCAGTTCAACGCCGATGAGCACGATGATTGCGTGCCGCCGGGTGAGCGCACCGGCGAGCCCGATGGCAAACAGGGCGCAGGAAAGGAGCAGGCATGCCTTGAGGGGAGTCATTGGCCATCCCTCCCGGGTTGGGTCGCGGCTTTGCCTCCCGGTTGGGTGTGGGGCATGGCCGATGCTCCGGACTTCATCGCCAGCAGCACCGCACCGATCAAAGCCGCCGTGAGCAGCAGGCCCATGATCTCAAGCGGCAGGATGTAGCGAGTCATGAGCAGATCGCCGATTTGCCTGACTGCGGGGGTGGAGGCGAGGGGTTCGGTCGATCCCTCCGGGAGCATGCGGCTCGACATCACAGCACCCCCCAGAACCGCAAAAACAACCAGGGACAAACCCCAGCCGAGCGCCCGGCCCCTGGAAAAAAGGGTGTCCCCGCCGCCATCCATCCCATGCGTTAGAAGGATGGCGAACACAATCAGGATGGAGACGGCCCCGATATAGACGAGAAACTGCGCGAAGCCGACAAATTGGGCTCCAAGCAGCAAATAGAGCAGTCCGACCCCGCCAAGGGCGCATGTCAGTGCCAGTGCGCAGTGAATGAGGTTGCGCAGGCGCATCGCAGCTGTGGCTCCAGCGACGATCAAGAGTGCGATGATGAGGAAGGCGGGGTGCATCATCAGAGCTCAGTCAGCGTAGCGATAGGTTCTCGGCCCCACATTCCTGCCTTCGGTAAGATACCTGCCCAGAAGGATATAGGGGGCCGCCACGAGGAAGCCGCAGACCAGCCAGCGGGCAATCGTTCCTCCAGCCGAGTGGGTGACCGCCTCTGCTGAAGACAGGGGGACACCCGGTGTTGGGCTCATCAAGTGCCAGGCGCCAGCACTGAGGATCGTCATCAGGCTCATGGGCAGCATGAATTTCCAGGCAAAGTTCATCAGCTGATCCATCCGCAACCGGGGCAGTGTGCCGCGCACCCAGATGAAGAGGAAGATCAAGGCCAGGAGCTTTCCGAAAAACCAGACGTAGCCGGGAATGAAAGCCAGTGCAGCCAGCGGAGCCGACCATCCACCCAGAAACAGGGTGATTGCCAGCCCGCTCATGGCGAACAGGCCTATGTATTCCCCGAGGAAAAACAGGGCGAATTTGAACCCGGAATATTCGGTGTAATAACCGGCGATGATCTCCGACTCCCCTTCCGGGAGGTCAAACGGGCAGCGGTTTGCCTCCGCCGTTCCGGCGATGAGAAAGAGGAGAAAGGCGGCAAGACCCCACGGGGTGAGCACATTCCATGAGGGGAGCAGACCTGTGAAAACGGCCTGGCGCTCCACAATCTGAACGGTGGACAGCGAGCCGGTGATCATGACAACCGGAAGTGCCGAAAGAATCAGGGGAATCTCATAGCTGATCATCTGGGACACAGCCCGCATCGCGCCGAGAACGGAATACTTGTTCCGGCTGGACCATCCCGCCATGAAGACCGAGAGTTCGGTGGCGGCTCCCACCGCGAAGAAAAACAGGATGCCTGCATCCAGATCCACCGCCACCATGTTGCGGCCCACCGGCACCACCGCGAGGGCCAGAAACACAGGGATCACCAGAACCAAAGGCGCCAGAAAATGCAGCACCCGGTCTGCTGAACGGGGCACCAGATCCTCCTTGGTCAGCGATTTCACCCCGTCCGCCAGGGGTTGCAGCAGGCCGAAAGGCCCCACACGATTCGGCCCGAGGCGGTTCTGTATGCGCCCCAGTCCCTTCCTCTCAAGAATGGTTGTCAGGGCGAACAGGGTCGCAAAAGCCATGATCATGGCTGCGATGGAGAGAATGCTGGAAACCCACGGGCGCCACGCCGCCGGTGTGGAATCCACCAGCGCGTGCTTCGCAAGAACAAACAGTTGATCGAGAGTTTCTGCCATTCTGAACAGGCCGGGGAGCCGTAGATCCCTGAAAACAGGCCCTTCCCGGTGGCTGCAACCGCTGCCACCGGAAGGGGCCCGAAGCCTGATGGGGCTTTATGTAACCCACTTATGCCGCCCGTGCAATCAGGTAATCGGCATCAGTTGAACGCATGCAGCCATGGCCGCATGCGTTGCGTCTGGCTGGTCAGGAGGATCAGACCTTGCCGAGTTTCTTCATGCCGGCAAAGGCACGGGTGACTGCATCAAGCGGATCCTTGCTGCTTTCGTGCTCCACCACATACCACTCCGTCCCGCCCTTGGTCTCGCAGAATTCAAACACTGCAGCCCAATCAACCTTGTCCTCTCCCATTACAGCCTCGGGGCCGCCGCCGTTCGATTTGCAGTGGATCGTCCGGGCGCGGCCGGGATATTTCTTCAGAACTTCGACCGGGTTTGCGCCGCCTTCGAGGCAGTTGCTGGTGTCCAGCTGCATGACGACTTCAGGACCGGTCTTGCCAAAAAAGATATCCCAGGCGGAGATATCGCCGAACTTGGTGAAATCGTGTGCGTGCGCATGGTATCCCACACACATCCCGTGGGATTTTACTTTTCCGGCTACTTCGTTGAACAGCACAGCCTTCTCCTCCCATTCCTTGGCCGACTTCCCCTCCATCCAGGGGATGATGAGGAACTTGTTGCCGATCACACGGTTAAACTCGATGGTTTCCTCAAGTTTGGCCGGTTGGATCGTCTCGAATGGGGTGTGTGTTCCGCAGGCGACCAAGCCGTTGTCATCCAGCATTTGGCGCAGTTCCTTTGCGGTGCGGCCGTGATAGCCCGCAAACTCCACTCCCTTGTAGCCGATTTTCGCCACCGCCTTTAGCATGCCCGGCAGGTCGGTCTTGCACTGGTCCCTCAGGGAATACAGCTCGAGACCGACGGGGATTTTTCCCTTGCCGGCAGCGGACATTACGGAGGGGGTGAGCATCGCCATGCCGGCGGCACCCAGAGCGGTGCGGTACAAAAAGTCGCGACGTGAAAGTTCGGAGGTGGGTTCGTTCATATTTAATCCAGTTCGTTTAAGTTTTTCGAAACAAGCTGACCCGCAGAACGTAGAACACCCTCATGATCCCCGTCAAGGATTCTGCCGGGGCAAAAATGCCCGATCAGACCGCAGACCATCCCCTGGGACGATTCACGGGAGGGGCTGCATCATCTGGCGGTTTGAGCCAGATGAGCGGCCCACTTGATTGCGGCGCGCAGGTTTGCCTGTTCGGCCGCAACATCGTTGAGAATCTCGCTGGCAAGACTGGCATATTCCTTCAAAATGCGGATCGCATCCTCCCCCATCTCACTGCTTGAAAAGAGTTCGGGGAGTTGATTTGAAAAATCGAGGCCAAGCTGCACGGTGCCGGAGGGGATCGAAATGCCGATGTCAAAGTTTGTAAGCAGGAGACGCCGCTTCGGATGGTTGGTGGCTCCACAGGAGTCAATACACCAGGTGGTGGACCCTGTGGTATCAATATGGAGCAGTTGGAGCAGCTTTTTCTCAAGATTCCAGAGACGCAGGATGCGGTCCTCGCCGATTCCGAACGTTCTGAGGTAGATGAGCGTTCGCAAAAGGGCCAGATGTGAAGTGGGGTAGACACCGCTCTCGCTGCGGGGAAGCTCGAAACGGCTCTGCAGGCCGGAGAGCAGGACGACCGGGCGGTTCAGCAGCCGTGCAATTTCCGCAAGGGTATGGGTTTTGGGTGTCATGTCGTTCCAATCATCCAAACAGGAGACGTTTCAGACCCTATCCGCACGCCCCTGTGGTCTCAAGAAAATTGGAATCCCGGGCGGTGATTTTCCTGCCCCCGACCGGGGAGGGTTTCTGGCATGTGCCGTGGATCCTCCGGAGCGGACTTTACAGCCCCGCTGGTCTGGCTAGGATGTGGGCATGAGCTTGTATCCAGTTGGCCAGTTTCCAGCCTTGCGACCCCGCCGGTTGCGCAACTCCGTTGCACTCCGGAAAATGGTCCGTGAAACGACCTTGAGCGCGTCGCAGCTGATTTTGCCATTTTTTGTCCGGGAGGGGAAAGGGGAGAGACGTCCCATTGGCTCCATGCCCGGGGTATCCCAGCTTTCGCTCGATGAACTGCTGAAGGACGTTAAGGCAGCCTATGCTGCGGGAGTCCCGGCAGTGCTTCTGTTCGGAATCCCGGACCGGAAGGATGAAAAAGCCTCCGGGGCTTATGCGGAGAAGGGGATCGTTCAGCGGGCGACGAGGCTCTTGAAGAAGGAACTTCCCGACCTGCTGGTCGTCACCGACGTCTGCCTTTGCGAATACATGTCGCATGGCCATTGTGGAATCGTGAAACAGACTGCCTCGGGCGCAACGATCCTTAACGATAAAAGTCTGGAGTTGCTCGCCCGGACGGCGGCGAGTCATGCGGCTGCCGGGGCCGACATCATCGCTCCGAGCGACATGATGGATGGCAGGGTGCGGGCCATCCGCTCAGCTCTCGACGCTGGAGGTTTTGACCAGATCCCCATCATGTCCTATGCCGCCAAGTTTGCTTCGGCCTATTATGGGCCGTTCCGTGATGCTGCGGAGTCCGCCCCCAAGTTCGGGGATCGCCGGAGCTACCAGATGGATGCCGCAAACGGGGACGAGGCGGTGCGGGAGGTCGCACTGGACATCCAGGAAGGGGCCGACATCGTGATGGTCAAGCCCGCACTGGCCTATCTGGACATCATTCACAGGGTGAAAACCGAGTTCGGCTACCCGACCGCCGCCTATTCTGTCAGCGCGGAATACTCCATGATCAAGGCTGCTGCCGCCAATGGATGGATCGATGAGCGGGCAGTGACCATCGAAAGCCTGCTGGCGATGCGCCGGGCCGGGGCCGATATTCTGATCACCTACTCCGCCCGCGAAGTGGCAGATTGGCTCAAGGAGACCTGATCTCCCCCTCCCGGGGCGGTGAGTGGAGAACCGCGAAGGATTTGCTTGCCCGGGCGGGACGTCCTAGAGGGCCACCCCCTTAGCCCGACTTTCGCACGACCCTCGTTAAGTTGTTGATGATCAGGCCTCGAAATATTTAGGCACTACAAAGTCGTTGTGGTTTGGACTTCCAATTTTGTCTTTGGAAGGTCCTTCCAGTTCACCTTGAGTTTGTCATAG
>CAIWMU010000029.1 GCA_903913865.1 uncultured Verrucomicrobia subdivision 3 bacterium
CAACGCCACCAATGTGGTCGGCGCAACCAGCCACCCCCCTTCGTGGCTTCGTGCCTTCGTGTGAAACATCCTACGATTCCATCGCATGAAACCGGGCCTCTGGCCTGAGTTATCCCATTCTGCACCGTTGGCGCGGGAATTCGGTCAACGCCCGTCCGCAAGGGCGTTCCCCCATGAGCGCCCATTGGCGTCCATTCGCGGTTCTCCCCTTCCCCCCCGGACAACGCGGAGGGAAAGACCATATGCACCGAACGGAGCTTATCGCGCACAGTCGCCGGGACGCCAAGCACCCGAATCCTGTCTCTTCTTCGCGCCTTGGCGTCTTCGCGTGAGACTTTTTCCGGGTCCCGGTTTTGAGCGGCTTGGCGCCCGCCCGAAGTGGGAGAAACAAGGGCGGGCTGCCCGGACGTGTTGCCTCACGGGAAAAGGTTACCCGACAGGGGTGTGAAGTGAGTGGGTCGGTTCAACACTAGTTTTGACTCGCGCTCGGGGCGTGGGACCGTTATAGGCAGGGGCATGCTCAACTATATCTGGCTGGGACTGATCCTGCTCGCCGTGCTGATCGGTGGCGTGGGCGGGAATCTGGGGGCGATGACCGACAAGGGGCTGGACATGGCCCGGGTGGCGGTGATCGATATTGCCTTCCCGCTGATCGGCATCATGGCCCTGTGGCTCGGGATCATGCGGCTCGCGGAGCGCTCGGGGCTTGTCTCCCTTCTGGCGAAGGGGTTGCGGCCTGTCATGCGGCGGCTGTTTCCCGATGTTCCACCCGAGCACCCGGCGATGGGCTCCATGCTGATGAACATGGCGGCGAACATGCTGGGACTGGGGAATGCCGCGACGCCGCTGGGGCTGCGGGCCATGAAGGATCTGGAACGGCTCAACCCCAATCCCGGCACGGCCACTGATGCGATGTGCATGTTCCTCGCCATCAACACCAGTTCCATCCAGTTGATCCCCGTGACGGCCATCGCGGTGCTCGCGGCAAAGAATTCCACCAATCCGACGGCAATCGTCGGCACCTGCATCATGGCCACGGCCTGCGCCGCGACCTCCGGGGTGCTGATGGCCCGTTTTCTCTCCAAGCTGCCCATGTTCCGGCAGGCCGCCGCAGCTGCACCGCTCGCTGAGGCCCCCGCAGCCACCCCGGACAGCAGCGGGGATAAACCGGCGGTGAAGGAGGCGGCAACGCTGCAACCCCTTCCGGCCTGGGGCTGGATTCTGCTGGGTGCCTTCGGCCTCTTTTTTCTGGGGTTGTTTCTGCGCATGGCCTTTCCCGAGGCGTTCGGGATCATTCCCCCTGCGGCGGGCGCATCCAAGACAGGTTTTGTCCGGGTGGTGGATGCTGTTTCAAAATTGTCCATTCCGGTGCTCCTTTCCATGTTCCCCCTCTACGCAGCCCTGCGGCGGGTGAAGGTCTATGAGGAGTTTGTGGAGGGGGCGCGGGAAGGGTTTGACGTGGCGATCCGGATCATTCCCTATCTGGTGGCGATCCTTGTGGCCGTCGGGATGTTCCGGGCGGCCGGGGGGATCGACATCCTGAGCCGTGCCCTCGGACCGCTGATGGCGAAGCTCGGTTTTCCCTCCGACCTGCTGCCGCTGGTCTTCATGCGACCGCTGAGCGGGAGCGGCACGCTCGGGATTTTTACAGAATTGGTGATGAACTTCGGGCCGGACAGCCTGATTGCCCGGACTGCGGGCACCATCTTTGGCAGCACCGAGACGACGTTCTACGTGCTGGCCGTTTACTTCGGGGCGGTGGGAATCAAAAAGACCCGCTACGCCCTCCTGGCGGGGCTGTTCGGGGATCTCATGGGGGTGATCGCCTCGGTGATTATCTGCCGGATCGTATTCGGCTGATCAGCCGGTGATTTCCTGCGGCCCCTTGCCGCCGTTCACCAGGAACAGGACCGCCATGCGGACGGCCAGGCCGTTGGTCACCTGTTCCAGAATGACCGAGCGTTTGGAATCGGCGATTTCGCTGTCGATCTCCACCCCCCGGTTGATGGGGCCGGGATGCATGATCATGGCATCCGGTTTGGTGAGCTTCAGCCGGGCCTGGTTCAGGCCGAAGAGGCTCGTGTATTCCCCGAGGCCGGGAAACATGCTCTTGCGCTGGCGCTCATGCTGGATGCGCAGCAGGTTGATGACATCCGCATCGCGAATCGCCTCCTCCACATTGTGGGTGATGCGGCAACCCATCTTCTCGAACTCCTTCGGAACCAGTGTTGTTGGGCCGCACAGGGTGACCGATGCGCCCAGCTTGGTGAGGGCCCAGATGTCGGAGCGGGCCACGCGGCTGTAGAGAATATCGCCAAGGATGGTCACCTTCTGGCCTGCAATCGTCCCCTTGTGCTCACGGATCGTGAAAGCGTCCAGCAGGGCCTGGGTGGGATGTTCATGCGCCCCATCGCCGGCGTTGATCACGCTGGCATTGAGCACCCGGGAAAGGAACGCGGGAGCACCGGAGGCACTGTGGCGGATGACGATGAAATCGGCGTTCAACGCCTCGAGGTTTCTCGCCGTATCCTTGAGCGTCTCGCCTTTCTTAAGCGAGGATGCCTCGGCGGTGAAATTGATGATGTCCGCCGAGAGCCGCTGCTCGGACAGTTCGAAGCTGATCCGGGTGCGGGTGGAGGGTTCGATGAACAGGTTGACCACCGTCTTGCCCCGCAGTGCGGGCACTTTCTTGATGGCCCGCTCCCCGACGGCTTTGAAGGCACGCGCGGTGTCGAGCACCGTGGTGATTTCATCCGCAGTCAGCGATTCAATGTCGATCAGATGCTTCCGGTTCCAGCTCATCGGTGTCTCCTGGTTCGGTATTTTCTGCCTGAGTGTGCCATTCCCCATCCGTGCGCCACGGGTGGGATGATCATGGCTTCTCCAAAACAACTTCCTCGGCCCCTCCATCCTCGGAGAGCCTCACCACAATGCTTTCCCCCCGGGCCGTGGGGACGTTCTTGCCCACAAAATCGGCCTTGATGGGGAGTTCCCGGTGTCCACGGTCCACCAGCACCGCCAGTTGGATCCGGCTGGGGCGGCCAAAATCATTCAACGCATCCAGAGCGGCCCGGGTGGTGCGGCCGCTGTAAAGGACATCATCCACGATCACCACCGTCTTGGCAGTGACGTCAAAGGGGATGGAGGTGGGCTGGACATCGGGTGCCATGCGGTTGGCAAGGTCATCCCGGTGCATGGAGACGTCGAGGGTTCCGATTGGAACCGGTTGCCCCCAGATGCTTCCGAGCAGCGGACCCAATCTGCGGGCCAGGGAGACGCCTCCCCGTTGAATGCCAACAAGGACCACCTCGCGGCTGGCGTCATTCCGCTCGGCAATCTCATGTGCGATGCGGGTCAACGCCCGCTGGATCGCAGTGGCGTTCAAAATTAGAATCGATTCGGCCATGGCTCAGCTTCGGATGGATGCGGGGGTTGTGAACAGGTCCGGACCTCCGATGTGCATCAAGGGAACCTGAAAGCGGGGGAGAGGTCGAGACAGAAAAGGGGAACGGAGCGGGGAACTAAAACGATCTGCAGGGAGGGGGACGGTGCAAAAAATGAGTGCTGATTTCATACGACACTTGCCTTCGCAACCTCTCAGGGCTGCGTTAAAGGTCTGACCAAAGGCCAACCGGCACCATCAATGGTGGGCCGATGCCTGGCGCCCTTTGCGCCACTTGGAACGATGCTTGATGATCCAGTCCGTCAACGCCCGTTCAAATCCAATATCGCAGCCCGCCTTCTCAGATTCGATCCACTTGTGCTTTAGGATCTCCTCGCGCTCCGCCTGAAATTCGCGGTAGAGCGAGGAATTCTTCAGCAGATCACTGGCTGAGAGCTGCTCTCTAGTTTCGTCTGACATAATCGCAACCCATTACTGCGTTGCTCTTAACACATAAGCCCGGCATGGCCAAAAGGCAAACTGAAACCGCCTGGCTGGCCACCCGGATTCATCGCAACGGTATTTTCTAAATTTTACGTGACGGGTTGGGAGAGGGAAGATAAAAAGCAGCCGATCTAAAGTTATTTGTAACGCTCAATTAAAGATTTAGCTATCGTAATGAACGCCTTTCCCGGGGCTTCTTCCGGGCCGGAAACCGTCACCGGCACACCCTTGTCGCCGCCCTCGCGGATCTGCGTGAAGAGGGGGATTTCCCCGAGAAAAGCAACCTCCTGCCGCTCGGCTTCGGTCCGGCCACCGCCGTGACCGAAGATCTCCACCCGCTCTCCACCCGGCGTGATGAAGTAACTCATGTTCTCGACAATGCCGGTGATGGGCACATTGACCTTCTGGAACATGGAGATTCCCTTGCGCACAACGCCCAGGGAGGCCTCCTGGGGGGTGGTGACAATCACACCGCCATCCAGCGGAACTGTCTGGCAGAGAGTGAGTTGGGCATCGCCCGTGCCGGGGGGAAGATCCACAAGCAGGAAATCCAGTTCACCCCATTCCACCGAGCCGACGAACTGCTGGATGGTTTTGACGATCATCGGTCCGCGCCAGATCACCGGCTGGTCCCCCTCGACAAGGAAACCGATGCTCATGAGTTTGACCCCATATTGCATCGGGGGAACCATCTTGTCGGCGCCATTGACGGTGGGCTTTTCCCGGGTCCCCATCATGAGAGGAATGGAGGGACCGTAGATATCGCAATCCAGAAGACCCACGCGCATCCCGAGGTGGGTGAGGGCGCAGGCGAGGTTTACGGAGACGGTTGATTTGCCAACGCCACCCTTGCCACTGGCAATGGCGAGCACGCGCCGGATGCCCGAAACCCGGTTCTGCTGGGCCCAGGGGTTTGAGCCGGAGGCGGCACCCGCGGTGGGTTGCTCGATTTCGACCCTGGCTGCGGTCACCCCCTCCATCGCCTTGAGGGCCTGCTCGGCATCGGCCTTGATCTGCTTCGCCACCTCCTGATTGCCGGAGTTGAGCGCCATTCCAACGCTCACAACGCCATCGTTGATGGTGATCCGTTTCACCAGCCCGAAGGAGATGATGTCCCGGCTGTAACCGGGATATTTGACGGCCTTTAACGCACTCTTGACGGTATCTTCAGTGATCATCAGTTCCCTATATTCGGCATGAAACGCCTCCTGTCAACCCCGGGCAATCAACGTCCCTGTGCTGCGGAGGTGTCCCGGTACTTGTAAAACGTGGCAATCACGCTGAAAGCGATGGCCACAACGAAGGTAAGCCCGGCATAAAGGAGGAAGCGGGAGGTGCTCACCGAGCCGCTGAGTTTGTCGGCACCACCCATCACCTTGGTGATGAGCACCACCAGGAGGTTGCCGAGGGTGACGGTCAGGTTCCAGAAGCCCATCATGATGCTCTTCATCTCAGGGGCGGCTTCGCGGAAGGCAAATTCGAGCCCGGTGGTGGAGATGAGGACCTCGGCCAGGGTGAGGATCGCGTAGGGGGCGATCTGCCAGAGAATGCTGAGGTGGGCACCCCCTTCGATCCGGCTCTGGAGCATTGCCACGACCACGTAGGAGAGGGCGGCCAGAAACATGCCGAGGCTCATCCGCTTGAGCGGGCTGGCGAAGCGTCCAAGCATGGGATACAGGCAGAGCGTGACCATCGGTATGATGAGCATCACCAGCGCCGGGTTGGCGGACTGCATCTCCTCCGGTCCTATGGTCCATCCAAAAACAGTGCAGGGCAGCATCTTCTGCCCCTGCAACACCCAGGTTGAGGAGGTCTGGTCAAAGAGGGCCCAGAACACAGGCACCAGGGCGAACACGCTCAAAATGGGGAGCACAGAGCGGGCGGCATCCACCTCCGCACCGCTGAAGCGGGACCGGGCGGCATCCCAGAATCCCTGCCCGGCGGAACGGCTACCGGAATTGCGGAAGGCCTCCCAGAAGACTTTGAAGAAGCCTGCGGTTTTACCCACCCGGGCTGGCGGGATTATCACGTAGTGCCGTGTCCCCAGCCAGAAGATGCAGGTGGCGACCGCCATGAAGATGCCCGGCACACCGAAAGCCCAGCCGTAGCCCCAGGCCTTCCTGATCGCCGGGATCGCCAGATAGCTGAAAAAGGAGCCGAGATTGATGGCCCAGTAAAAGGCTGCATAGGCCTTTTGGAGCAGGTGGCGCTGGTCGGGGCGGAATTGATCCCCCATGAAGGCGGAGACGCAGGGCTTGATTCCCCCGGAACCGAATGCAATCAGCCCGAGGCCTATGTAGAGCACCCACGCCTTGGCGTCCGGGGTGGTCACAAGGTCACTGGTGGCCAGCACCCCGTGGCCCAGGCAGTAGAACAGGGAAATCAGCAGGATCGTCTTATAGCGTCCCCAATAGCGGTCGGCCACCCAGGCGCCGAGGAGGGGCATGAAATAGTTCACCGCACTGAAGAGGGCTATGATGTTTGTGGTGTCATCCTCCGTCTTGAGGAGCACACTGGTGATGTAAAGGGCGAGAATGCCCTTCATGCCGTAGTAACTAAAGCGTTCGCAGGCCTCGTTGCCCACGATGAATTTCACCTGGGCGGGCCACCGGCTGGCGGGTTGTCCTGCCCCGGCCGATGGTGGCGTGGCTGTGCTGTTGATTGCGGCTGCCATAATGTGCATGGATGATGGGGAGGAGCGGCGGTGATTGTCGAGCCTGACCGTGTGAGGGGCACTTGCCGCGTGGGACGAAGTTGGTTAGGGTGGGGAAACGCGATGCCGCAAAAAGCAAAAGTCTTGATATCCGCCTATGCCTGCGAGCCTGGGAAGGGTTCCGAGCCGGAGGTTGGCTGGCAATGGGTTTTGCAGATGGCCCGGTATTACGACGTCACGGTGCTGACCCGGGAAAACAATCGCGACGGCATCGAGGCGGGCATTAAACTTCTGCGTGGCCGCCAGCCGCTCCCCAAATTTGTCTATCACGACCGGGAACCGTTTCTGCTGACCTTGAAAAAGCGGATGAAGGCGGTCAAGATCTACTACATCCTGTGGCAGAAGTCGGCCCGGGCGGTCATAGCTCAGTTGCACAAGGTCCATCGTTACGACCTGATGCACCATGTGACCTTCGCCGGGTTCCGTTATCCGATCGCGATCTGGGGACACGGTGTCCCGTGCATTTGGGGTCCCATCGGCGGGATTGAATCCATCCCCCGCGCACTGCTCCCGTGGCATCATCCCCGGTCGCTGATGAACGAGGTTTTGCGGAACCTGAACAACCTCCTGCAGTCCATGCCATTTCATGTCCTTCCCAAGAGGGCACAGGCCAGCACAGTCATTCTGGCATCCACACCGGAAATGCGGACCACCTTCGCGTTGCTGGGCTTCCAGACCCAGTTGGAGCCTGCCATCGGCCTGCACACGGCCGATTTCCCATGCCCGCCGCGCTCCCGGAATCCGGGTGAGTTGTGGATGCTGTTTGTCGGGAATATCATCACGCTCAAAGGGATCGATCTGGCACTCGATGCGATGAAGCATGCCGGGGGAACGAGCCGCCTGACCCTGATCGGGGATGGAAACTACCAAGCCGCTGCCGAATCGAAGGTTGAAAAACTGGGTCTCTCAGACCGTGTGACCTTTCTTGGCAGGATGCCCCGTTCGGAGGTGCTTCAGGCTTATTCCAATTATGATCTGTTCCTGTTTCCCAGCCTTCACGACACCGGGGGATATGCGGTGCTCGAGGCGATGTTGAATGGTTTGCCGGTGATCTGCCTGGATTGCGGCGGGCCGGGGATCGCGGTGAAGGAAAACTGTGGAAAGAAAGTCCCCCTGGGAGGGCGGGATGCGGTGGTCAACGGGATTGCCGAGGCCATCCGCTTCTATGAGAGCCACCCGGAGGAGTTGACCCGGCAGGGGGATGCGGCCCGCCGGACCATCCAGGCCGGTTACGATTGGGAGGGCAAGGGCAAACGGATGCACGGAATCTATGAGGAGGCAATGGCCCTGGGGAAGGTTCCACGGTCGCGCTCACAAAAGAGCTCCTATTCCGGAATGGGCGGGTTTGCGAACATCATGCACCGGCTTTTTTCCCTCAAGGGTGTCGCAGCAGGAGCGCTGGTGATGCTGTTGATCGGCGCCATGGGTTTCCTGAGTATTTCCTATCTCAAGGATGATGCCCGCGAGATTGTGAGGGACACCCTGCCGGGGTTGTCGAGTGCGGGGGAGGCCAATGCCAGCCTCGCCCAGGCCTTCAACCGGACCCTGCTGCTGATGATGACGGAGGATCATGCCGAGCGGGAAAACCTGCGAAAGGAGATCGATGACTACAGCCGCTACACGGAAAACGTACTGAACGAGTATTCCACACATGAGCTTGGACCGGGCGAGGCGGCCCTCTTCAGCGAGGTGATTGAGACACGCCGGAAGTATCTGGAGATACGGACCGTGACGGTCTCACTGATGGAGAGCACCAACCATGCCCAGGCGGTCGTGCACAGCCAGAAGGAACTCCTCCCGGCCTATTCCAAATACAAAAAGGCGGCAGATGCCCTCTTCAACTACAATCTCCAGGAGAGCCGCGCCCGGGGGGACAGCATCATGCGCATGTGTACCATCACACAGTTCGCCGCAGCGGCGATTTTGATGCTGGTCTTTGTGGCCGGATTTTTCATGGGCCTCTTCAAGTAGGCCGCAATATCTCAGGCGGCGCGGGACGGGATGGCCACACGGTCCAGAAATTTTGTGAGGGCCACCCAGACCTCATCGCTGGAAACGTTTCTCAGGCAGAGGGGGGAATCGAACCGGCAGTAGTCTGAGCAGGGCTTGTAGGGGCACGGTTTTCCCTCGAAACAATCCCCCTGCGGATGCAGCGGGGCGAACCATTCGTAGAGTTGCGGGCCGAAGAGCGTGAATGTGGGAATCCCGGTGTATGCGGCCAGATGTGCCGGGCCGGAATCGTTCCCGACAAACACGGCCGAATGGTCTATCAGCTCCAGCAGCTGGGGCACGGTCGAAGGCATCGCCGCACCCGCCTCTCCGGCGGCATGCCACCAGCCCAGCTGGTCGGCATCGCACGCGACCCGGACCCGGTGCCCGCGTGCCCGCAGCCGTTGCACGATGTTCAGGTAGTGGTCCAGCGGCCAGACCCGGATCGGCTGCCCGGCCCCGCTGTGGACCAGGATCTCCCCTGATCCGCTGGCCGTGGGGGATGGGGCTGGCTGGGCGGCCAGATTCAAGCTGAGGGCATCACCCAGAACTTTCCAATACTCAATACGATGAGATGCGGGGGCGGGGCGGCGGAGTGGCCGGGTCAGGATGATCTGGCTTCCAACCCTGGGAAAGCCGAGCCGCTGATCTGCGCCTATCCACTTGATGAGGGCATGGTCCCGGGGATCCCATCTGGCCGAAAGTGCCACATCAAAACTGCCTCCCAGTTCCCGGCGGATTCTCAACAACCGCGCCCAGGGCCAGTTATACAGAAGATATTTTCCACGGAACGCGGTCCAGGGGGCCACAAAATTGACGGTCCGGACGGAGGGCCAGAAGCGACGGCCCAGATCACCCGCGTAGGGTTTGGCCAGGAGGGTGACCTCATACTTCTCGGCTGCAGCCTTGAGAAATGAGGAGGCGATCACCAGATCACCCAGGCCCCACAATTCGATGACGAGCAGTCGAGGTTTCACGGAAGTCGTTGAGCAATGAGGAACGAGGACCAACCCAGCCAATGGACCCGTGCCGTGTATTTCCGGCGGCTGGCCGGTGCGAGCAGGAACAGGGGCCAGGAGGCGGCGAACAGCCAGTTGCGCGAGGTCCCGCTATCCACCACCCGCAAGCCTGCGGACGACAATTTTTGGGCGAGAGCCCCGATGCCCACCGGGCGGATGTGGGTGGGGTCGTCGTAAAAATTCAGGGTGAAGGTGCCCGCCGCAGGACCGGAGGGGCTGGGCAATGCCACGGTTTTCGGGTGGGGCGTTTCAAAATAGATGCGTCCGCCCGGCTTGAGGACCCGGGCCAGTTCTGTGCTGAGCAGGTTGAGATCCTGCAGATGCTCCACCAGATGCATGCAGGTGATGGCATCCATCGAGCGATCCGCCCAGGGCAGCCGGTCCGTTTCCAGATTTGCCCGGCGGAATTCGCAGCCGGGGGGGTAGTTTTCCGGCTTTCCCGCGATGTCCACCGAGAAAAGGCGGAGGTCGGGCCGGAGTTCGTGAATGTGGCCGAGCGTTTCGCCGTCAGAAGATCCAACGTCCAGCAGGGCTCCGCCCTGTGGCGTGGCAGCCACAAAGCGGGCGCGTGTGTCGAGCCATGAAAAATGCCGCAGGCGCGCCCAATTCATAGCTGCTGTGTTGATTCAGATAAACGCATGTCACATCGCGGGCGGGCCCATCCCCGCCCTGGAAGCATGGGGTCAGACTACCCAGTTGGTCCCCGGGTGTAAAGTTCAGGCAGACACCCTGCCGGCTGGGGGTGTGAGACAAAATTGTTCACGTCAGGCCGCCAGGGTCAGGGTGTCGTTGCGTGAGGCGTGGTGATTGAGTCGGTGTTTCCAGAAGTCCTCGAGCCGATGGCTGCTGTGAATGCAGCGCAAGGCGAGGATGTTTTCGG